>CAYUAC010000008.1:0-30361 GCA_964442515.1 uncultured Campylobacterales bacterium | reverse complement strand
AATAAAAAGAACCAGTATCTTTTTATCCGGTAGGGGGTGGGCAGGGCTTTGGCTTCTTCACTCATAATATACTTACCCCTTACTCTTTCTGATCAGCATCAACAACGTGTTTGACGTTGTCAGCGCTTTTCATCTGGATTTCTGACGGATTTTCAAGCTTGTAAAAATTGTCAGCACTCTTTTGCTGGGTACCGATTGCCAGCGTTGTCAAAAACGCCAGAATCGCAAGCAGCAGAACCGTTGCGATCAGCATCCCGGTAATGCCGCTTAGTGAAAAAATATTTCTGTTTTCATTCATCATACTCTCCTTACATCTGCAATGAGTTGATATAAGTGGTCAATGCTTTTACCTGTACCGGAGTCAAACGCTCTCCAAAACTAGGCATCGCACCGATCGCACCCTTTTTTCCGTCCTGCAAAAGAGCACTCATCAAGTCGTTGTCAAATTCTACAAGATTTGGGCCGGCACCCGTAATTCCGGTACCGTCGGCTCCGTGGCAGCTTGCACACGCACCCTGATACACGTCAGCTCCGCTGCCGCTCATTCCGCGGGCTACGTAGCCTGCTACCTTTTCAGCCTCGGCATCAGTCACCATGGCCCCGCTGTTGGTATTGTACAGACCGCTTTGTGAGGGCATTCCGCCCGGATACGCCGAAGTCAGGTTGTTGGCACCGTGTTTGATATTGTGCAGCACACTTTCCTTGCTGATACGCTCCATCAGATTGGCCGCTTTACCGCCCATACCGTCACCGGTAATACCGTGGCACGGCGCACACTGCACTAAGAATACGGATTGGCCCATATCCTCCAGTTCGGATTTGCTGGCGTCTTCCCACTTGGTTTCATACGCGGCTCTGTGGGCCTGTACCTCTTCATTCCACTCACCGATCTGGCTGTATGCCCAAAGCGGATATCCTGTAGTCCAGTACCATGCCGCCCAGATCATAGTACCCAGAAATGACAATGCCCAGCCGATTGGCAACTCGTTTTTATACTCTCCGATTCCATCCCACTCTTCGTCAGCAAGTTCCCCGCTAGCGGTGTCATTTTTGATCTGGTTGATGTATTTGAGTGTTACACCGATAACCAGGATCAAAAGAATGATTGCTGCTGCGATCGTAAGTTGGTTAACCATATCGTCGCCGATGATATCACGTACATAATAAAATACGCCCCCCATCATAACAGCGGCAATAAGAACAGATACGATAACAATCTTTTTCATTTTTATTGCTCCTTTGGTTTTTCGTCGGTATCTTTGTGACGTTTTTCAACCGGTTTGTCGCTGATTTCGTCATCTAGCGCCATTTTGCCGTACTTTTCGTAATCTCTGATACCTTTTTTTTCGCTTCTGTAAAGATGAACGATATACCCGTACAGAATCAAGGTCAGAATGATCGTATAGACAATGTACGCATAACCTTGAAATTCGTATACGTTATCCATCTTGACCCCTCTTATCTTAAGTGATTATTCATGTATGCGATGATAGCAACAATCTCGGGAATTTCCCCACGCGCTACGGCATCTTTTACATCTTGGTTCTTCATATCAGCCGCGATTTCCTCAGCTTGCGCCTGCGCGTTTGCTTTTGCTTCGCTCCAGCTTCCAAGTTCTACGTCGACTTTGCCGTCGCCGTTAATATCCTGGTCATACGGTGTATTGAATACATTTTTCACCGTCAGCGCTTCGGCGTATGCCGTTTCAATGTCCGCGATATTGCTGAACATATGCTTATATGAAGGCATAATCGAATTTGGTACTACAGACTGCGGATCCCACATGTGGTTTTCATGCCAATCTGTTGTTCTGTAGTTACCGACTCTTTTCAGATCGGGGCCTGTTCTTTTTGAACCCCAAAGGAACGGTCTGTCATACGCGTACTCGCCGCTTAGACTGTACATCCCGTACCGATCGGTTTCGGTTTTAAACGGTCTGATCAGCTGCGAATGACACGATAAACAGTTGTCTTTCATATATACGTTTTTACCTGCCGTCTCAAGAACGGTCATAGGGCGTGTGCCGTCAACCGGCCGCGCCGCCTGTGCGAAGTTTGGCAAAATTTCGATCAAACCCGCAAAAGCGATCACTACAAATACACCTACCGAAAAAAAGAACGGTCGTTTTTCTAACCAATGAAACATCTGCTACCTCCTTACGCCGACATCGGTGTTTTGTTTTGCAGCGTTGATCCGTCTACTTCTTTGCCTACGGTAAACGTTTTGTAAATGTTGTACGCAAACATAAAGAAACCGACCAAGTATAAAACACCTGCTAATGCTCTGATTGTATAGTATGGATGCAATACAGTCACAGTGTCAATAAATGAGTAAGCCAGGTTGCCGTACTCATCAACCGCTCTCCACATCATACCCTGAGTGATACCGGCAATCCACATACTTGAGAAGTACAGGACGATACCCGTTGTCTGAAGCCAAAACTGTTTTTCCATCAGAGATTTGGAGTACAACTCTCTGTTAAACAATCTTGGAGCCATATGGAAGATTGAAGCCATAATCATGAAAACAACCCATCCAAGAACGCCGTCATGCACGTGACCGGGGATCCAGTCGGTAAAGTGTGCGATCGCGTTAACCGATTTGATCGATTGGATCGGACCTTCCAGTGTTGAAAGCATATAGAACGTTGAAGCAAGAATCATGAACTTAATCAGCGGATTTTCGGTTAGCTGGTTCCACTCGCCTTTCATGGTAAGCAGCATATTAATAGCACTACCCCAGGAAGGCAGAATCAATACGACCGAGAATACCGAACCAAGCGACTGCATCCAGTCAGGAACGGTGGAATAGATCAGGTGGTGACCGCCGGCCCAGAGATAGACAAACATCAGACCCCAGAACGAAAGCAGTGAAAGCTTGTATGAATATACGGCCTGGCCGGATTCTTTTGGCAGGAAGTAATAAATCATCGCAATAATCGGAACGGTAAAACCAAACGCAACCGCGTTGTGACCGTACCACCATTGTACAAGCGCGTCATTGGTACCTGAATACATCGAAACCGAGTGCAGCCAGCTGCCGTAACCGGTGACAAGCTGTGTAGGTATTGCCATATTGTTAAACAGATACAACATCGCGATCCCCAAGAACGTCGCGATATAGTACCACATAGAGATATACAGCGTTTTTTCTCTTCTGATCCCGATCAGACCGAAGATACTAATACCCCAAAGAACCCACACCACTACAACGGCTATATCGATAGGCCAGATCAGCTGTGCGTACTCTTTGGCTTGCGTAAGCCCCATAAAAAGCGTAATAACCGCAACCACCATAACCAGCATATACAGCCAGAAATGCAGCTTGCCGATAAACATCAAAAACGGAGACTCCCCCATTGAAACCTTGAGAACTCTTTGACCTACATAATACCATGTAGCCCAGATACCGCTTAGCGTGAACCCAAATATAACCCCGTTTGTGTGCAGCGGACGCAATCGTGAAAACGTACCGTACTCACCCAAAAGGTAGTTAAGCTCAGGAAAAGCCATCTGAGCAGCGATCAGTGTCCCAATCACCATACCGACTATACCGAACAGGATTGTTGAAAATACAAACAATCTCGAAACGGAATAGTCGTACTCCAATGCAGCATTTTTTTGCATTGTCATACCTCCTATAAAGTTTTAGCAAATCTACTAATCGGGCAAAAAGTAGACTAGACACTAAAATATTACAACAATAAACGTAATTTTTGACTTAAATCAAGAATCTTAGAATTACAAAGTTATATTTTCGTAAAATTCGACACGATCGGTAACTGCCGCCGCGTCAAGGCTATAAGCAGAAGTTATATTGTTCTTTTTTAAATAGATACTTATAGTTTTGATAAGTTTGCTTAATTTATTCTGGGTAATATCATAGAGAGGATGGTACAGCGTGGAACTTTTGACTTCGACAAAATGGTACACGTTATCCTTTGTCGCGATGATATCGATTTCCCCGAAGCGGCTGTGAAAATTTCGCTCTACTATCGCAAACCCCCGGGCTTTGAGATAATCTGCCGCCATCTGTTCGGCTCTGTCACCTAACTCTTTTGACATCCACTTCCACCGCTTTGAATCTGGCTGTTTTGATCATATCATCGCATTCGTCGCCAAAAAGGAAATTGATCCTGCTTTTGGGGTCATGAAAAGTGGTAAAGAGCCTGCCCTTTTTTAACCCGGCATTAAATACGATCTGTAATGGAGCGCTTTGCCCGTATCTGCTTTGCAAAATCACCTCTTTGCAGTCAAAAAAATCTTTATCATCCGGGCTGACCTCCAGCAGATCCCCCGCATAAAGTTGGCTTATTCCCTCAATATGACGTGTCTGCGCACCGTTGTTGTAATGGGGCAGCGTTCGTCCCGTGCTTAAAACAAACGGTTTGTTGTATTGTTTGGGTTTAAAGCCGTGGTAGTGAAAATGGCCCAGCCTGTCATCGGTTTTAAATCCGTCGCGGTGCATAACCGCCACCCCCTCATCCTCAAGGCCCACCGGCCACTGCATCGGCTTGCGGGCCAGTTTTTCATAGCTTGCGCCGCTAAAGCGGGAAGGGGCTTGCCGGCGTACTTCCTGCCAAATCTGGCCGCTGCCGAAGTAGTTGAGTTCATGCCCCATATAACGGGCGATTTTTTGCAGCACTTCCCAGTCATCGGGCAAAGAGGACTCTACAAGCGGGGTGGAAAGATGCATCCGCCGTTCTGCGTTGATATAAACCCCCTGCTTCTCATACGCGCTTTTGACCCCGAATACCACGTGGGCAAAACGGGTAATCTCGTTTTCAAACAGTTCGTTGACCACGATAAGATCGAGTTTACGCAGGGCTTTTTGCATCTTATTCTGGTTTGGATGCACGTGCGCCAGATCCTCGCCCATGTTATAAAGCGTTTTGATTTTGCCCTCCAAAATCGCATCGACGACTTCCGGCGTCATCAGCCCAATCTCTTTTGGCTGGCTGTAATCAGGCCCGAAATAGGGCAGACATCCCATATCGCAGGTCCCCTGGACATTATTCTGACCCCGCAGAGGCATCAAACCGGCCCCTTCTTTGCCGATATTGCCCGTAATCAGCGCCAGGTGCGAAATAGCCATCACCGTTTTGCTGCCCTGTTCATGTTCACTGACGCCCAGGCCCCAAAAAATCATACTTTTGCTGTGGGCGTAGCAGTAGGCAACTTCATGGATTTTGTCATAAAGGTCTTCATAGCCTTCAAGCGTTTTCAGATACGCTGGATCGGCGTAGGGATCGCTTAAAATCTTTTGGGCGAAACTGTCAAAACCGCTGGTGCGCTGTTGCACGAACTCTTTATCATACCACCCCTTTTGGATAATGATAAAGCTGAGCATGTTGACTATCATGAGATTGGATTCAAAGGGAATAATCAAAGCATAATCGCTTTTTTTCGCCACCTGGGTCTGGCGGATATCGACCGTGGCTATCCTGGCGTTGCTTCGCAGCATTTTGCCCGAAACGATGGGATGGGCCTGGGTTGTATTGGATCCGATTATAAGCAAAAACTCGCTTTCAAAGATGGAATCGTACCCGTTGGTCGCCGCTCCCTCGCCGATAACGGCTTTCATTCCCTTGAGACTGGGAGAGTGGCATATCCTGGCACAACTGTCGATATTGGGACTGCCAAGCATCTGCCTGGTAAACTTTTGGAAAAAGTAGCCGTTTTCGCAGCTGGTCCTGGCTCCGCCGACGGAAGCGTGGGAATAGGGAGTATGGGTATTGATACTGTCTTGAAGCGTCAAAGCTGCCGCTTTGGCGGCACTGTCGGCGTCGGTTTGGAAAAAGCGCTCTGAATAAGGATGCAGTTTTTCCGGGCTGATACCGGCTTTTTGCGCGAAGTTTTTTTCTACCAGTGCCCCCTTGATACGCTCTTTGGCATTTAAAAAACCGTACCCTTTTTTGCCTTTGATACACAACCTGCCTTGGCTGACGGGACCGTCTTTGGCCCCGCGTATCTTTTGGACCCTGTTGTCGCTGACGGTTGCCTCTATTTCACAGCCCACTCCGCAGTAGGTACATACCGACCTGATACAGTGTTCCATCTGCGGACTGCCTAGTCGATTCTGATCATTGCCGGCTTGGTAAAGACGTTTTGGTTTTCAAACAACTCTTCCATCACCTTGTTGATACTGTCTTCCCTGCAGATATGCGTTGCCACCAGAAGATTGGCCATATCGCTGCCTGAGGGCTGCTGCATCATGGTCTCTATGGAAATGCCGTACTTGGCAAAGGTATCGGAAATCCTGGCAAGCACGCCGGCTTCATCGTTAACAAGCAGCCGCAGGTAATATTTGGAGCGGATATCGGCGGGTTGGACCAGGTGCATATCGCTTTCCAGCGGTCTGTTATACCCTAGCATCGCCGACGTATTGCCCCGCACAATATCGATAATATCTGCTATCACCGCACTGGCCGTGGCGTCGCCGCCTGCTCCGGGACCGTAATACAGCGTTTCGCCGACCTTGTCGCCGACCGCGCTGATGCCGTTCATCACCCCGTCAATCTTAGCCACCATGGAACTGTCGTCAATCATGCACGGATGCACGCGCAGTTCAATCTTGTCCCCCTTTTTCTTGGCCATACCAAGCAGTTTGATCGCGTACCCGAATTTGTTGGCAAACTCCACGTCGATGGGACTGATATTTTCAATCCCCTCAATCACGATATCTTCGGGTTTGGCATCTATACCGTAAGCGATACTGGCCAAAATCAGCAGCTTGTGGGCCGCGTCAAATCCACCCACGTCAAAGGTCGGGTCGGCTTCGGCGTAGCCAAGTTCCTGAGCTTCTTTGAGTGTCGCGTCAAATTCGGCGCCTTCGTTGATCATCTTGGTCAGAATATAGTTGCACGTTCCGTTCATAATCCCCGAAATCGAATCGATGTGATTGGCACTGAGGCCCGTTTTCAGCGCCTGAATAATAGGGATACCGCCCGCGACGCTGGCTTCGTAGCCAAACGCGATATCTCTGTGGCTGCCCGCGATTTTTTGCAGTTCGTACCTGTGGTAAGCCAGCAGCGCCTTATTGGCAGTGACGATGGATTTACCCTTTTGCATCGCTTTTTTGATAAATTCAAACGGCCTGTCCACGCCGCCCATCAACTCTACGACGATATCGATGGAATCATCTTCTAAGATCGCGTCGGCATCATCGCTGAGTTCGATGCTTACATCTCTTTTTTTGGTTACATCGCGCACCATGCCTTTTACGGGGATAATTTTTTTACCCGCCCTGGCTTCGATGATGTCTGCGTTTTCTTCCAAAATCTGCACCACGCTCTGCCCGACGGTGCCTACACCTAAAATACCTATTTTTACCATTGTTATCCTTTTGCCGCTAGTGTTTACTGATACTGTTTTAAAAACTTTTTAATATTTTTTGCCGCCTGCCTGGTACGCTTTTCATTCTCAATCAGCGCTATACGGACATATCCCTCTCCAAATTCGCCAAACCCGATTCCCGGGCTCACGGCAACCTTGGCTTCGGTCAGCAGCCGCTTTGAAAACTCAAGCGAGCCCAGATGCTCGACCTCTTTTGGAATCTTGGCCCAGACAAACATCGTCGCTTCGGGAGCCCTCATGTGCCAGCCTGCGTTGCTGAAGCTTTCGACCAGTACTTTCCGCCGTTTTTCATACTTTTGCACGATGCGCTGCTGTACCAGATCGTCCATCTCGTTCAGTGCGATGGTGGAAGCTACCTGAATGGGGGTAAACATCCCGTAATCGATCCAGCTTTTGATCTTTTGCAGTGCGCCGACCAGCTTTTTGTTGCCTACGACAAAACCCACTCTCCAGCCTGCCATATTATAGCTTTTACTCATGGTAAAACTTTCAACGGCGACTTCATGCGCACCCGGTACGCTCAGAATCGAAGGTGTTTTGTACCCGTCAAACGTGATATCGGCATAGGCGATATCGCTGATGATATAAAAGCGCTCGGCTTTGGCGATTTCGACCAGGCGCTCATAAAAATGCGGTGTCACGGTTGCCGTGGAGGGGTTATGGGGGAAATTAACCACGACGTATTTTGGCTTTGGTACGGCAGTTTTGAGCGATTTGTACAGGTTTTCAAAAAACAGGTCCTCATCGACCCTGTAATATTCATCAAATACCAAAGGCATCTTTTGGACGTTGCCGCCTGCAAGAACAAAGGCGTAGGAGTGGATGGGATAGGTCGGATCGGGCACGATCGCGACGTCCCCGGCGTTGGTAATAGCCTGGACCAGATGCACGTAACCTTCCTTGGAACCCATCGTCGCCACCGCCTGGGTTTCGGAATCCAGATCGACGTCGTATTTGCGTTTGTACCAGTCACAGATTGCCAGACGAAGCTTATAGACCCCTTTGCTCGCGCTGTAGCCGTGCGTTTTTTCACGCTGGGCGACTTCCACCAGCTTATCAATTATCTCATCGGGGGCTTTGCCGTCGGGATTGCCCATACTGAAATCGATAATATCCTCGCCTGCCCGCCTGGCTTCCATCTTCAAATCGTTTATGACTGCAAACAGATATTTTGGCAGTCTGTTCATCTTTTCAAACTGAATCTCGTCAAACATTTATCTTTCCCCTTTTAATTCTACGCTGAGTCCGCCTTTTAAATTTTCCAGTAGATACAGATCCGATACGGAGATATACTTGACATGCCTGCCAAGGTCTACATACAACGTCTTTTTAATCTCTTGGTGTTCTATACTGTCGATAATATTCAAATCCTTGTCGTACAGGATCACTTCCGGATACCAAAAACTGCCCGACTGGGGCCGAAAAACAACGTACCGGCCAAAGCTGACATCGAGCATAACATCCTCAATCGCCCGCGTTATCTCAAACCGCTCGCCGGGGATGAGCTTTTTGACATCAAGCTGGGCATCATGCATATTCAACCCGTAGCTAAAGCGGTTGTACGCGTCTTTTTTCATGGAAGCGATTTTAACCCCGTGGGCTTCAAGCCGTCTGGACAGCAGCAGCGGATCGATCGCGTAATCGCCCCTGTATTTTATTTGCCACGTAATCTTACCATCATCGTACTTTACATTTTCTATAAAATAATACGTAAATCCGATCTGCTGCAAAATATCGTTGAGCAGTTTCAAAAACAGTTTGGGCTTGGAACTGCTGGTAAACTTCACGTGCGTCATCGTGGGCTGTTCGTAAAACAGTTTGAGCAAACCGTTTTCTTTGAGCACTTTGGCTACTTCGACCACATCCACCTGCTCGGCGATCATAAACCGCTCTTTTTTTTCAAAAAGGGCGTCGATGAGGACTTTATGCTTTTCATACTGATTTTGATCGACAAGGTCCTGGACCACGTCATCAAGCGTATCGGCCCATACCAGTGAACAAAACAGAAAAATAACTACAAAAATTCTCACCAGAGCCTACCTTCGTTGCGCTGCTTAAACGCTGCTTCGTTCAAACGCTTAAGCTCTCCGTCCTCATAATGAAAAAACAACCTCTGTCCGGTCGCAAAATCGATATCACCGATAGCCATATGCCCGTGTCCGGTGACAATAATGGTGTTGTTACCTTCGATCACGATGGGATCGGTTTTGTTTTTTTGGACACGCTTGCCGCTGTCAAGATCGATATAGCCAAGCCACATTTTGCTCTTGGGCCGCACCACCGGAGGCTGGTCCAGTGTATACGTTTGCAGTACGTTTCCCGCTTCTTTTGCAGTGGGTACGGGTTCTTGCAGCGCCATGGACTGCTCAGTTTCGCGTGTGGTATTAACCTCGGCCCGCTCTTGCTGCACGTTTTGGACCTCTTCCTCTTCGGTGATGTCATCCAGTTCCCGGCTTTCTTGCAGGGTTGTATTACTTTCAGGCACTGCTGCAGACGGCTCCTTCTCAGGTTGCGGCGCCGTTTTTTGAACGTTTGGCAAACGCTCGATAGCAAGCGTTTCCTCCTCAGCCGGCGGCGCAACCTGCTGCGACTGGCTTTGGCTCCGGTTTGTTTCGCTAAATATCGCCCCGGAGTTGGCCATGTAAACTACCCCAAACGCCGCGGCGGCGAGTATAATGAGGAAAAAAGCTGCAGAAGTGATCCTTTTTGTGGAGGCGTATTTTCTCTCGGTGACCAAAAGCTCTTTTGGCACGTAATCGTGTTCGTTAATGCTTTCTTTGAGCTTTTGTTTCTGCTGGGAAAAATCGATATCAAATTCACGTTCTAAAATCTTATAAAAGCCAAGCGCATTTGTTTTTCCGCTGCTTTCATAATCTTCGTTGAGCAGGTTGAGGATGTTGTCAACAGAGATACGCGTACGATCACGTATCTGATCCAAACCGTAATTATCTATTAATTCTTGAAGTGTCATTGGCGATCCTATGTATAATAATTCCCGCTGCGACCCCGACGTTCAGCGAGTCAAAGCTGCGCTGCATCGGTATCGCCACCGTAGCATCAAGTTTATCCAAAACCCTGTTACTTAATCCCTTGCCCTCGCTTCCAAGAACCAAAGCGCATCTGCGCTTAAAAGAGACGCCGCTGATATCTTTGCCCTCCATCGCGGCCCCGTAACGGGTAAATCCGCTTAAGCCCAGTTCATTAAGAACATCAAGCGTATTGGGCTGCACGGCAAAATCCAGTTCAAACAGCGCGCCGCTGCTTGCTCTTGCGATCCCGGAAAAAGAAAGGGAACGCACGCCGCAGGCAATAACCGCATCAGCGCCCAGAGCATGCGCACTCCGTACGATGCTGCCGATATTACCCACGTCCGTTATCTCGTTTAAAACAACGATAAAATCATGGGATTTGACCTGATCAAGACTGCTTGGTTCAAAGTCTTCAACAACCATCAAAATTCCCTGATGATTACCGCCTTTGGCCAGAGCCTGGGCCTTTTTATTGTCAATTATATCAATTTTTTCGCGAAATTTGCCAAAAGTTTTCCTGTCTAAAACGGTTTTTTTACTCAGATATATCTTTTCAAACGCCATTTCCCGCTCTAAGATATACTGACAACACTGTTTTCCGTATATAATCATTGTTTCACCTGCCCCTGTTTTGCAACTCATTGTACCATTGTTTTGCTGTTTTTTCGCCCTCTTTTGCCAAGATTTTGGACTTTTGCTTATCGCTGATATCCAAAGCGATCACCTCTTCAACGTCAAGTTCGATCCTGGGTTTTGGTACCGGTTTGATCACAACCGTCCATTCGCCTTTGGTATTGGCAAGGCTGATACTTTCTGCAGTGCCGTAATAATAGCGCTGGTACTGTTTGCTGATCTCTTTGGCCAAAAACAGCTGCGCCCGGGGCTGCAGACTTTTGATCTGTTCAAGAAGCTTTTGGATTCTGTGCGGGGATTCATAAACAATTACCGGACAGGAAGATTGCAGCAGCTGTTGCAGCTGCCCCAGCCGCTTTTTCTTGGGCAAAAATCCGTAAAAATAAAATCCACCTTCAAAACCGCTGGCCGCGTACGCCGTAACCGCCGCACTTGGCCCGGGCAACACGTCATACTCAAGACCCCTGCTGTGGCAAAACTGCACCAGCCTTGCTCCCGGATCACTGATTGCGGGCATCCCCGCGTCACTGACGTACAAAACGTTTTGTGAAAAAAATTCGCTGTCAAACTCTTGCAAACGCCGATTCTGGTTGTGTTCGTGAAAAGAGATCAATTTTGCGCGGGTTTCAAACTCCCGGCGCTTTGCAAGCAGTGACAAAAGCTGGCCCGTCACGCGCGTATCTTCACACAAAATAATATCTGCGTTTTGAAAACATTCGATAGCACGAACGGTTATATCGTCAAGATTGCCTAGGGGTGTGGGAATAAATGTGAGCAAAACAAACCTCCGCGAACGGGAGGATGCCTTAATGATTTATGATAAGTTGTATTTTTTCTTGAACTTATCGATTCTGCCGGCAGTGTCTGCAACTTTCTCCGTACCCGTAAAGAACGGATGGCACGCACTGCAAATATCGATAGAAAGCTTTGGCTTATTGGATTTCACTTCAAAGCTGTTACCGCATGCGCATGTGACTTGGCACGGTTCGTAATGTGGGTGTATATCTTTTTTCATGACTACAAATCCTCGTTTTGGTTTCAATACTGTATAATTTTGAAACTATATCGAAATAAAGTTATTTCTTGCTTAAAAAGTTTATTTACTTTCCTCTTTTTTCTCCAGAGGACGGATTTTGTAATAATATTTCTTCAAATCAAACATCCCCGTCAACTCCCCCTCTTCCATGGCAAATTCGATAGGAAATTCCACCTGAATAATGTTTTTGTAACTGTTTAGCTTTTGCAAAAATTCGTAAAATTTCACCGGGGTCTGCATCGAAGTGGTTACTTTCAGGCGGTAGCGCAAAAACTCTTCATCTTCACCAGGTTCCTCTTTTTGGATCGAAACCCTCTCAAACTGGCTGTCCAGATAGCGCATAAAACTCTCTTCGTCAAATTTGTTGTCAAAGGCGTTAATGACACGCTTGTTTTCCTTTTTAAGTTCCACCAGCGTCTGCAGGCGGTTTTCGTGATCCTGCGCCATATCCGAGTGCGTAGCCTGAATCTGTTTGAACTGGGTGTTTTTTTGTTTATACAGGTTTACCGAGGGAATGGCCATCAAAATAAACAGGGCAAACAGCACCAGCAGCACCAGAATAAAACCTATCAGCAGCCGTATGAGTTTGAGTTCTTTGGGAGTCATCTGGCAAGCACCTCGCCTTCATGCAAAACATTGACGCTGACAAAACGGTACCAGCCGTTTTCCAGGGAGTAAAAGGTCGTTTTGTTTTCATGAAAAATGGATTTCAACGGAGAAAGCAGTATAAAGTTATACACCTCTTTTGAAGGCGTCACCCCGTATAGAATAAGTTTGTCTTTTTCCATCACCGAACGGTTCAGCGTGATTTGGTCGGGAATGAGATCAAAAAGATTGCGGATGCTTTCCTGTAACAGCTGATTGGTGGTATGGACCTCATCGGCTTTGGATGCAAGCTTTTTGATCTGTTCGATCTCGTTACTGTAGCTTTTGATCTCTTCGCGCATCGTTTTAATCTCTTCACGCATGGTTTGGGCCGAGGAACTTTTGGAAAGGGCCTGCACGCTTAAAAAGACCGAAAAACCGATAATAATCAGTGAAATCACCGCCGCAAAGCCGATGAGTATCTTGCTTTCTAAGTCCAAAAACCCCCGTTTGGCCGGTTTGGTAAAACTAAGCCTTGCCATTGCCGCTATCCTTTTGCATCAACGAAAAAACCGCTTTGTGCAGATCGATATGTTCTGCCACAACCGCGCAAAACAGCTCTTCTTCGATCAGTTCATACACGTTTTCGCTGATTGCAAGCGTATCATAGATTTCGATTTTTTCAATAAAATCGCTCCGGACGAGTTCATCGTTGTAAAACTCGCTCATGACCTCTTTGAGTGTTTTGTACAGATTCAGATCATACTCTTTGAGTTCGCTTTCTTCCTGGCTGACCTCTTCATCTTCGCTGATGGTATCTTCATCCTCTTCCTCGATCTCTTTATCAAAATCATCCATATCGTCAAGATCGTTCATACTGTCAAGGTCGTCCATATCCTCCATCTCTTCTTCAAAATCCCCCAGATCTTCCAGATCAAAATCGGCTTGCAGGTCCTCATCCAGAGTGTCATCTTCCAACTCATCCTCAAAAGATTCTTCACCGCCTATGGGCGCGTTGCTCCCGTATACGAAGGTATCACCGATATAAACGGCAACGATGAGGCGGTTTTGCCTGTGCAAAATACACATGGTTGTTTTTTCGCTAAACCCCCTGAGTTCATCCAGAACAAAAAAGGGAGAGTAGATATAATCAAGGGTATAGGGTTTGAAAAAAAGTTTATCCTCTTCTAAATCCATGGTTGAAATATAGCTGCTGAACTTTCCTTTGCAAACCATTTTAATAATGGAGGTATCGACCTCCATCTGCGCCATCTGCTCTTTGGAACACGCGGCAACGGCTGAACAGCTGGAAGCCGAGGTAAGATAGATAAGCCTGGTGTGGGGATAAGCCGAGTAGATTTCTTGCAGATAACTGTCTGCTTCATACGGCAGTCTGTCCTCATCGCTTTGCATGGCAAAGGTACTTTCATCAACGGTCTCGATCCCTCTTGATCCCCTGACGTAATGCGTCCCGTACACGCCTTCGGCGTCTTTTGAGAGTATGACATACGAATCCGGCCAAAGCGATTTGAGCCACTTTTTGAACATAAAAACTATCCCTTGCCTTCCGAGTTTGCCCCGCTGAGGGGATGGGCCTGCTGATACGAGCGCAGCTTTTTGTGCTTGCTCAGCCGGGTATAAATCTGGGTAGCGCTGAGCGACTCGTGGCCCAAAAGCTCACTGACGTCTTTGATGCGCGCGCCGCTTTCAAGCAGATGCGAAGCGTATGAATGGCGCAGCTGGTGCGGCGTTGCTTTTACTCCGATACGCGCGAAACTTTTCTGTATTGCATATCTTATGCTATTTTGACTTAATTTTACACCATCTTTCTCAAATAAATAGGTTTTTGGCGCGTATTTTTGCAAATAATGCCCTATTTTTTCCCCAGTCCCCGGCAGCAGCGGAATATTGCGCGTCTTTGCTCCCTTGCCCCGCACCCGTACCCATTGCGAAGCGATATCTTCAACACGCAGTGTCTGCAGTTCGCTAATACGAAGTCCCAGCCCGTACAGCAGTTCTATCATCAGTGCACCGGTGGCGTCACTTTGGTCCAGCGCTTGCCGGATATGTTCGTACGCAATCGGTTTTGGCAGCGTCTTTGGCGTTTTGATGGTTGCATCAGCGATCAGTGTCACAGTCATATGCTTTTGTTTTTTGGCGTATTTCACCAGCGAGCGCACGGCACTGAGCTTTTTAGCGATCGTTTTTGGGTTTTGGCCGCTGATGGCAAAACGAAAGGGGGTGATATCCAAAAACCATTCTGCGTCTTCTTGATACAGAAAACTTTTTTGCGCCATCTGTTTCAGGGCCAGTTCATAGGTGCGTACGGTAACGGGCGAATATCCCCTGATACGAAGCTGGTAATCCAAAAAGGTTTCAATCAGTTGCGTTAGCATCATCGCTTCTTTGTTCAAAAACCCGCCGGTGCAGCGCTACAAAATTTTCATAATATTTCTTGGCATCTTCCACCAGCACCTCATCGGTCAGGCGCGTGGCGTTGAGGCGTTTATAACTTTCCAAAACAATCTGGGTAAGCATCTTGATCTTTTGCCTGTCGGCGTTGCTGATGGTTTCTTTTTGCGAAATCGTTTCTATCTTTGCGTAATACTCCTTGGCCATGCGGATAAATTCCAAAAACTTTTTAGCGTTTTTTGACTGTACCAGAACCGTAAAAGCCATACGGTTATACTCGTTTTGTTCATACGCTTTTTGGGCTGTTTCCAGCGCACTGTCGTAATCGCCTATGGAGTAATACACCTTGGCCTCCAAAGAAAGCTTGTAGGAAGGATGCAGATAGAAATACACCGCCATTACGATTACGGTGGCCAAAGCCCCAAGCAGTACAAGGTATTTAGAGCGCATAGGCAAGCATCCTCTCTTGCAGATACTTCTTATCGTTTTCATCAAAGTTTTGCAGCCGCAGCGTTTGAAAATAAACATCCACGCGCGTAAAGGGTTTGGCGATCATAAACCTATCCCAGCTTTTAAGACGCCAGTACCTCCGGGGTCTGTGCGTAATGATTACGACGCTGCCGCCGCAGCGCCTGCAAAGGCTCAGCACGCCGTCCTGGATCCGGTGTCGGGGACCTCTTGGACCATCGGGGGTTAAAACCACGTCGGCTCCGGCGCGCAGCTTTTTGATCGCCTGCAATAATACGGCGCTGCCCCCTTTGCTTGAAGACCCCCGAAGTGCGTGCAGCCCCGCGCTTATTTTGTTGGTACGGGCAATCAGCTCGCCGTCAAAATGGCGTGAAACCAGAGCGTACGCATCAAAGCCCGGGCGCGCCTTTTTATAAAAAAGGGGGTTAAAAAACAGTTCGCCGTGCCAGCCGACAAAGACGCAGTTGTTTTGCGGCAGACTGCCGATATAATGGTATTTTTTGCGGCAGCTGAGAAAAAACAGCCGCACACACAGCGCCGCCACGGGCGGCACAAGGACGGTGGCGGCTTTTCGGTACAGGGGTTTTAACCGCAAAGCAGTTCTCCCTCAAGGCTCATTCGCGCAGCGCCGGTTATCTTGACATCGGCAAAGGTACCAAGCAGCTCTTCGCCGCCTGTTACGCTGATAAGTACGTTGGTATCGCTTCGGCCGGCGACCCTGCCCGCACTTTGCAGCTGTTCAAAATAAACCCGCATTGTCTGGCCCACATAGCTTTGCATCTTTTCATCGATAATCCGGGTACAAAGCTGCTGCAGGCGGGCAAGACGCCGCGATGCGACCGCTTCGTCGACACTGTTTTCAAAATCTTTTGCAGGCGTATGGGGGCGCGGCGAATACTTGAAACTAAACACTTGATCAAAGCCCACCTGTTTAACCACATCGATCGTATCTTCAAAATCGGCTTCGCTTTCGCCGGGAAAACCCACGATGATATCGGTTCCTATGGTGACCTCAGGGACCAGTTTTTTCAGTTGCGCCACGCGGTTTAAAAACCACTCTTTGCCATATCCCCTGCGCATATTAGCAAGAACCCTGGTCGAACCGCTTTGCAGGGGCATATGAATCGATTTGCATATTTTGGGGTTGGCGGCAAACTCTTGCAAAAACGCATCATCCATATGCAGCGGATGGGGCGAGGTGAAACGGATACGTTCCAAACCCTCTATTTTGGCAATTTCGCGCAGCAGTCCCGTAAAATCGATTTTTTCATGCCCGCCGCTGAAGCGTCTGCCGTAATTATTGACGTTTTGTCCAAGCAGCATCACTTCCCTGACGCCCTCTGTGACGCTTTTGGCAATCTCTTTTTTGATCAGATCAAGGGGAATGGAGATTTCACTGCCTCTGGTATGGGGAACGATACAGAAGGTACACTTTTTATCACATCCTATGGAGATATTGACCATGCGTTTGTAGGGATTGGAACTATAGGGTTTGTCAAATACAAACTCGCTCTCATCGTGGGCCGTATCCACGGCGACAAAGCCTTTAGTGCGCAGCGCTTCGTTGATCCTGGAAACATTTCTGGCTCCCAGAACAAAATCCACAGCAGGCGCGCGTTTAATAATCTGGCCGCCCAGATGGCTTGCCGTACAGCCGCACACGCCCAGCTTGGCCCCCTGCTTTTTGTTTTTTGCCAGCTTGCCTATTTCGCTGAAAAGTTTCTTGACCGGTTTTTCCCGCACGCTGCAGGTATTGATAATAATCAAATCGGCGTCTTTTTCATCCTCTGTGGGAGTGTATTCATGCTGCAGCTGTCCCAGCAGATGTTCACTGTCGCGCACATTCATCGCGCAGCCTAAAGTCATAATGTAAAGTTTTTTTTCGGGATGATTTTGCATAGGCGGATTTCTTTCTATTTTGGATAGCTTGCGGCAGCGGGGCGGAAGGCGCCCCCTGTGTTACATGATATGGACTTCATACATGTAATCTTCTTCATCCAGTCCGAATTTTACCTCTCGCAGATATACGCTTAAGCCCTTGTCTTCAAAATACTCGACCATTTTGACCATATCTTTGTGGGAATTCTCCCGATCAAAGTAAAGAATGTTATCATGGGTGTTGACTGACTCAATATCTATTTTTTTCGGTTTTTTCGTTTTATCTGTTCGTGCTGCTAACAGTTCCATCTATATCCTTTGATAACATAGTAAGCTTATATTATATCTCATCTTTCATTAAGCCAACTTTATGTAAAATAGAGCATACAGGTAAATTTTAAATTTTTACAAAACACAAGGGTTATTTTTGGAAAAAATTGGTGACATTATAGAATCGATCGCTTTGGAAAAGGGGTTGAAAAAAGAAGAAGTAAACGAAGCGTTTGAACGCGCGCTGATTTTCACGGCAAAAGAGATGATTTCGCCTGATCAGGATTTCAGCGTCGAGATTGAGGGCAAAAACTATACACTCTACCAGACGGTGCACGTCGTTGCCGATGATGATGAACATCTGCAGGAGGAAAGTGAAAAATATATCGCCCTGAGCGAAGCAAAGGAGCTTGATCCCGACGTCGAAATCGGTGACCAGCTGCAAAACGCGATCCATATCGAAGATTTCGGCCGTACGGCTGCGGCAAAGCTGTTTTACGAGGTTGAACTCAACGTCCAAAAGGTTATTGAACAAAACCTGTTTGAAAAATACAAGGCAAAAGTGGGCACCATCGTCCACGGCAGCGTCATCAGGGTCGATAACGACGACAATACTTTCATTGAAATCGATGAACTGCGCGGTATCCTGCCCCGGCGCAACCGAATCAAGGGGGAATCTTTCAAAAAAGGCGACGTGGTCCGGGCCCTTTTGAAATTTGTCAATATGACGAAAAAAGAGGGGATGCATCTTGATCTGACCCGTACTTCGCCGGAGTTTTTGAACCAGCTGATCAAAAAAGAGGTTCCCGAAGTCCAGGATGATTACGTTGAAATCGTGGGCTCGGCCAGAATCCCGGGTGAACGGGCCAAGGTCGCGGTCAAAACCGCATATGACATCGATCCCGTCGGCGCGGTCGTAGGCGTCAAGGGAACCAGAGTCAATGCCGTCAGCCAGCAGCTGCGGGGTGAAAACATCGACGTCATCGAACACTCGGCCATCCCCGAAATCTTTATCGCCCGCTGCCTGGCGCCTGCGGTGGTGAATAACATCACTATCGAAGATGATGTCGCAAGCGTCAAAATATCTCCCGAGCAAAAGCCGCGAGCCATCGGCAAATCAGGCATCAATATCCGCCTGACCTCTATGCTCAGCGGCTACAGGATCGAACTGATCGAAGAGGAAGGCGCGGCCAAACCCGAATACGACCAGGATCGGGGCGATGAACGTTCCAACGACTCCAGCGCGCTGGAAGCCCTGTTTAACTAAATTTTCCTTAAAGCTTTCTGCCGTACCTGTAAATAGCAAGCAGCGGCAGCACAAAACCGATAAGCGTAGCGCTGATCAGCAGCCACCCAAGCTGGCTGTAATCGGCACTGATTCCCTGAGCAGGCACTTCTCTGGTCACGACAAAGATTTCATTGAGATACTTGCTGATCAAATTGCCCGCCGTCAAAGCCAGGTTCATCAGACTGGCCATCAGCGCAAACCACGTCCCCCGTCTGCCCGCAGGTGCGTAGATTGCAATAAGCGCCAGCATCATCACCATGGAAAGGTGGTTAAACGGACTGGCCAGAGCGGTATCGACCAAAGCGATATCCCTGGCATCAATACCAAAGTGTGCCTGCGTCCACTCATGCAGCCCGTAATACATCCCGATAACAGGCAGTGAAAGCAGCGTGGAAACAATGACTAAAAACAGCAGTACCTTGGATATAGACTTTTTAACGATATAGCCGCTTGCCAGCCACATCCCGACAATAGCCAGTACCGCGCCGATCTGATTGAGCGTTCCGAAAAAGGCTTTGTCAAAATCCAATACGTCAATTTCCCACCACTGCAGCCCCGGCCCCACCGGCGGCGTAGCGCGGAAGATAAAGATAACGATAACTGCCGCGATGATATGGTTGAGTTTTTGGGCGGGCAGATCGATGACAATCTCTTTGAGCATATACAGTACCACCGCCATGGAGATAACAAAGACGATCTCCTGGCCGTAGGCCACATCGCTGTAGCCCATGCCAAGCACAAAAAGAGCAAAGACAAGGCCGCCGTAAAGGATTTTGGGGTTGATAGGACTTTTGAGAGGTTTTTCCAGCCTGATAAAAACAACGCCCGCAACAGAAAGGGCGGGGATAAAAAGCCCCAGCGCAAACATCGCTTCATACGAAAGGATTTCGGCCAGCCAGCCTCCAAGACCCGCCACGGCCACCCCCGCTATGGCCAGTGCAAGGCGCCCCAGGATCTGTACCATGGCCAATTCTTCTTCTATTTTCTCCTGCGACTGAGAGCGGTCAACGACTTCAGTACTCATCGTATCGGCCACCACGTCCTGAATCACAAAGCCTACAACGCCCACCACTGAAGCGATGATATAAAGCTTGTCTTTGCTGTATCCCCGCACTATCGCGTAATCCCCCGCAAGCGCCATAAGCGTGAGCATACTTGCTGCCACCAATCCCGCGCCGATAAAGATATAAATACGCCGCTGGGAACCAAAGATCGCGACACTGTCGACCAGCTGTCCAAACACCATCTTGATCGTCCAGGGGATGCTTAGCCATACCCCCAAAGCCATCAACTCATCAGTTCCCAGACTCAGCTTTTCTTTAACCCAGAAACTTTCGGCAATACCGGTAAAAATACTGGCCCCGTAGGCAAAATAGATCAACAGCAGCGGCACATACCGCAGCCGCATCGCCAAAAGCGGCGCAAGAAGGGTTTTTTTCAGTCTTGGCAGCATCGTTGAAACATTTACAGCGTATACAGGTCTAAATCGCCGTTTTCATAAACCACTTTGAGCGCTTCGCCCTCATCACCTTCCAGATCAAAGGCAAAATCGCTTGCTTTGAAGCGCTGTTTTGTCTGCAAACCAAGATCACCCGCAATTTTGTCCACCACTTTTTTGTAATTGTTTTCAAAGCTCTCCAGCCCGCTTGTATCGCCGTTGACATCCATCTCCCGGTCCTGAGCGTCCAGGGAAAATTGATGGAGTTTTTCAAAAACAGCGCTATTGTCGCTGTAGTACTCTTTGAGTTTTTGTATAATTTCATCCATAATCTATCCTCGATCGTTTTTACGGTCATTATAGCATATAAGGCATATCCATGATTATTTTATTTGACTTAGACGGCACGCTCATTGACTCCACCCAAGCCATACTCCAAAGTTTTGAATACGCCTTTGCCGACCACAATACGCCCTGCCCGCCAAGAGCGCGCATCAAAGCCCTTATCGGCCATCCGCTTGATTTCATGTTTGCCCATCTTGGCGTAAACAGTGACCAGGTCGGCGATTTTGTTGATTCATACAAACACAAATACCGCGAAATCAACCGCCCCATGACAAGTTTTCTGCCCGGAGCAAAATCAGCGGTGGAAGCCGCCGCCGAATTTGCCGACCTTGGCGTGGTAACGACCAAGACGGGGCTGTATTCCAGGCAACTGCTTGAGCATATGGGCATTATGCACTATTTTCAAGTCCTCATCGGCCGCGAAGACGTGCAAAATCCAAAACCCCATCCTGAACCGATTCTAAAAGCGATCCACAAACTCCACGGGGTCGCAAAGCACACCTGGATGATCGGTGATACCCCCCTGGACATTAATGCGGCCAGAAAAGCAAACATAAAGTCTATTGCAGTAAAATGCGGGTACGGAGACCATGACGAGCTCCGGCGATGCAGTGAATTTGTCACAGAAGACGCTTGGCAGGCGGTCGAACTCATCGCAAAAATCGCGCACCAAGAGCGTACGCATTAAATGCTATTTTAATGCTACGAAACTTAAATTTGCGTTTATTTGCGCGATTTTTTGCCAAAAGCTTACAAAAAGTAACGCCTTTGGCATAGGTGCCGCTTTTGTCAAGCATCTTTTAAGTGCTTATTCATTAGAATTTTTGCATTGTCTAATAATAGGAGAATGATATGTTAGAAATCAGATGGCATAGCCGCGCCGGACAAGGTGCAGTAACGGGTGCTAAAGGTTTAGCAGACGTTGTCGCTACAACAGGAAAGCAGGTTCAGGCTTTTGCCTTTTACGGCTCAGCAAAAAGAGGTGCTGCCATGACGGCGTACGACAGAATCGATGATAAGCCTATCATCAACCATGAAAAGTTCATGAATCCAGACTATGTGCTTGTTATCGATCCGGCTTTGACTTTTTCCGATAACATTACGGCCAATGAAAAGGATGACACCAAATACATCATCACCACACATATGGACAAAGACGAACTCATCAAGGCCGCTCCGGTATTAGAAGGCAGAGAAGTGTATGTCGTTGACTGCATTAAAATCTCCCAGGAGACAATCGGCAGGGCGATCCCCAACACGCCGATGCTGGGCGCGCTTATGAAGGTTTCAAATATGTTTGATATCGAAACGTTTAAAGAGAAGATGCTTCACACTCTTGAGAAGTTTCCCCAAAAGATTATTGACGCGAACATGGCTGCGATCGAGCGAGCCTATAACGAAGTAAAGTAAAGGATTAGGTATGCAAAAAGTAGGTTGGGATGAAGTATCTGACGGTACGCTGTTAGAATCGTTCAGTAAGGAAGTAGATAATTCCGCTCTGGTCAGACCTGAAGACAGACCGTACGCGCAGACAAACTCATACACTGCCAGCGTGGCAGACTGGAGAGTTTTAAAACCGGTATACAACAGAGATATCTGTATCGATTGTCAAAACTGCTGGGTATTCTGCCCCGATTCTTCTATTATCAGCCGTGATAAAAAGATGATCGGCGTGGATTACGATCACTGTAAAGGGTGCGGCGTATGCGTGGAGGTTTGCCCCACAAACCCCAAATCACTGCTGATGTTTGCAGAACAAGACGACAGCGAAGAGGCACTGTCACAGTGGCCTGAAAAAAAGAAAAAGGGTGAGTAATGGCTGAAAAAATTGATCTTAAAGAAGTAGAAGTATGGGATGGAAACATGGCTTTCGCACAAGCCATGAGACAAGCTCAAATCGACGTGGTTGCCGCTTATCCTATTACCCCGTCCACACCGACGGTACAAAATTATTCTAAATTTTTGGCCGATGGGCACGTAGACGGCGAATTTGTCATGGTCGAAAGCGAACACGCCGCGATGAGCGGATGTATCGGCGCGGCCGCTGCGGGCGGACGTGTGGCAACGGCTACGAGTTCACAGGGTTACGCGCTGATGATTGAGACACTGTATCAGGCAAGCGGTATGAGACTGCCCATCGTCCTTGGCGTTGTCAACAGAGCGATCGCGGCTCCGCTGAATGTAAACGGTGATCATTCGGATATGTACATGGGCCGTGATACGGGCTGGATCCATATCAATACGTTCAATCCCCAGGAAGCGTACGACATGATGCTGTGCGCATTTAAAATCGGTGAGCATATGGATGTCAGACTGCCCGTGCAGGTCCACCAGGACGGCTTTATCTCATCACACACCGCGCAAAACGTCAGTCCGCTCAGCGATGACGACGCGTACGGATTCATAGGCGATTACCAAGAAAAAAACCCGATGCTTGATTTTGAAAAGCCCATCACCTACGGCGCGCAGACCGAAGAAGACTGGCACTTTGAGCACAAAGCAAGACAGCAAAAAGCGCTGATGGATTCCCGTCCGGTTATTGACCGTGTGTTTGAAGAATATGAAAAGAAAACAGGCAGAGCATACAACAGGGTCGAGCAATACCTGATGGATGATGCAGAAATCGCTGTCGTTGCTTTTGGAACGACTGTAGAAAGCGCAATCCAGGCGGCACAGCTGATGCGTGATGAAGAAGGCATTAAAGTAGGCGTTGTCAGCCCCAGAGTTTTCAGACCCTTCCCGTATGAACGGATGCAGGAAGCGCTGGCAAACGTCAAAGCGGTAGCTACAATGGACCGCTCCGCACCCGGCGGTACGGTCGGTATGCTGTTTAACGAACTCAGCGGTGCCATGATCAACAGCGACAACCATCCGGTTATGAGCAACTATATCTACGGCCTTGGCGGACGTGATATGACTATCGAGCAGCTTAAAGTGATCATCAAGGATACAAAAGCCAATGCCGACGCGGGCAAACTGACCACTCCGACACAACAGTTTTCAGGGCTACGCGGTCCAAAACTTTCATTTTATTAATAGGAGAGCAAAAATGAGTAAAACAATTAAAAACCTAAAGCAGTTTTCAACGGCTAACGAACGATTTGAGGGTGCTCACCTATTATGTCCGGGCTGCGCTCACTCTATGATTGTCAGAGAGTTGATGAACTGCACCGAGGACAATCTGGTATTATCGACAACCACGGGCTGCCTGGAAGTTTCAACAGCGGTGTATCCTTACACGTCATGGGACAGCTCCTGGATCCACATCGGCTTTGAAAATGCAGCGACTTCCATTGCGGGCGCCGAAGCAATGTATAACGCCAAGAAAAGAAAAGGCACACTGCCAAACCCCGACGCGCCCGTAAAATTTGTCGCTTTCGGCGGTGACGGCGCGACGTATGATATCGGCTTTCAATTTTTAAGCGGCGCGGTTGAGCGGGGCCATGATTTTACCTATATCTGCCTTGACAACGAAGTGTACGCAAACACCGGCGGCCAGAGAAGTTCTTCGACGCCCATTGGCGCAAGTACGACCACTTCCCCCGCAGGACGGGTCAGCTACGGCGAGAAGAAGATGAAAAAAGATATCGTCGGTATTATGGGTGCCCACGGCGCACCCTATGTCGCGCAGGTGGCGCCAAACAAGTGGAAAGATATGGTCAAAAAGCTGCAAAAATCACTTGAAACCGAAGGACCGTGCTTTATCAACGCGATGAGTGCGTGTACGACTGAGTGGAAATTTGATCCAAAAGACACTATCAGCGTCAGCGACGTCGCCGTTGACAGTCTTGTCTTTCCATTGTATGAGATCATTGACGGCCATCAGCTCAACATCACTTACAGACCCAAAAACGTTCTGCCCGTTCGTGATTATCTGGGAATTCAGGGCCGCTTTAAGCACCTGTTTAAACCCGAAAACGAACATGTCATCAAACAGTGGCAAAAAGATGTGGACGCACGCTGGGAATACCTGCAAAGAAGAGAAGAAGCAGGCGTTTAAAAGATGCAAAGAAGAGATTTTTTTCTCTTCTTTGTCTACAGATACACCACTCTGTCCCTTCCCTCTTTTTTAGCCGCATACATCGCTTTATCCACTCTTTCTATAACACTTTTTTTATTGTCATCTTCTTTGATTACCGTGACGCCAAAACTGCAGGTAATATGTATATCGCCTATTTTTTGCTCTTTGATTCGTTCCCGCAACTTTTCGGCAACGGTAACGCTTGCTTTTTCACTGCTGCTAGGCAGGATAACGACAAACTCTTCTCCTCCCCAGCGTACAAAGATGTCCTCGCTGCGAAGCGATCGTGATACCGTACTTGCGATGACTTTAAGAACGTCATCGCCGAAATTGTGTCCGTAGGTGTCATTGACATCTTTGAATTTATCAATATCAAATAGCAACACCCCGTACGTAACGCCCTTTTTGACCTTCGCAAAGATATTATCACTGACTTTTTCAAAATAGCGGCGGTTATAAATAGATGTAAGTGAATCAAGATACACCCTTTTTGAAAGTTCCTCATGTTTATTCATCAGTTGAGTGATATCATCAAAGGTCAGCACGTACAGATTATCCTTCCCCTCATACTCGCTGATTTCAATATCAAAAATCACTTCACTGCCGCCGTTTTGGATCGCGACCTTTCTTTGATGCAGCGGCAAATCTTTGAGTTTACGCACCCATTGCTTTGGATCGGTGTCATTTTCTAAAGCAAAAAAGCCCTCTTTAGGAATAAAAAGCGACACCAACGAACCATGCTTTTTATTGAACTCTTTGATAGAATCAACTCGAAAAAACCGCAGAAAAGACTTGTTGGCCAAAAGCGGGACACCGTTATCGACCAGCACGACCAGGTTGTTTTGGGAATCCAAAATCAGCTGGGCTTTTTCATGTTCGGCCACAAAAAGGCGGTGTTCGCTTTCGATACGGTGCAGATAGTAGTTAAAGCCGTAGTTGACAACGGCCAGCACGATCATCATTACCCCTATTGAAAACACCAGCAGCTGCAGAATATAGCGCTTATAGTTTGCCATATCGGCTGTAATGTCATACTGCAGGGCAAATACGCCGATCGAATCGCCGGTAAAGTTTTTTACGAAATCCTCGTACAAACGAAATTGAAAAATCCCCTCAACTGTTTCCAGGCGCTGGTTGGTCGAATCAAAGATCACCTTGACTTTCTTGTCTTTAAATGCCGGTGTTTCAGACGCCAGCAGGAATTGGTTTTTTTTATGTTGTACATGCGGCAGTGTCAGGGAATAGCGCAGTTTATCTTTTTGCACGAAAAACGCGCTTTGCGCGTCAATCCTTGAAAAAATATCTTTGATCGTGTTGACAATCGCCTGAGAATTGACCCCCATTTCAAACGCCCCCAGATAACTGCCCTGCTTGTCAAAAACGGGACGTGCAACCCTGTAGGTGAGAAAACTGTCGTCAAATTTACCCATTTCAAAACCGAAAGTGGGTTTCTTTTTGGCGTGAACGGCCTGAATCATGGCCCGTATGTCGCTGAGATCATCCCCGTAGCTTTCCAAAGCGTGCAGGCGCAGAAAGGATTCGCCTCCCGGCAGGTGAAAATGCATGATGGAAAACCCGTCCATAGTTTTGCTCATCTTTTCAAAAACGGGCAGGGTCAACTCCCGCAGCGCCTGACGGTCACGATTGGCAAAACGCTCTATGACCGTTTGTTTATTGATGATTTCTGAGGCTTTTTGATTGAGCGTGGATCTGTAGTTGGAAAGAATATTATCATAAACTTGTTTGACAAAAGCGCTTTTGAGTTCTATCTTCTGTTCCAGTTCGCGTTTGGTTTTTTTGTTTTCTAAAAAATTAACCACAGATACCAAAACAACAAAGACCAACGCAATAAGAAATAAAAGCTTGACTTTGAGTTTTCGGTATCTGTCTTTTTTCATAATCTACATCTTTGTAATAAGTTCATCTTTGTTCAATCTGTATTTTTTGGGCTGTTCATCTACCCTGTAGCCAAAAGCCCCGATCATCGCGACTCGTTCCCTGGAAGTATCAATATTTAAAATATCTTCTACCTCTTTGGTTTCAAAGCCCTCAATTGCGCAGCTGTCGATTTCACGCATCGCCGCGGCGGTCATCATGTTTGCCAGGGTGATATAGCACTGCTTGGTCGCCCAGCACTCGACATCCTTGTCGCTTAAAAAGTGTTCGTATCGTTTGAGATACGCCCGGGTCGCCTCCTCCCCCAGGTTTTTTCGCTCAAACATCTGCCGTACGTACGCACTGTCTGGTTTCACATCTTCAGTGATGGCTTTGAAAACGACCAGATCGCTGCAGGTGGTGATCTGGTTTTGATCCCAGCAGGCGGGTTTGAGTTTTTGGCGGATGCTTTCATCCTGTACATGCAGCATACGGTGGTGTTCCATTCCAAAAGAGGTCGGGCTCAGCCTCGCACACTCAAATAAAAACTCCATATCTTGACTTGGAATCTTTTTGTTTTGGTCAAAAACTTTGCAGGCATGTCTGAAATAAAACGCGTCTAAAATTGTTTGTTTTTCTACCATCGTTTTTCTCCTTTAAAATCCAAAATTCATTGTTTGAAAGTTGGGATCGCTGTAACCGTACTGCACGCTTTTTTCGCGCAGCTTTATAATATCGCTTTTACTGTCGATTCCCTGCGGACAGACCAGCGTGCACTCCCCGCACAGCGTACAATCCCATATGCCCTCAGTTTGCACGAAATCGATATGACTTTTTTGGTCGGCTTCTTTAACATCAACACTGTGCATATACTCTTTTGTCAGGGCAAAGGGTCCCAGAAAACCGGGCATAACCTCAAATACCGGACACGCGCTGTAGCAGCTGGCGCATAAAATACAATCGCTTTGGCGCATGATCGGGTCTACATCGCTTTTTGCCGCCTGTTTGCCGCTTGGCTGATGAATATACGCATTTTTAAGTGTATCATAATTACGCTTGACACGTAAATCCCTGACTTGCCTGCAAAAGCGCAGGGGAGTAACTGTCTGGGTTTGTCGCAGCTTATGCGAACACGCCAATACTTCCCTCTCATCGGCTCTGACAGCGCAGCTGCCGCATACGCCGCTTTTGCAGCCGCAGTCATACTCAAAACCCGGATCATGGTTTTGGCTGATATCTTCAAACGCGTCCATAAGCGTGATGCAGGAATCATCGACGGTATAGGTTTTTGTTTCTTGCGGAGTTTGTATCGTAACACTTCTCATGTGGCCTCCTTGTAATGGGCTCCGGTGTTTTCCTCGCGGCTGGCTGCGGCTTTAATCACCTGTTCTGCCAGAAGCAGGAGGTTTTGGGCTTCTAAAATTTTGCTGATGGCAAAGTAGCTTTGGGCTCTGCATTCTAGCAGTTGTGTTGCCAGTCGGGGAAGCTGTTTTTGGGCTTGGCGCAGCTTCGTCTGTGTTTTAAACACACCGACGTTTTCAAACATCAGTGCCCCCAGGCTTTTTTTTACTTTCAGAGGTGAATTTTGGGGCTTTCCCCCAAACCTGTTCAAGATTGAATCCACCATCGCTTCAGTGTCAAAATCCACGCTTTTTTTCTGCCCCTTATCTTCCAGACTCTCTCCCAGCAGACGCCCGAAGGTAACGACTTCCAGCAGGGAGTTACCCCCAAGACGGTTTGCCCCGTGAACACCTGCCTCACTGCACTCACCCAGGGCATAGAGAGCTTTGACGTCCGTGGCAAAATCCTCGTCCACCGCAATTCCGCCCATGCTGTAATGGGCTGCTGGAGTAATGGGGATGGGTTCTTTTTCAGCATCCACGCCCTCGTAAAATTTTGCCAGTCTGTACTCCTGGGGCATCAGGTTTTCAATCACATCCTTGCCAAGGTGTCTGATATCTAAAAACACTTCCCTGCCCTCTTGCAGCTGTTTGGCAATCGCTCTGGCAACCTCATCTCTTGGCCGCAGTTCATCGGTAAAACGTTCGTTTTTATCATTGATCAGATACCCGCCCTCTCCTCTGGCACTTTCGCTGATGAGGGTTTTGCTGGTTTTCAGCGCGGTGGGATGAAACTGTACCATCTCCATATTACGCAGCCTGCATCCGGCCTGAAGCGCGCAAGCGATACCGTCGCCGGTGGCAAAAACCGAATTGGTGCTGTATCCGTGGTACATGGAACCACAACCGCCCGTAGCCAGTACGACCTGTTTTGCCCGGATGGTTTCAAACGTATCATTGTCCGTATCCAGGAAAAGTGCGCCGTAACAGGTGCCTTCTTTGACCAGCAACTGGGCGAGAAAATAGTTGTCAAAGCGCTCTATCGGGGCTGCGTTTGCAAACAGGGTATGCATGATCTTCAACCCGGTAAAATCCTGCGAATACAGTGCCCGCTTATGGCTTGCACCGCCCAGGGAACGCTGCGCAAACTGCGCGGTATCGGTTTTGTCAAAGGGTACGCCAAGACCATCCAGCCACGCTATACTCTCTCCGGCCTCTTCACACAGCTTTGTTACCATGCTTTTTTGCGCAAGCCCGCCCCCGGCTTTGAGAGTATCATCGATGTGGCTTTGTACGCTGTCTGTACCGCTTATTGCGGCATTGATCCCGCCCTGGGCCTGTGAAGTCTGCGACCACGTCGGCGGAGTTTTGGATGCGATGCAGACACGAAGGCCCTTTTTATGCGCGCCGATGGCACAGCTGAGCGCCGCTCCCCCGCTTCCTATAACTAATACATCAACCATTGTTGCCTTTCTATCCGTTGGAGGTAAAATTTTGGTAAAATTGTATGGATATTGAATCTATATCTTATCTATATTAGGATTAAAAATGAATTTAACGCATTTGGACGAGTATGACAATCCCAAGATGGTCGATGTCAGCAGCAAAAAAGACAGCAGCCGCCTGGCAACGGCCGTAGGCACGATAACGGTCAGCCAGGAAGCTTACGACGCGGTGCTACACAATACCGCCAAAAAGGGTCCGGTGATCCAGACGGCGGTAACAGCAGCGATCATGGGGGCAAAAAAAACACCCGATCTGATCCCGATGTGTCATCCTTTGATGCTGTCATCAGTCAACTGCGAAGTAGAAGAGTTACCCGATCTTCCGGGGTTTCAACTGCAAGTAACGACAAAGTTAAGCGGGCAGACAGGCGTGGAGATGGAAGCGCTGACGGGCGTAAATATCGGGCTTTTAACCATATACGATATGCTCAAAGCCATCGATAAAGGCATGGTCATTTCCAATGTGCGATTACTGCGAAAAGAAGGAGGCAAAAGTGGTGTGTTTACGGCAGAAGGCTGAGATAGAGTATCCGTGTTTATGGTCGTATAAGATCATAGCAGGCAGCAAAGAAACGATCGAAAGCGTCGTAGAAAACGTATGCAAAGGTAAAGAGTATGAACTGACCCATTCCAACAGTTCCAAAAAAGGCAAATATATCAGTATGAATATGAAAACGCTTGTCACAAGCGAGGATGAGCGCACGGCGATCTTTGACGCGATCAAAACGCACGAAGAGATCAAGATGGTTTTGTAAATTTGCAGCCGTTTTGGCTGTGGATTTATTTTATCTTAAGTTTATTTGTATATAATTTCAACTCATCAGCACTTGCGGGAGTAGCTCAGAGTTAGAGCACGACCTTGCCATGGTCGGGGTCGCGGGTT
>CAYUAC010000007.1:18440-30761 GCA_964442515.1 uncultured Campylobacterales bacterium | reverse complement strand
GAAGATACCCCATGTCGGATTTAACCAAGTCGTTACCAATTCTAAAGCTAAGCTGTATAGTGGTTTTAGTGAAAAAAACGACTTTTATTTTACCCATAGCTATAGATTACAAAGTAATACTGACTTAAAACAATCCATTTGCCATTATGGTGAAAACTTTATAGCCTCTTATGAAAAAGAAAATATTGTAGGTACCCAGTTTCACCCGGAACTTAGCCAAACTAATGGTTTAAAAATTTTAAAAAATTTCATAGAGAGGTTTTAAATGCTGAGAAAAAGAATAATATTTACCCTCATATATGAAAATGGCAAATTTAACCAAAGTAGAAATTTTCGACTGCAAAAAGTAGGTGATATTAACTGGCTTGAGAAAAACTATAACTTTAAAGAAATAGCTTTTTCTCTTGACGAGTTAATAGTACTCAATGCCTCTAGGAATGAGAAACAAACAGAAAAATTTGCAAAAATATTAGAAAGACTTGTAGATGACGTATTTATACCGATAGCAGCAGGTGGAGGTATAAAAAGTATGGAGGACGCTAAGCTGTTGTTTCAAAGCGGTGCAGATAAACTGGTATTAAACTCATTGCTCTATACGGATCCAAGTGCGGTAAAATCAATTGTGAAACAATATGGGTCTCAAAGTGTAATAGCTTCTATAGATTATAAACTAGTTGATAAAAAGCCAACTGTATTTATTGATAACGGCACACAAAAAGTAGATATGGCACTTTTTGAGTATGTAAAATATATTGAGGATTTGAATGTTGGAGAAATATATTTGAACTCTATTGACAAAGATGGAACAGGTTTTGGATATGACTTTAACACTATTGATGCAATTGCTCACTTCATGAAGACACCATTGATAATAGCAGGTGGAGCCGGCAATGAAAATCACTTTATTCAAGGTTTGACAAGAAGTAAAGTGGATGCAGTTGCTACTGCAAATCTTTTTAATTTTGTAGGCAATGGTTTGCCAAATGCGAGAAAAAAAATAATAAAAGAGGATTTAAATGTTGCAAGGTGGATATAAATGAATATTGTAGATGTGAACGCATGGAATAATATTTTAGACAAAATGGTAATAATAGGCGGCAGTGCCAGAAGCGGTACTACGATTATGGGAAAACTAATAAATTCACTGGAAAAAACAGAATACTTATTCGAACCGCCAATGCTGGAAAGCCTGCTTTTAAAAAAAGATGAACTCACAAATAAATCACTAAAAGAACTAATACAGTTTTATTTTTTTGACAATTTTTTATTGGATGCATTAGCGGGAAGAAATATAAATTTAAATACAAATGATGACAGCTGTATATTGCATGTAAAAGATTCAAAAGAGATAGAACACAGGTATAAAAAATCACTTTCTAGAACTGAATTGGAAGAGCAGGTAAAAAAAACCACCTTTGGCTTTAAGCTACCAGAGATAGTTTTCTTTCTAGATACAATGAATGAATTATTTCCACAAAGCAGAACAGTACTGATGCACAGGAACCCAAACGATGTTATTGATTCCATTGTAAGAAAAAAATGGTTTAGTGATGAATATTTAAATGTAAAGCATCCAAGTCAAGTACTTGCAATTGATGTCATAGATGAAGTTAAAATTCCATACTGGGTAAAAAGTAAAGACAAAAATTTTTGGATAGGGGCTAGTGAATTAGATAGATGTGCATATTACTATATAAGAATTTCAGAAGAGATAAGCAAGAATGGAGAAAATTCAATTATTATTAATTATGATAATTTTATAAAGAATCCAAAAAAAATATTTGAAACAACTGTTGAAATCCTAGGACTCAAATATGGATTAAAAACAGCAACCCTCTTAGATACCGTCCATTGTCAAAATAAAAATGAAATAAACTGGTTAGAAAAATTAGACGCTCACTTACTTTCAAGTTTGAAATATTTTACAAAAGAAATAAGGAAATCAGCACTATGAAAGCGGTTTTAAATTTCAGCAGATTTTACAAATCTCACCTTATTACGCTAAAGCAATATTTTCAACAGATGGATATAAAAATAGAAGCAACCACATCACACAGTGGAGAGCAAACAAATTTATATGAAGTTTTTCCAAATGCAATGCATTATGTATGGAGCTCATATAGGTTACATGCCAAATGGAATGAAAAATTTAACAAAGAACTTTTTGACAAAGTTCTAGCATCAAAAAAAGACATTGCTTTACCTATTGTAGAAAGGTACGGTCCATTTTGTAATGGTTCAATGATTGCCGAGATGCGTCTAATGCAAGATTTTAGCATTGCTCATGAGATTGTTACACGCACAAATCCGGATATTATTTTATTCACAAAAGAAGTAGAATCAGGTGTTGAATACTGCTTATATTTATTAGCTAAGTATTATCGTATTGCAACACTTATTAACAAAAAAATATTTTTTCCTCACTCAATGTATATAACTACTAATCTCCATACTCCACTACTCAACAATAACGGCAGTTTAAATAAAACAGTGGTTTCAAATAAAATTATCTCAAAAAACCGTATCTATCAACTCTCGAAAGAAAGCAATATTCAAATAAACAAAATCAAAAATGCACAAGATAGTTTTATGCAAACTGAAATTCTACAGCAAGGAATTGCAATATGTGAAGGAAAATTAGTTTTTGATCTTATGCCTAAAAATAAAAACAACACAAACAAGTCAAGTTATCTGCAAAAGATTTTTGATTATTCAGAAAAATCTGCAAGTTTATTGGATGAAATCGATTGGAATAAAAAAACATATTTTTTCCCTTTGCACTATCAACCAGAAGCGAGTTCTATGCCTGCAGCAAACGAATATGTAAATCAGCTAAAAATCATTAAACTCATCAGCGACAATTTAACGGATAACGAGCAGCTACTTGTTAAAGAACATCCTTCAACTTTTTCTATAAAGAAAAAAACGAATTCAAACTTTAGAGATACTGAATTTTATGACTGGATAGGCATGATTCCAAAAACACATTTAATGAGTGTAACATCAAATCAAAATAAACTAGTCGACTATTCAGATGTTATTATCACTTTACGGGGTTCTGTTATTTTAGAGTCTTTATTAAAAAATAAACCTGTTTTTGCTTTTGCGAATACCACTTTTAGAAACATTCCCGGAGTTTATCATATTGAAGATTTCGACGATATTATTCAAGGATTGGAATCTATTAGAAAACATTCAAAAGTTTCTTTTGATGTTATAAAACAATATATGGCGATGGCAGAATCCATAGGAGTTCATTTGGAACATTCCCCGTATGAAAGCAATGATTCATTTGAAAAGTTTTGTGAATTAAGAATAAAAACTTTAATTCAAGGATTAACACTTATAAATGAAAAGAAGCAGAATTCATAAGTGGCTCTTAAAGTATTAATTTTAAAGGAAACATTGAATGAATCTAGAAAAAACAATAGTTCTTTTTGGAGATAGTATCAGCAAAAGTGTACATCCTTTTTTTGAAAAACAATTACAGAAAAAATATCCAGAAAAAAATTATGAAGTTATCAATGCAAGTATCAACAGTGAGACATCAAGAGATGGATTAAAAAGAATAGACTATATATTGTCTTTAAATCCAGATGTAGTAGTTATCGGCTTTGGGATGAATGACTGGAGACCTTCTGTTAATGAAAGATATGGAGTAAGTAAATTTGAATATAAAAATAATCTATTAAAGATGATTGATATCTTTGAGTCAAAAAACATTAGAGTTATACTCAACACACTGACACCATCATATGATTTTGAAAACAATAAGTACAATTTAGAAACTAAAGACTATAGCCATATTGTTCGCAAAGTAGCTCGAGAAAAAAAACTAAAAATAGTTGATTTAGAAGTTTTTTGGAAAAGAGAAATTCCAGATTTAAAAGAGGGCTTACGAGATTTCCTTCACCCTAATACAAAGGGTTATAAGCTTATGAGCAAATACCTTACAATGCTCGTTCCCAGAAAATATACAACTATTTTATGGCAATATAATGGAAGAGAAGCTAAATGTAACTACAAGTGCCCCTATTGTTATTATGTAGGATTGCACAATCCAGAAGATAGATTTACAGGGTATATACAACAGTGGCATGAGCGTTTTAAAGAAGCATTTGGAAATCAAAATTTAATCTTTTATTTGGCTTTTGGAGAACCTACTATTGGTAAAAATTTTCCAGAAATCTTCAAAATGGTTGAGTCAGAACCAAAATGGCAGCTTAGAATCACTAGTAATATCTCTTCTAACTTGGAATTATTAGCAAATAGTAAATTAGCAAATGAAGGTAGATTATTTATTAATGCCTCTTTTCACCCTGTAGAAGCGGATATCGATGAATTTTTAACTAATATAACTTATCTTAGAGATTCTGGAATCGAAATATCTGTCGTTTATGTCGCTTATCCTCCTTATTTAAGTAGACTCCAAAGTGATATAGAAAAATTTTCTAAACATAGTTTTGTTGTACATTTAAGAAGATTTCAAGGTGAATACAAAAAAAAGATTTATCCTTGGGCCTATACAGATGAACAAAAGCGATTTATTGCTAAATATATGGATGATAATTCCATTAAATATATGTTAAATCAACAGGAAAATTTAGGAGATATAGTCTTTTCAGGCTATGATTTTTTTGTAGTTGATAATGCAGGCAATGTGGGATATGACTCAAATGCGTTTGCTCCTTATACTCAAAATAGAGCAATATTTGGAAATATTCATACTGGAAATTTTAAACCAAATCTTTTCCCCGCTCAATATCCAGGAAAACACCAAGGAACAACAGATGGAGTTGCAAATCTAATGAGCTCTGATTTGAAACAATTAGAGGGAAATAATACTTTAGATTTCTCAAAACAGGGTGGTGTATATAAAAACAAAGAAGGTACAGTAGTTTATTGTAATATAGATAAAGATTTTACGGATCCTATAATCAGAAAAAAATACAACTTTCCAAGTTTAGATATTGATAATGAATAACGACTATAACATTTATAAAAAGGAACATGATAAATATAGAAAGTTAACGAGTTCTTTATATTATTATCAAAAGTATAAAGATAATCCCTGGATAAATGGAGAGAACTTTGGAGATTACTTATCCAAAATAGTGGTTGGTGAAATAGCCCTAAAAAACAGCCTAATCAAAATGAAACCAATAGCGCAAAAACTGTTAGCTATTGGCTCTATAATTCATTTTGCTGAAAATAATGATATTGTTTGGGGTGCTGGAATAAATGGTAAAATCAGCTTATCACGATTAGATTTTAATATTCTTGACGCCAGGGCGGTTAGAGGCCCTCTGACAAGAGAGATTCTACAGAAAAAAAAAGTTGCTCACCCTGAAATTTTTGGTGATCCAGCTTTATTGTTGCCAATCGTTTTTCCTGATTTAAATTATCAGCCAAGAAAAAACAAAATAACTTGCATACCGAACTTGAATGAATATAAAGAATGTACAAAAATAGTACCAAAACCTTTTAACCTTGTATCTCCTTTACTTCACTGGAGAAGAGTTATTGAGGAAATATTAACAAGCGAAATTGTTTTAACTTCTTCTTTGCATGGATTGATAATCTCTGAATCATTTGGTGTTCCTGTAAGACTTTTTAAACCTTTTGGCGGCGAAACTCTTTTCAAATATGAAGATTATTTAGAAGGTACAGGGAGAAAGTTGAACAAAAAACCAAAATCTTTTAATGAATCTTTTCATGAAAAGGATGGAGTTGCATTTGATTTAATGAAATTTAACAATGAAGCACTTATAAAAGCTTTTCCGGTTGATATATTTGAATAATAAATAGCTATGAAAAAGGATAAAATTTGACTCTACTCCTGGTTGGTCCATACAAAAAATTTAATACTAATGAGTATTTAGAGCTTTTAGCGGATGCATATATAAAAGAAGATGTGGAACTTCTTTTTAGTGAACAAAATTTTTTATTCTCAAATTTCATCCCTGATGCTGTTCACATACAGTGGCCGGAGTCAATGTATCGATGGCAAAAATTGTTTTCTATGGACGACAAGGGTTTGAAGTTTTTAGAAGATCGACTTACATTTTACAAAAAAAACAAAACAACCTTCATATACACCGTTCATAATCTTTTACCTCACGATGTGGCTAATGATTTTGACAAAGCGGTGTACAACCTTATCGTGAGTCATGCAGATATTATCGTACACCACGGAAATAGTTCAATAGAAATTATTAAAAAACATTTCCCACAAACAGCACACAAAACGCATATAGTAGCACCTCACGGACCATACAAAACTCAAGACCTTCCTAAAAAGGATTCTGCAAGGCAAAAATATGCTTTACCGCTAAACAAAACAGTTTATACAAATTTTGGCAAACAAAGAGCTTATAAAGGACAAGATTTTTGTTATGAAGTTTTCAAAAAATGGAACAACTATGAAAGTTGCTATTTTAGCATTGGTGAATTGATGAAAAACGCTAAAGTGGTAAATCAACAAGATGATTCTTTTTGCAATCAATATATTTACAAGAAGGTTTCTGATAATGAAATTCCTGAGATTATTACCAGTACAGATGTTTTTTTTCTCGGGCATAATTCAGGATTAAATTCGGGAATTCTCGCTTTAGCACTTACTTACTCAAAACCTGTTGTTTTCCCAGATATCGGAAACTTTAAAGATCAAGTACAGGGCTGGGACTTGTATGAAACTTATGAAGCTGGCAATATAAATTCAGCCATTAACGCATTAAATAATATGACATCAAAACTACAAAAAAGACACCCTAGAGAAGATAGCAATAAAGAGTGGTTACAATTAAATTCATGGGAAAAGCATGTCGAAAACATTTTAAGAGTTTATAGGAAAGTGAATAAAAATGCATAACATATCACAAGCAGGCAACATTTTAAAATTTAACGGCGATACAATGAATATAAACTGGCTTATTACCAGAAAATGCAACTATACCTGTTCTTACTGTTCAGCTTACGACAATAACACTCAGTTTGAGTCATTTGAAACTATCAAGCAAACGATTGATCAAATCCAACAACTGAACAAAAAGCAATACAGCTTTTCCATAAATGGTGGCGAACCAACTATTTATCCCCGGTTTATAGAAACACTTGAATATATATTTGAAGTATTAGGTGAAAATTCTACAATCAATACAATAACCAATCTCAGTAAAAGTAAGGCTTTTTATGAAAAATTGATTAATCGACTTCATATCCATAGAAAGAACTTTGTATTTGACACATCCTATCACTTTGAATTTGCCAATTTTGAACAATTTATAACTAATTGCAAACTCCTTTCTGAAAATCAATTCAAAGTTTCTGTTGGAATAATGGCACATCCAGAAAGGATGGAAGAAGTAAAACAATTAGTCAATACACTGGATAAAATCAAAAATAGCTACCTTACATACAAAGTAAAAAACATCCGTCAAAAAGACCAACAAATAGACAGTAGATACAGTAAACAAGACCTTGATTGGTTGCAACAGTTTTACAACGAAGTTGAATCCAAGCCTATAAAGGTTGTATTTGACAATCAAGTCAAATACTATAGTGCTCCTCAAATAGTAGCTAACAATATGCACCATTTTAAAAGTATGGTCTGCGAAGCAGGTGTGCATAATTTTTCAATAGATAGTGACGGAACTATAGATAAAGCAGTTTGTTTTAGAAACAAAGGTGGAAGTAAAAACATTTACAAAGATTCAGACGCATTAAGTGAAATTGGGAGTACTCCTGTGCTTTGTCCGCATCAATCATGCGGCTGTCTGGCAGATATCCCGATACCAAAATATACCGATAATTCCCAAAAGCATAAAGTATTTGATTCGTATTTACACTCATTGCAAAAAACGATAGCGCAACACAAAATTGCATTTAGCAAAGAAGATTTTGAAAAAACCATTGAAAAAGAGATGACAAAATTTTATGCCGATAAAGAATACTTTTATAACCTTTACCTTCTGTTTAAAGAAAGTGGGTTGGATGAGTTTGCGACAAAAGCACAAAGTTTGTACTTTGCCCATAAAGCAGTACAGTTTCGGGATATGCTGGTATCCTCTTCAAAAGATGAGATCAGACAAAAGTATAGTGAGTTATACAATATGTTTGAAAAATCTATAGCAAAACAGGTTTTTCAACACTATATCTTTACGCACGCATTGCTAAATGATGTGGATGTCACAAACGACAGTACTGAAAGTTCATTTGATTTGACACAATATCTACAAAAGATAGGATGGGAAAGTAAATTATTTTTATACAACAAACTTGTCAAAGATGTTGTTAAACTCAATACAAAAAAGACAAACGCTTCAGTTGTTATTATTTCAAATGGAAATGAAAAGTATATCATTGAGACACTGGAAGAGATTGCAAGACAAAAAAATGATGATTATAAGATTATTTTTGTTAGCAACAATGCAACAAACCAAACACAAAAGGTAGTAGATTTGGTTGATACTTTTGTGCAGATGAAAGAAAACAACGGTGCGTATTTGGCCAGAAATGTCGGCAGTATCTTTGCAATGAGTGACCTTTTGATCTTTTTGGAAGATGACGGTATTCCCGAAAAACAGTTTGTCAAAGCTCACGAACAGTGTCATGAAGATGAAGAGATAGTAGCCGTACGGGGATGCTATTTGAGCAAAACAAACGGCAACATGCCCGCACACTACTGGCTGGGTATGAAGAGCAAACCGGCTCTTACGATGCTTGAGGGCAACTGCTCCTTTAAAGCCAGGCAGTTTTATGAAGTAGGCGGCTGGGGGGATTACATTATGTTTGGGCACGGAGGAAAAGAAATATGCCACCGTATGTTACATATGTCATCGTTACCGGAAAATCACATCTATACTCCAAAAGCGATCCTCTACCATGATTTTAATACGGAAAAAAAAGCATTTACCGATAAATATAATGTTCAGTATGCCTCCTGGCAAGTCCTTAAATTCAGCTATGAAGATTTTCACACTATTATGAAGAAATGGCAAAAGGAATAGTGAAATGGATACATTAGCACCGATTGTCCTCTTTACCTATAACAGACCGTGGCACACCAAACAAACCATAGAAGCATTACAAAAGAACAAACTCGCGCCCGAGTCTGAGTTTTTTGTCTACAGCGACGGAAGCGATAATGAAAATTCCCGGCAAAAAGTCCAACAGGTAAGAGACTACCTTCAAACCATTCAGGGGTTTAAAAAAATCACATTGATTTTTCACGATTGCAATCATGGCTTGGCCCACAATATAATAAACGGTGTAACCCAAATAGTGCAAAAATACAATAAAATCATCGTCCTTGAAGATGACATAGTCACAAGTCCCGGTTTTTTGACTTTCATGAATAGTGCCCTGCAGTTTTATGCAGACGAAAAAAGAGTATGGCATATCAGCGGATGGAACTACCCTATCGATACTACGGGGTTAAATGATACGTATGTATGGCGAAATATGAACTGTTGGGGCTGGGCGACATGGGCCGACAGATGGCAGCACTATGAAAAGGAACCCAAAAAACTTCTAGAAAGCTTTCATAAAGGTGATATCCATTACTTCAACTTAGACGGCAGTGTGGATTTTTGGGCACAGGTTATTAACAACTACAAAGGCTCAATGCACACGTGGGCTATTTTTTGGACCGCCACAATTTATAAACACAACGGATTGTGTCTCAATCCCGCCCGGTCGTTTGTGTGCAATATAGGTTTTGACGGCACAGGGACCCATACGGGTATTCGGACAAATTACAACACTACATGCAATACAAAAGAAAATATCACTTTTGAGACGGAGATAGCTGAAAACAAACTTGCACTCTACAGGATAAAGCAGTTTTACCTTTCGCAAAAGGGCAATAACAGTTTGACTTTTTCAAAATATTTAAGCAAAATCAAAAACCATATACTATCTTTGGATCCCAACAGGCGCTATATCATTTACGGCGCGGGCAGCGGAGCAGAACTTGTTTTGACCTTCATAAACAACTCGCTTGTAGATACCATTATCGATAAAAACCCTGCGCTAAAGCATCAAAGACTGAGCGATATTGAAATACGGCAACCCTCCTTTTTAACACAGCATTATGACAAGCAATTTATACTCATCACTGTTTTTGGAAGGTCCGAACTGATAGCAGATGAATTGATCGATACCTGCCGTATCCCCCGAGACAAAATAGTTTCTCTTGATATTTTATAATGACTTTTTCGCTACAAAAATTATATATTGGCCGTCATCTGTTTTTTCCACTTCAGAAGGCTCTTTTCGTTTTTGTTGAAAAAATTCTATATTCGTAAACCCATACTTATGTAAAATCTCAATTAAATCATCCTGGGTAAAATGCCTCGTATGAAATAAAAAGTTTTGCTGAATAAACGGCATGATCTTTTCATTGGGGGTTGAGCCGATAAAAACTCCATCATCTTTTATTGCTTTTGCAACTTTCGCAATATATTTTTCAGGATTTGGCAAATGCTCTATTGTTTCAAACGAAATAAAATAATCCGCTTTTTCCAGATCATCCAACGTTTCGTTTTCCAAATCCTTTCTTTTATATTGTATCTTGTTGTCGTTGAAATACTTTTTTGCGTGTTCCAGTGCGTCTTCTGACAGATCCAGGCTTTTAATGGTTTTTGTATTTGGATTTTGGGCCAGCACATAGGAACCGTACCCTACCCCGCAAGCCCCGTCACTGACGATGGCTCCTGGTTTTGTTATATACTGTGAAGCAAACAGGTAGCGGTTTACGTGATCTTTTCGTATTGAATCAAGCGTCATTCCGACCTGTCTTTCTCCGCTGTATTTTGGCTTTGCGGCTTCTGCGACTACATGGATATCATTTTTTACTTCCGTATGCACATCAATATAACCGATTCTTTCCAGCAAAAATTTCATTCTTTTTTCATTGTATCCGGACTTATGCACATCCCGGTATGTGTTATTATAATCCTCTTTCCACGGGTCGCATTCAGCCTGGCGACCCCAAAATCCGGCAAAGCTGTGTTGCGCATCAGAGTTTTTGTTTTTCAGTGTATCTTCATTCCATTGCGCCTGCAGCCACTGTTTACAATGAAAATCCATATTTGGCACAATAATCCTGACAGTACCGGCTGTTTTTAAGGCTTTAAACCAATCTCTGAGTGCTCTATCTGCTTCAAAATTTGTCAAATATTGAAGCAGATACCTTGAATAGACGTGATTCACTTCTATCATATGTTTTGAAAGTTCCCAGGCGTTACAGACGATATCAACATGCTTGAATTTTCGCACGTCTACATGTAAAAAGCCTTCTCTTATATCGGGACCGCAGCCTATATAGATATTTTTTTCCTTTTGCATTCTCTACCCTCTCATTGTAAAAAAATCACTTCATTTTTGCAGTGCTTCAAACTTTGTTTTATAGCCTCTTTGTGTATATAAGGAGTGACTAATATCGTTGCGTCTTTATAACCGTTTAGCTGTTGTTCCTTGAGCACTTTGATTCCATCAACCGTATCTTTTTCCCGGAGTGATTTATCGATTATTCCAACCAGGTTTTCTTTGATGTGGGGATAAATCAATTTTCCCACCGAACCGTATCCGTAAAGGATATATTTTTTTTCTTTATCCAACGCTTGCAGAAAATAAAACAGAGCGATCAAGTTATCATAACTTGATCTTTGGGATAACTTTTTATCTAAATCTATCCCCATAAACACTTTATAGCCATAAAAAAGACTATACCGAAGTCGCAAATAATTATCATAGATAAAAAGTTCTTTCTCTTTAACGGTTGCAACATCAAAAACTTTTGCCCAAAACGACAATCGAAACATAGATTTATATATTCGGCTGTATTTTTTTTCTATTACAGGTTTATAAAAATATCGTATTTCTTTTCCAAAATACAAACTTTCCGATAGAACTGATGAAGATATGCCGGCAACCATCTTAATTTCAGGCTGTGCCAGAAGGTAATAACTATTCTCATTTTGTAAATATTCAATATTGTTAATCTTTTGTAACTTTTGATGAAAAGCTTGAAATTCATCGTTTTTCATCAAGGGGTGTTTTAAAAAGTAAAGTACATTATATTGGTCAGCTAAATCTTTTATTTCACTTTCAAAGTCTAAAAGATCAAGATATCTTTTACCCTTTAAAACAGACTTGTCTTCCAACACTTGTCCTACAAGCAGTGCTGAATTATTCTCAAGTGCCGTATTCTTTGTTTCAAATTCATTAAAATAATTTTTAATTCGGGTTGCTTCTTTAAATAGTTTTTGCTCATCAAAAGCATGCTTATTTAAAATATTCTGGATTTTTTTATTATTT
>CAYUAC010000007.1:6916-18430 GCA_964442515.1 uncultured Campylobacterales bacterium | reverse complement strand
GAACTCAAACATTATATCTTTATAAAAACGTATCGGTGAAAGCCACATATCTATATATGTAACATCCAATTTTTCAAATATTTCTCTTGTTTGCGGTAACAGTTCATAACCAAATACAATATCATAATTGCTAATATGCTCTCTGATATATTGTATAGCCTCATCATTTAAATCATTTACACTGATAGGGTCAAAAACATTTTTTGTTTCTGGATGTCCGATACTTCTTTTCAATTTTCTTCTTGAAAAATCCCCGTTATCTTTTACAACCACAACCCCAAGTTTGTGAAAAATGGGAATCAAAAAGGAAAATTTTTCTAAATGTTTATCCCACCCTCTATCTATTCTTGTTGAAAGAAAATCATATGTCAAAAACAACTGCATTAAAACCCTTGTAAATTTTTTATCTCTGTACAAAGTGTTGTATCTTTTTTTCTCTTGGTAAAAAAAAGATTTTTCATTTTTTCATTTTGGTTCTGATAATTTTTCACCCCTAAATTATTTTCAATCGCTTGTTTCAACTCACTATAAGCTTTCACTTTTTCACCAGGGGTATACGCTTCAAAGTCAATCATAAATCTCCCATGTTCTTTTTCGTAAGTTTCTAAATCATAAATAAAAAATATTATCGGTTTATCTAAAAATAGATAATCACTGAAGAGTAATCGGTAATTAACATTTTTGATAAAGGCAAAATCGGGTAAATATCTTTTCCGTCAGGATAAAAACAAATGTTTTTAAAGTTTTTGAACTTTTCTACATCTCCATGGGGCTTTTCTCTCATTTTTTGCATAACAAAAGGATGTAGTTTTATGATAAAAAAGAGATTGTTTTCTTTGGCAAATAATTCCAAATCATCATAATCAACTGGAATTTGCACATTGCTGTTTCGATAAGTAGGCATATAAATGACAACATCTAAATTTGTTTTTTGACAAAAATTATACACTTTTTTATCTACTAATACTAATCTTTTCGGATTAACAGGTTCTTCAAAAAGAACTTCATTTCTAGGATAGTTAAACTCAACAATTTTTTTGGCACGGAACACTTTTGAGAAAGCAAACTTTGTTACAAAAGGCGAAGTTGAAAGAACTATATCATACCAGATCTCTTTATAATTAGCAAAACGACCGATAGCCTTCAGCGGTATACCATGCCATAATTGAATTTTTTTTGAATGAATGAGTGATTTCTTAATATACTTAGATGTAGGCGTATGATCTAAAATCTTTACTTGTGAAATGATACTAAAAAAAACAAATTTCCATGAAGGGAAAAGCACAACGTTAAAACCGAAACTTTTAAAGAGTTTATAATGTTCCATGTTGTCCGTTGCCAGCAAGAGCTTATAATGTTTATCTTTCTCACAGGATACATAAAAATCTTTTATATTATTATCAATAAAATCTGCGGATATACACATAAAAAGATTTTTTTGCACGATGAATCTTTTTATACGACGATTACAGAACTCTATAACTCTCATTTGTAAATTTTGATAATATCTTTTTATCAAAGCATTCCTGTATCCGGCACAAAATCGATTGTATTCCAAATACACCAACTCTACGCGTTGAGTCTGTTTTTTGACAGTTTTATATATCTCAATTCCGTGGTTTGGCGAATAAACTAAAACCTTATCATACTTTAACGAGGACAAACTTTCATATGTAGATGTTTTTTCATTTTTCTTTTCCTTGTCAGCATAACCGATAAACTCTATTTCGTAGTTTTTTTCCAAATACTGTTTTAAAGCCCTCGTATTGGGTGAGTAGGGAGCAATAATGATTCTGCTTTTTTTAGGAACTTTCAAACTACTCACAAATTTCCTTACATATCCTGGTTGTACTTTTGCAATCGATATGATCATTTAACTTTTCATTTAACGCGTCATAGTTAAAACCCATATCATTTTGCAGTGCTTTAATTAGTTCGTTCTGCGTCTTCACCCTCTGTCCAATCGTAAATTGTTCATAAGGGTAAACAAACCCGCCCATATTGCTCTCATAATCCTGCCTGTCGTAATCAAAAAACACAATAGGCCGCTCAAGCAGCATAAAATCAAAACAGATAGAAGAGTAATCCGTAACGAGCACATCAGCATAGCGCAGCAGCGGATAAATATCCGCCTGAGAATCGTGAAAGAGAATATGGGAAAACTCCGCAGTATCTATATCCCCGTACAAACTGAGCACAAAAGGATGAAACTTCACGATCAACACAGTATCAATAGCCTTTAACTGCTCATTCAAGCTGCCAAAATCCAGCGGCGGTTTAACGTAGCGGGTATTTTCACGGTGGGTTGGCATATATACCGCCAGTTTTGTATCTTTTTTCTTTTTGGCAAACTCCAAAAGCGTTTGGTCGCAAAACAGTTCATCAAACGTTTCTAATTGGCTTTTTAAAAGCAGATCGTTTCGCGGGTAGCCCAAATTTTTATACGCTTTTGCTTCTATCACTTTAGAAAGCGTACTTTCATTGACAAAATCCGAAGTAGATATCAGGTAGTCATAGGTTATACCCACCAACTTGTTCATCCGCTTCAACGGTATCCCGTGCCACAGCTGCACCGTTGTCTGCCTAGGACTGAGCAGATTGAGTTCACGGGTAAAATTCCCCTGATCCTGCACGATCGTTTTTGCCAGCGCCATATACAGGTACGACTGCCAGCTTCCAAGCCATACCACGGGCAGGCCGTACTTTTGCAGCTGCCTGTACTGCCAAGTGTTATCGGTTGCGATACAGGCCTGTTTGCCCTCTCTGATGCAGTACAAAAACAGCGCCTTGTTGTTGGTACCGATAAAGCTTTTGGAAATAAATAAAACCCCTTCCCGTTGGTAGCCCACAGCATCCAAAAGCTTTCTAAAATACTGCAAAAACCCTCTTTTTACGTTAAGCGCTATATTTTTACGCTGCTGCTTTTTTATCTGCTGCTTTGTCAGGTACACATACTCCCCCGCAACCATATCGACCTTTATCAGTTTGTCTTCTGGAAACAGCTTTTTGTACTCTTGGTAGATAGCGTCAAAATGGTTTTGCGAAAGAATCAGAATATAATCAAATCCGTTTTGTATCTCATTTGGCCTGTAGATATCCGCACCCTCTTTGACCTTATCCAAAAAGCCTTTGAACCTGATAGTATTGTGCGCGGCAAGTTCCTCTTTATAAGCGGTCGTTTTTGGCGTATGCGGGGCGATATAAACCCTTTTGCCCCTAAAATCCAAACTTAAACTCCGAATATTTTTGTTTGAAAAACTCATCAAGAGACTTTTTAAACTCGGTGGTAGAGACGTCTTTGGTACGTGGCAGATAGATCACTTCACAATGTGGTTTTAAAAAATCAAACGCGCCCTTCCAGTCATCTCCCATCGCGAAAATATCGATATCAAACCTTTCTATATCCGCCACTTTTTGATCCCAGCGCTCCTCGGCTATAACCGTATCGACATAACAAATACTTTGTACGATCTCCGCGCGCTGGGCGTAGGGAATGAGTGTTTTTTTACCCTTTTGCTCATTAAAGGCGTCACTGGACACGGCTACGATCAACTCGTCACCCAACTCTTTCAACCGTTGCAAAAGCCGCAGGTGACCGATATGAAACATATCAAAAGTCCCGTACGTAATCACTCGTTTTTTACTTTGCAAAATATCCCCCTGTTTTCGGTGCCCCTTTAAACTCGATTGTTTCTTCATCTTTGAGCTGCTTGAGCCATCTTTGGACTGTGCGAAGCGGTATATGTAAATTTTCACTCATCTCATTTGCTTTTAAACCAGGTTTTTTTTCAATGTATTGTAATAGTTCATTTACTCCGCCATTTACTCCGCCATCAATTTTATAAAAAATATTTTTCATAAAATTTCGCGATATGTTAAAACTCTCTTTATCATAGGCTTTTAAAATTCTATCTAATCCAGATCCTAAGTGTTCTACCATCTCTAAATCTTTATAGATCCTCATGAGTTCTCTGTTGATCCGTTTGGAATACCCTTCAAAAAAATCATCTTTATTTTTTATACTAGAGAACCCTCCACTGGAGGTGATCTCTATTCTATCACTGTATATCTCAAAAACGGGAGGAATTTCTGTAGTATAGTCATTATGCACTATAGCGTTTATCACCGCTTCCCGAAGAGCGACTTTATTCCAAAGCGGTTGTTCCAACCTTTGCTTATAAGTTATTTTTGCCGCTGTTTTATTTTCCACATCCAGTTTATCAAGCACTTTATGGGTTGCTTTTATAAGAGAGCAATAACCGTACTCATTATTTTCTATCAAATCTACCTTGTCTGTACCTGCATATTTTGCCACTTTAATAGAGGTTCCATTGTTATCGGCCAAAAGATATGCTACATAATTATAATGCCCATCCTCTGTAAAAGGTGTTTCCCTGCCGCTTGCGACAATTATTTTGATAATATTTTTATTTTCAAACTGTTCTAGTATAACTTCAAAAAGGCCAAGACAAGAGGGAGAAATATTGTGTTTCAGTTTGTCTTTTATCTTTAACTGAACCTCATCAGCATCATCGACGCCACAAACCTTACCGCTTTTATCAACCCCTATATAAACAACGCCGCCCTCATTTGCGTTTAAAAAAGCTACTACCTCTTTTTCCAAAGAGCCGGTGAGTTTTTGCTTATATTCTATACGGTGCGATTCGTTCATATACAGCATCTTATCCTAGCCTTTTTATCCAGTAGCGCATAAAAGGATCGACTATGTACACCCTGTCACTTTTTCTATCGCAGATATCTTTTTTTATAAGTGCGTCTACCGTACTTTTTACCGTACTTGCAGTCAAACTGAATTCATTCAAAGAATCTGCATTATAAATATTTTCACCTCCACTGTAAACAATATATTTGAGAGTTTTTTTCTGATTTGGGGTCAAATCACTCCAAATAAACGTATAAATATCATACTCTCTTTCATACATCAACTCCAGTGCCTGATCAACTGTCTGACTTGTCACCTTTTCATTCGTCATCTGCCAAACAAAATAAAACATTTGTTGCGTGTAGTAGGGAAACCCTTCAGTGATGTCAAAAATTCGTTTTATAAAATCATCTGTGATTATTTTGCCTGTTTTCTCAAACTTCTTTGCTGCAAAAACACTCCACTCATGCAATGCTATCTCGCCGATGTGAAAATGTTTAACCGATTTGTAAAAAGCTCTGTTTTTATCTTCAAACATCGCAAAAAGTATAGATTTTTTACTGCCGCTAAAAATATACGATACCTCTCTGCCGTGCTTTTGAATGACGCTTCGAAGTTTTTTTTCTATAGCCAACTGCTGTATTTCTTGAAATTCATCAAAAATGACAACTACTTTTTTATTCAACTTTTTGGCATATAAAAACGGTAGATTGAGTACCTCTTCAAGTGTGACATCTTGCTGCTTTTTTGTAAATGTAAGAGAGTATTGAATTTGAGAACCGTTTGATATATCCATAGAGATATTTGGACGAATGTGCAATACATCTTTAAACAGTTCTATGATTTTTTGTGACGTGCTTTCAAAACTTGATGCCATGAGGTGAAAATATTTTTGGATAAACTCATCTACACTTGAAACACTGAATATATCAAAAAAAACAACGACTGTTTTATCATCTTCTATCTGGGTTTTAAACTTTTTCAGCAGAGATGTTTTTCCAAATCGCCTTGGGGCATACAACAATACATTTATTCCATTTGTAACATCGGTGTGCAATTCATCTAACTCAACAACTCTATTGCAAAAATCCTGTGCATACACCTCATTTCCGTAATAAAAAGGATTCACCGCATTTTTCATATTATACCCTTTGCTATTATAGCAAGAACTATTATACCTTTTAGTATAATTAGTGTCAAACTATCCTCTCACCTTCTTAAACCGGCTGCTATACCCCAGATTTTCCACCACTTTCACTTTTGTCGGAACCTTATATTCCTCAAGCTTTGCTTTCAAATGTCCCCTGATCAACCGCTTTGCCTCTTTATTGCTTACGTCCTTACTCACCACTTTTGCCGTCACGCTCTGCCCGGTGATCGCGTTTTTTTCCCCGCTTACCAAAACATCGCTAAACTCGGGCAGCTCCAAAATAGCCGACTCCACCTCGCCCGGCAGCACCTTTTGCCCCCCGACGTTGATCACATCCCTGCTTCTGCCGATGATTTTAAGATACCCGTCTTCCAACTCTTCAACCAGATCGCCCGTTTTAAACCACCCGTTTTCAAAGCTCTCCATCGAAGCGTTCAGGTATCCAAGGATCTGTGTTTTGCTCTTGAGCCACAGTTCCCCGTCGACTGTTTTATACTCCAAATCGTTATCACCGATTTTCATATAGGTTGAATCCGATGCCTTAGACTCAGTCGCCGCGATCCCGGTTTCGCTGGTGCCAAAGGTTTGTAGGAATTTAACCTTAGGAAACCTTTTTTTCAACCGCTTCAAAAGGCTTTCTGGCATCGCTTCAGTGCCATAAGTTATCATCCGAAGACTGCTTAGATCATATGCCTTCACAGCATCAGACATCAACAGCAGGTTTAAAAACGTAGGACTTGCTGGCAGGACCTTGATCCTGTGTGTTTCAATCAGCGCGCACACCGCACCGACCTCTCTTTTTTTAGTGATCACACCGGCTGCGCCCATACTCAGAGTGCTCAGCAGACTGTTGAGCCCGCCGATATGGTCAAACATCAAAAACAAAAGCATATTTATCTTTTTTGGCCGCCTGTTTTTGTAATGGGCCACAAACGTGTCAAAATCATGGATCATCGCCTTTGGCCGCCCCGTACTGCCGCTTGAAAACAGTATCAGCCCGCTTGCGTGCTTTTGCCTTAAATCGTTGATCATCGTATGCTTTCGGCCGTGATCACAGCGTTTAAGATGCAGACTTTGCTCATACTCTGCCACCACGTCGACGTAGGCTTCCTCTATCCGCTCATCTATTTCCTCTTCCGGCATGGGGGTAATGGGCACGATAATATTTTTATTTGCCGCCAAAGCCAGCAGCAGCGCGATATTTTCAAAACCGTACTCTCCGATAAGACCGACGACTTCGCCGCTTTGTACCTTCTTTTTTTGCAAAAGCATTCTAAACGTCTCAATACGCGCCAGAAGCTGGGCATAGGTGTAGCCTCGGCCTTGATCTATGACGGCGATCTTATCACCAAAGGTGGAAAATTTTTCTAAAAGCCAGTGCATCCGCTACTTTCCGCATTCAAAATAATCACAAAAATATTGATGAAATTTCTTAAAACACACCGTTGATACAATTCCGTATTTTTTTTGTATCACAGTTTTTGATACGACAAATGTTTTTCGAACCATCAGTTTGGATAAAGCAGGCAATCCACCCAGCTCAAAATCATGGTTATGGATCAGCACTTCATCCTGCTGCCTTTTACTGACCTTGCTGCTTATAGGAATCCCTACAAAGTCATTAAAAGGCAGGTTATCTTTAAGTACCAGTACCGGACGATTTTTGGCTGCTTTTAAATCACTGAAATAAAACCTGCAAAGCACAACTTCACCCTTTCTTACTTCCATATTTCATCCTCACTTGCATCCTGCCACTCTTCAACCAGCTGTGCACTGTGGTTTGAGAAAGCTACGATTTCATTATCTTTTTCTTGTGACAGTTCTTTTGAATCATTAAGGATTTTTAAATCATCGATTTTTAAATTGTGCAGCAGGTACATAATATGCTCATAACTCTCATCCCCCACTTGCAGTTTTATCGTATGCATTCAAGCTCCTTTTTTATCTATTATACCTAATTCACCCCGCCAAGATACAGCACCTGCCCTGTTACAAAACCGCTTTTGGCATCGATAAAAAAGTCCACTGCATTTGCTACATCCTCAAACCGCCCGAGCCGTTTGATCGTTTGTTTTTCAATGAGCTGCTCAATCTTTTGTTTTGGCACGCTTTTTATAAGGTCGGTATCAATAGGCGTGGGGCCCACTGCGTTAACGCGGATCCCATAGGGCGCCAGTTCTTTGGCTGCTGTCTTGGTCAGGCTCTCTATAGCTGCTTTGCTGGCGGCATAGACCGCCTCGCCTTCCAGATTCAGCGCCGTAGCCACGGTGGAGTAGTTGACGATACCAGCACTTTTGTTTTTACGCATCGCCTTGGCACACTCCCTGAGAAAAAGAAAGCTTCCGGTAAAGTTTGTGGCAAAGACACTGTCTACACTTTCTTTGGAAGTAGTTAGTAGGTGGTTCATCGAAGCGATACCGGCGTTGTTGACAAGCACGTCGATGCGGCCAAACTCTTTTTTCACCGCGCGCACCATCGCGACCACCGCCTTTTCATCACTTACATCCAGACAAAAATGACGGTAATTTTCATGTTCAATCCCGCCTTCGCCCCGGCTGCATCCGGCGACGATGTGGCCTTTTTCAAGATAATACTCACAAAGCGCTCTGCCAAGGCCTTTGCGCGATCCGGTGACAATAAAGACGTTACGCATCCAAAAGCTTTACGATATATTCATTCAGCGTTCGCACGCTTCGAAACGGGGACGTTTTCTGGCTCATCGCTTTTTCATCAGCCAGTACCACCTCTTTGTCAAAAGCTTCATCGATCGCGTCTTCCAAATCCGTCACAAACGACACCAGCGCCAAAGAATCCAGCGCGCCCCTGCCGCCAAAGAGCCTGGTATCGGCGGTAGGGTTTGCAAGCGCTTCTTTTTCCAACTCTTCATTTAACTCTTTGAGCGTTGTAATGATTACGGCTTCAACCTGCTTATGCATACTATTCCTTGATCCTGATTTCATATTTTTTCACCCGTTTTTGCAGCGATTTTATCTGTCTGTTGCCCAAAAACTTCTGCTTGGCCAACTCCAGTACCAGATATTTTCCACTTACATCGTTTTTGTCTGAAACCTGTTCAAACCCCAGGCTTTGGTTAAACGAAAGCGCGTTTTCATTGCCTGCTTTCACCTCTGCAACAATCCTTGTCATCTGTTTTTGTTCAAACAGGTAGCGCAAAAACACGTACACCGCAGCCGATTTGGCAACAACGTTTGCGTTTTGGTCAAAAAACACACCCCACAGGCACTGTTTCTGCTTCATATGCACAGCCGAAACGCCGCCGATAAACGCACCGCCTGCAAAAACCGCCATGTACAGCCTGTCTTGTTGTTTTGGCAGCATATCGACAAATTGCCGGTGCGCGTTTATATCTATCTGCTGCTGCGTTGCCATATGCTGCTGTATCGTTTCATTGTTTCTCAGCGCAAGCACCTGTTGATGCGTATCTGCATCAAGGCGTGTGTAATTGATCAGTTCAAGCTTCATACGTCGCTTCTTTTCCCTCCAGCACCAGCCGGTCCCCGGGTTGGTACTCTCTATCTGCTTTTTGGCCGAGTATCTCTTCGAGGTATCTTGGATGCAGGCCGTACCCCGGACGCACGCTTTTGATATTATCTTTGCTAAAGCGTTCTGCCTTTTTTATCGGCGCGCTGACGTATAAACTGCGCGCAAAACGTCTGGAGGGCTTGCTTTTATCGTTATAGACCACCTCGCCCAGCAGCTTTTCACACTCCCGCACGCTTTGAACCATCGCCTTAAACTCCGAAACGTCCAGACTGAACTTCACATCAGGTCCGCCCTGCGCTTTATCGATGATAAAATGCTTCTCAACGACCCTGGCGCCAAGGCTCACCGCCGTCACCGGCGCCGTAATGCCAAGGGTATGGTCTGAAAATCCCACGGTCACGCCAAAGGTTTTGCCCATATCTTTCAACGTACGCAGGTTGGCCTCTTGTGGCGGCGCCGGATATGCGCTGGTACACTGCAGCAGTACCGGTTCTACGCTTTGGCCTCTGCATATATCCACCGCTTCAGCGATCTCTGATTTTGTCGCGATTCCGGTAGAAATGATCACGGGTTTGCCCTGTTTTGCCACTTCGTACACAAGCGCCGAATCGGTCACTTCAAAACTTGCAATCTTATACGCCGGCGGATCAAACCGTGCCAAAAAAGCAACGGCACTTGCGTCAAAGGGCGAAGAGAAAATATCGATCCCCACTTTTTTCGCGTGGGCAAAAAGCTGCTTGTGCCACTGCCACGGAGTGTGGGCCCACTCATACAGTTCATGCAGGCTTTTTCCGTCCCAAAGCGTGCCCCCTGCGATCATAAAATCTTTTTTGCGCGAATCAAGCGTGATCGTATCTGCGGTGTACGTTTGCAGTTTGACAGCATCGGCCCCGCACTCTTTGGCCGCTTCAATGCTGCGCAGCGCGGTTTGCAAACTGCCGTTATGGTTGGCGCTGAGTTCGGCGATGATGTAAACATGCCGGTTAAGGTCACTCTTTCCTATCTGCATCTGTTTCCATTTTCATTTGTAGTTTTTGAAGATACAAGTGTAGCATATCCGGCTCCATCCCCTCAAGGACCATATGATCGTTTTGGCGCAGATAAGACACCATGTAGCGCTGATTATGCGCTGTCTGCAAAGCTATAAAAGGAAGATGCATAAAAACAACTTCATTCAGTACCGTACTGGCACTGACCACCGCGCCGCCGCAATCGGCCATCACAGAAGCGATATCGGATGAATTGATATGCAAAGTGATATCTTTATTTTCACGGGCGCTTTCTTGCAGTAATGCAAGATTGGGGTTGGCAGAAGTTGTAACCACGTGGGCAGCTATGCGGTGCGCTTTTAACGCTTCCATGATCGCGGGCGTAAAATTATTTACATCATTGCCGCCCATGGCTACAAACAGTTTTTGACTACGGCGTTTATCTGCTTTTGCTTTATAAAACTCTTTTCGCAGCAGCATGTGCTCTTGTCCGCAAAGCAGCCGGCACCGCGGGGGTACCAGAGTTTTATAACGGCTTACCTGCGCGTAGATATTGTGATTGAGCAGGATATCGCAATAATGTTTTTGGTAGGTATCATCCAGTACAAACAGAAGCAGTCCGGGGTTGTTTGTCTTGAATGTTTTTTCACAATCATAACCGATTCCGTAATGATCGATTACAAGCATATCTGCATCATATTGTTTTACCGCTTCATCCAACTCTGTTATCGCATTGCTTTGCAGTGTATGCAGAGTATAGCCGTTATCGGTAATGACATGGTCGATATTTCCGTCAAGGTTTTGGGTTGCAAAAATAACTTTTGCATGAGGATATTTGGAAGCAAGCACCAGATCACGCATGACGTGACCCGTGCCTATAATCTTTGAAGAATCTGTTCGGATTAAGATTATGCGGGGCTCATTCATAGCACTCCGCCGTAGAATCTATTTTCTAAGCTCTTTAATTCTTGCAGCTTTGCCCGTTCTGCCTCTGAGGTAGTTCAGCTTGGCTCGTCTGACTTTCCCGCGTCTGACGACGGTAATGGATTCGATGCTGTCACTGTAAAGAGGGAATTTTCTCTCTACGCCGACACCGCCCGCGCCTATTTTTCGTACGTTAAAGCTTCTACCCGTGCCTTCGCCTCTGATTTCGATACAGACACCCTGGAAGTCCTGTACTCTTGTTTTGTCGCCCTCTTTAATTCGAA
>CAYUAC010000007.1:0-6816 GCA_964442515.1 uncultured Campylobacterales bacterium | reverse complement strand
ATACAGACACCCTGGAAGTCCTGTACTCTTGTTTTGTCGCCCTCTTTAATTCGAACAGCTACATTAACCGTATCGCCGGCTCTGAACTGTGGTACTTCTTTGCCCTCGATCTGGGCTTTTTCGAAGTTTTCGATATATCTGTTTCTCATGGTTTTTCCCTTTTATCTGGTATCCAAACTATGTTTTGCAGTGAACTTTTTGTAAAGACCCGGTCTAAAATATTTCGTTTTGCATAGAGACATAGCACTTTTTAATTTCGCAATTTTACTATGATTTCCCTTTGAAAATTCTGAAGGAGCATATAGATTTTCAAATTCTTTGGGCTTGGTAAAGCTTGGCGCTTCCAAAAGCCCGTCGTTAAAACTCTCTTCGTGCAGCGAATCGCTGTTGCCAAGCACGCCGGGGACGTTTCTGCTGATCGCATCGGCCATCACCATGGAAGCAAGCTCGCCGCCGGTGAGGATATAATCCCCGATACTGAACACTTCATCAGCGCAGGTTTCAATCACCCGCTCATCGATGCCTTCATACCGGCCGCTGACAAAAACCACGTGGTCTTTGCGTGCTAAGCGCACCGCGTCGTTTTGCCTGAAGGGTTTGGCCGCCGGGGTTACAAAGACGATATGCGCGTCTTTGTAACTTTGCAGACAGTCCCGCAGCGGCTGCACCTGCATCAGCAGGCCCGCTCCGCCGCCGATTTGATAATCATCGACCTTGTTGTGCTTATCCCTCGTATAATCACGCGGATTGGCAAAATCGATCTTTATGGCACCCTTTTGCCTGGCACTGCCGAGGATGGAGTGTTCAAAATACCCGCTGATCAGTTTTTCAAAAAGCGTAACAAACGTAAAACGCATCTAACTTTCTTTTAAGACATCAAGCGCGCCTTCGGTGAAGATCCCCCCGCTGTTTTTATCCTTGACGTATACATCGATATTTGGGACCAAAAACGCTTTTGCGTAGTTTGCAAACTGCTTGTCCGTTTTAACCCGAAAGTACTCGATTTCACCGATTCGGTCGATATCCACCACCTTGCCAAGCACTTGTCCATCCTCGATCACTTCAAGCCCGATCATATCAAACCAGAACATTTCACCCTCTTGTAACAAGCAGTTTGCTCTGGTAGTTTCTTCATCGCTGTAAAGGTACGCGTTTGTCAGGGGCTTGGCACTGTCTACATCCTCATAGCCATGAAATACCACGGTGCTTTTATTTGGATAAAACGCCGCTATTTCCAGAGGACCCCGGTCGCTGTCAAAACAGTTGCCCGGCGCAAACTGCTCGGTAAAATCAGTCATCAACTGCAGCCGAAGCTCGCCTTTAAGTCCGACTGTTTTGCCAAGTCTGGCGATAACAAATCTATCCATCTGCAGGCTGGATATTGATTTTATAGCTTTTGGAATTTTTTGCCTTGCACCCGGTAACCATCGTCTTGATCGCGTTTATCATTTTGCCGTCTTTGCCGATAAGCAGACCGACGTCTTTTTTATTGGCTTTGATGATGATCTCATCGTATTGATCGCTGATCTCATTTTGCTCAACCCTCACATCGGCGGGATAATTGACAACGAGTTTGGCGTATTGCAAAATAAAATCACTGACCATCACCTGCTCCTTGGACTTACTTTTTGGCCAGACGTTTGACCGTGTCGCTCATCTTTGCGCCCACACCGAGCCAGTAGTTGAGTCTTTCCTCATCGATTCTAACCTCTTTTTGCTCTTTGGCCGGATTGTAGGTACCGATCTGTTCGATCCAGCTGCCGTCACGTCTTTTTCTGTTGTCTGTAACGATCACTCTGTATACGGGCTGTTTTCTTCTACCCATTCTTGTTAGTCTGATAACTGTCATTTTCTTTTCCTTTTGCTTTTGATTTCTGTGCTTTTGGCACTTTCAGACACGCACCGTAGTGCCCGTTTAAAAGTGTCAACGCGGGGCCGGCTTATTTTGGAAAACTGCCGCCTTGCATCTGCCCCATCATGTTTTGCAAATCCTGCATCCCCTTTTTGCCTGAAAATTTCTTGGCCATTTTGGACGCGTTTTTAAACTGTTTTAAAATCTTGTTTACCTGCATCTGGCTCAGGCCCGCACCCTGTGCCAGCCGTCTTTTGCGGCTGTTATTTAAAAGGTCGGGGTTTTCACGCTCTTTTTTGGTCATGGACGAAATCAGGGCTTTGATATGCACAATCTCTTTGGAGTTTTCCAAATCCATATCCTTGAGCTGATTGGCCATATTGCCCATACCCGGGATCATGCCCATGATCGATTTCATACTGCCAAGCTTTTTCATATTCTCCATCTGTTCGACAAAGTCATTGAAGTTAAACTTACCCTTTTTGATCTTGGTGTTAAGCTTCTTGGCTTCTTTATCACTGATAACGGCGGAGGTTTTTTCCGCCAGCGATTCGATATCGCCCGCGCCCATGAGCCGCTTGACGATCCGCTCGGGGATAAAGGTGTCCAGATCGGGCATCTTTTCGCCGCTGCCGATAAAGCGAAGCGGTACACCCACCTGATCGGCGATACCCAGGGCCACCCCGCCCTTGCTGTCGCCGTCGTACTTACTGAGTATGACGCCGGTGGTACCGATTTCGCTGTTAAAGGTCTCAGCCGTTCTGATAGCATCTTTACCCGTCATCGCGTCGGCGACGTAAAAGACTTCATCGGGGTCAAGAATCTTTTTAACCGATTTTAACTCATCCATCAGTTCTTCATCGATCGCCAGACGCCCGGCGGTATCCACGATCAGTACGTCATAGAGTTTATCCTCAGCCATCTTAAGCGCTTCTTTGGCCACGTCCTGCGGACTTTTGTTTTCATCGGCGATAATATCCACTTCGATATCACCCGCGATCTGCTTGAGCTGCTCCACCGCAGCCAAACGCTGCAAGTCACACGCGGCAATGAGCACTTTTTTCTGGCGCTGCTTGAGATAATACGCAAGCTTCCCGGTCGTTGTCGTTTTACCGCTGCCCTGAAGACCGGCCATCAGTACCACCGTAGGCGGCTTGGAAGCAAAGACAAAACCCTGGTTGCCGGGTGCGGTGAGTATTTTTTCCAACTCTTCTTGCAAGATTTTGAGAAAGTTTTCTTTGCCGATTCCCGTTTTTTTTGTTTCCAGTTCAACCGTTTTAATAAGATTTTTGACCACTTTGTGGTGCACGTCAGATTTTAAAAGCGACTTTTTCAGTTCACCGGTAGCCTTTTTGAGGGCTTTTTCATCATCTTTAAAGCGTATTTTATTTATGGAATTTTTAAACGAATCGGTCAAACTGTCAAACACGCGGGTACTCCCTTTTTTGCAAATATAGTTGTTTCAAAATAATTTGAAATTTTACCACAAACAATTGTATCAAAACTTAAATTATCACGCTAATTGTTCACCGTGGTCAGTCCGAGGCTGCGCCACGCGTTCATACCGCCTCGGTACCACCGTATCTTTTGGGCCGGATAGCCTTTTTTCAAAAGCTTTTTGACAAACCAGCCTGACTGGGGACACCACGGCCCGTTGCAAAAGACAACCAGCTCTTTTGCGTTTGTAAAATCATGGCTCTTACCGTCTGTTTTCACGCCAAGCTTGGACATCGTCTGGACATAGCTGTCTTTTAAAAGCTCCATATACTCCAGACTGCCGTGGGCGATATTAACTGATCCCGGGATCGTTCCGGTCTCTGCCCATCCGTCACCTCTGGCATCAACAAGTAGCTTACCTGCATCCTCCTGCGCGGCTTGTAAAAACGAAAGTACTTCCAGTTCGCCGATAGTGGTTACGTTTTCAATTCGCATCGGCTGTATCCTGCCGGCAAAGCTAGGCAGTTTGGCAAAGCAGCCCTCTTGCACTCCACCTTGCTGCCACGTGGCATCCGGGGAGGTGGGATGCTTGCACTCACTCACGGCTTCTCTTTGGATCGTAATCTGCTTGCTTTGGCCGCCGGTTTCATGCGTAACCGTTACGGGCGTAATATCAAAACCCGCAAAAGCGCTTGCGGCAACCAAAAAAGGAAGTAATAAACGTTTCATACGCACCCTTTGCTTTCTTTAAGAATTTTTATAACCTGCTTTTTGATCTTTGGAAAGTTGTACCGCAATACATCTTCGATAATATGATCATCCACACTATCGTAATCGTGAGCGATATAATTTCTAACCGCACTGAGACCCCGCAAATCATTTGTCTCAAACTGTTCCAGAATAGCAAACTCGTTTTCATCTTTGAGTTTTTGAAACTGTTCGGCGACTTTGACAATATGCATTCTAATTGCCGGTTTCAAAACTTTGTCGTCTATAGCCTTTGTCGGTTTCAGCGATACAGAGTGTAATATAAAATCAATATCTTCAAACGCATTATACGCTTTTTGCAGTAAAAGCACTCCTTTAGACATAATGCATATTCTTTTGTACCGTGTCGGTAAAGTTTTTATCGCTTCCCTGAAGCGAGATTAAATCCACTTTGGTATGAAGTATCTTTTCAATCTCTTTTTTTACCCTGTCGATCTTAAGCAGTTTGCTAAACCCGTCTTCGTGTGCAGTGGAAAACTTTTCATAATCAATGCTATAAGCTACGTCCACATCACTAAAACGATCTGCGGAGTTATCGGCATATGATCCGAAATATCCGACGATTTCCAATCCCTCACCCAGGTAAGCTTGCTTTATTTTCTTTAATGCTTGTTCTATCTGTATCGCCTTAAGCATTACAAACTCCCAACTTGCTTTTACTTCATTATACCACAATCAAAATGCGGTAAAATCCTTGGGTTCCTTGCACGTAAACTCATAATCAAGCAGCTTGATATAGCCCGCGTGCAGCAGTACGCGTCCCGCCTTGTAGCGTGAGCCGTAGCGTTTGTCGCCGATGATTGGATGGCCGATACTTTGCAGATGCACCCGGATCTGGTGGGTCCGTCCCGTTTTGATCGTAACACCGACCTTGGACTTTTTGCCGTGAACTTCCAGAGGCTCCACGATCGTGTGGGCCGGTTTGCCGTCACTTGCGATTTTGCTGTATGCCGCGCCTTTTTTAACCGTCTTGATCGGCTTTTTGATCTCCTGGCTAAGGGCCACGATGCCCTCGACCCAGGCGGTGTATTTTTTCACGACCCTGCCTGCTTTAAACTCGGCGATACACTTTTGCCGAAACTCCTCGTCTTTGACAAACAGCAAGATACCCGATGTCTCTTTATCTAAGCGGTGCAAAAGCACGGCTCCGTCAAATTTGATATCTTCGCTATTTACAAACGGAGGCTTGTCCACGGCGATGAGTTTATCATCTTCAAAAAGCACCGTCGGTTTTGGCGGCTTTTTGACGCTAAAGCGCGTTTTGGAACCCACTTCCACCCGCGCGATTTCGAGTTTTTCATTGTTGATACTTACCAGCCCCTCGTCTATGAGCTTTTTGGCTTGCTTATTGGAGATGCCTTCTTGCTTGGCCAGCAGTTTATATGCCTGCATTTTTTATTTCCTCTGTGACGCTTTGCAGGTCAAACGACCCTTTTAAGCGTGAATTTTGTATTTGATTGTGTGCTTGCAGTGTCTTTGTCAGATCGTCTGTAATTTTTATATTTTCAACGGCTTTGTAACTTTGATGCTGGTTAAAGTAATGCTCGCCGCTGATGATCTTGCAGCCAAAGTATCCCGGTTCTATAGGATTATGGCCGCCGATTTTGGCAAAAGAACCCGCCAGTACCACGATATCGCTGATAGCGTAGATGTTGTTTAGCTCTCCCATCACGTCAACCAGCACGATATCACTGTCAAAATCAGCCCTGTCGCTGAAGCGTTGGTAGCTTTTTCCCCCTCTGTTTTCACGCAGATACGCATCCACCTTTTCAAAACGCTCCGGATGGCGGGGCACGATGATTAGCTTTGCCTTTTGGGGCAGCTGCATAAACGCTTCCAGCGCCAGCACCTCCTCACCCTCGTGCGTACTGCCTGCAGTTACGACAAGTTCGCTTGGCTTCTCATAGGTTTTGCTCACCCTTGGCAGATTGGAAAGCTTGATATTGCCAGAAATCTTTACATTCTCTGCCCCCAGCGCTTCAAGGCGCTGCTTGTCCACCCGGCTTTGGGCAAAAACTACATCGATATTTGCAAAGATGTATTTGTAAAAAAAGCGCATCTTTTTATAGCTGCTATAGCTTTTGTCATTGATACGCGCACTTAGCAGCACGGTCTTTGTACCCTTTTTCTTTGCCAGCGCAAAGAGCAGATACCACAGCTCAGCTTCCAGTACCACCAGCGTATCATGGCGCCTCATCCAAAAAAGCAGCAGCGGTTCAAAAGGCAGGTAGCGCGTATTTGCCGTAAAGCTTTTGGCTTTGTCAAAACCGGTCTGGGTCGTTGTGGTAAGACCGTAGACGTCAAACTCTTTTACAAGGGTGCCAAGAGAAGCGATCTCACCCAGCGAACAGCCGTGAAACCAGTATTTGCAACTTTGCAGCGGGGGATTGTCTTTTAAAAAAAAGCGCGCCGGCAGGGAACGTTTGTACTTTTGCCTGCGGGAGAAAAAAAGTACAAAAGGCAAAGAAAGCAGATAGATACAAAACGCTAAAACGCTGTAAAGGAAAAAAAATAAACTCTGCATAGTTATTTTTGAACTGCTTTTTGATCGATTTTCAAGCTTTCACACACCCGGACAAAAACATCCCAGGCAAAATCGACTTTTGGCATCCGCTATCCCTTTTTTCAATACTCGCTTGATTTAAGGCCACCTCTAACAACTCTGTGCGGATCATAGAAGGCAAAGTCGGGGTAAGGTTTTGTGAGAGATTTCTGCAGGCCTACCCGTAGGTAAGTCAAAGAAATATCTTGCAAAAGAT
>CAYUAC010000006.1:28670-31327 GCA_964442515.1 uncultured Campylobacterales bacterium | reverse complement strand
GTGAATGAATCTTTATATCATTTTTGATATCGCCTTTGCTGTTTTGCTGCTTTATCTCTCCGTTATCAGTTACCAAAAGCGCACGTATTTAGCCATCTACGAGTACGTCAAAATCTTTTTGCTCATCACGCTGGCCGCTTCTTTTGCGCCCAAGGCTGCCATTTGGCTGAGCCGCTGGGATGTGCTCAAGGCCGATACCTACTCGGTGGCGGTTTTGATCGCTTTTGGCATCAATATCGCTTTGATCTGGGGGTTGTACCTGCTTTTGCGCAGCGTGTATGAAAACGCGATGCACAGTCCGGGGCTTAAAACGCTGGTGGCAAAAAGCGTGAGTTTTTTGCAAACGGTACTGATCGTGACTTTTGCGTGCTATATCCTCATGCAGCTTGGCCCGGCAAAAAACCATATCTATTCCCACGCGGCCAAAACCTACAGCTATCCTTTGATCCGCGGGTTTTATATGAGTTTTATCAATGATGATTTCGTGCGGCTTATCCTAAACGGCGACAGTAAAACCAACGCCAAAGAGGTGATTTTGCGTTCGTTTAAAAACAGTTTTGAGTAAGAACGCAAAGCGGGTGTACACAAGGTTGTTTTTTTAAGAAAAATATAACAATATTTTGGATATAATCAGCCGATATTTCAAAATTTCATGAAAAGGAAGTAGTTTGCCAACTATCAATCAGTTAATTCGAAAAGAACGAAAAAAGGTGATTAAAAAATCAAAATCACCGGCACTGGTCAAGTGTCCACAAAGAAGAGGTGTCTGTACAAGAGTGTACACAACCACGCCTAAAAAGCCTAACTCGGCACTGAGAAAAGTCGCGAAAGTCAGACTGACAAGCGGTTTTGAAGTGATCAGTTACATCGGCGGCGAGGGCCACAACCTCCAAGAACACTCAATCGTCCTTGTAAGAGGCGGTAGGGTAAAAGACTTGCCGGGCGTGAAATACCACGTCGTAAGAGGCGCGCTTGATACCGCGGGTGTTGCAAACAGAGGTGTTGCAAGATCAAAATACGGTACGAAAAAGCCTAAGAAATAAGTCGCAGAGATTATCTGCTTGAAAAACAATTAATACACAGTCGCTGTCATTGGAAAACCTTCGGGGACAGGGATTGAGTAAACATTAAACGTTGAAGAAGGAAAAACATGAGAAGAAGAAGAGCTCCGGTACGACAGATTCTGCCAGATCCGAAATTTGGCAGCAAAGTAGTTTCTAAGTTTGTAAACGCAATTATGCTTGACGGGAAAAAAAGCATCGCGCAAAATATTGTTTACGGCGCGATGGAGATTTTAGACAAGAAATCAGGCGAAAAAGAAAACGGTTTTACGATGTTTGAAAAAGCATTGGAAAACGTCAAGCCTGTAATGGAAGTCAAAAGTAGAAGAGTTGGCGGCGCTACTTACCAGGTACCTATCGAGGTACGACCCGTGCGGCAGCAGGCACTTGCAATCAGATGGATTATCTCTTTTGCGAGAAAAAGAAACGAAAGAACAATGGTCGAAAGACTGGGCAACGAACTTCTTGAAGCGGCAAACAACAAAGGTTCGGCCGTGAAGAAGAAAGAAGATACGTACAAAATGGCAGAAGCAAACAAAGCGTTTGCTCACTACAGATGGTAAGGGGATAGTCAAATATGAGTAAAAGAAAAACGCCACTACACAGGGTAAGAAATATCGGTATCGCCGCGCACATCGATGCGGGCAAAACCACGACAACCGAGCGGATCCTTTTTTATACCGGTCTTTCACACAAGATCGGCGAAGTCCACGACGGCGGCGCTACGATGGACTGGATGGATCAGGAGCAGGAAAGAGGGATTACGATTACCTCCGCTGCGACGACGTGTTCGTGGAAAGATAAAGATGACAACGATATCCAGATCAACATCATCGATACACCCGGCCACGTTGACTTTACGATCGAAGTTGAGCGTTCTATGCGTGTACTTGACGGTGCGGTTGCCGTTTTCTGCTCAGTCGGCGGCGTACAGCCACAGTCTGAAACGGTTTGGAGACAAGCCAATAAGTATGGCGTTCCAAGAATGGTTTTTGTCAACAAGATGGACAGAGTCGGCGCGGATTTCTTTGCCGTGGAACAGCAGATCAAAGACCGGCTCAAAGCCAATCCCGTACCTATCCAGATCCCGATCGGTGCCGAAGAAGATTTCAAAGGCGTGGTCGATCTTATCAAAATGAAAGCGATCGTTTGGGATGAAGATCCAAAACTGATGGGTCAGAAATTTGAAGAGATCGATATTCCCGCAGAGCTGCAGGATAAAGCTGACGAGTACAGAGAACAGCTTGTCGAAGCAGCGGCTGAAAGCAGCGAAGAATTGATGGAAAAATTCTTTGAAGAGGGTGATTTGACCAACGATGAGATTAAAGCAGGCATCAAAGCCGGTACGCTTGATATGTCCATCGTTCCCATGACATGCGGTACGGCATTTAAAAACAAAGGCGTTCAGCCGCTGCTTGACGCGGTTGTGGATTATATGCCCGCACCAACGGAAGTGGAAGATATTGACGGTGAATACGAAGACGGAACCGAAGTCAAGGTCAAATCAGGCGACGAAGGCGAATTTGCCGGACTTGCGTTTAAAATTATGACCGACCCGTTTGTCGGCCAGCTTGCTTTTACCAGAGTATACAGAGG
>CAYUAC010000006.1:0-28570 GCA_964442515.1 uncultured Campylobacterales bacterium | reverse complement strand
GTTGAACCAAAAACAAAAGCCGATCAGGAAAAGATGAGCGTTGCCCTTGGCAAGCTTGCCCAGGAAGACCCATCTTTTCAGGTAAAAACGGATGAAGAATCAGGCCAGACGATTATTTCGGGTATGGGTGAGTTGCACCTTGAAATTATTGTCGACAGACTGCTTCGTGAGTTCAAGGTTGCCGCAGAAGTCGGTAATCCGCAGGTTTCTTACCGTGAGTCGATCAAGAAAAGTGTTGACCAGGAGCACAAATACGCCAAGCAGTCAGGCGGTAGAGGCCAGTACGGTCACGTCTTTATCAAGATTGAGCCGCAAGAGGCAGGCGAAGGCTACCTGTTTGAAAACAAGATTAAAGGCGGTGTGATTCCAAAAGATTACATTCCTTCAGTCGACAAAGGGATTCAGGAAGCGATGCAAGGCGGTGTAATCGCCGGTTATCCGCTGGAAGACTTGAAAGTCACGCTTTATGACGGCAGTTTCCACGAAGTCGACTCGAATGAGATGGCGTTTAAAATGGCCGGTTCTATGGCGTTTAAAGAAGGCGTCAGAAGAGCTGATCCCGTGATTATGGAACCGATGATGAAAGTCGAAGTCGAAGTTCCCGAAGAGTTCATGGGGGACGTTATCGGCGATGTGAACAAAAGAAGAGGCCAGGTCAACTCTATGGATGACAAAGCCGGTAATAAAGAAGTAAACGCTTATGTACCGCTTTCAGAAATGTTTGGCTACTCAACAGATCTTAGAAGTATGACACAGGGCCGTGCAACGTATACGATGGTATTTGACCACTATGCGGAAGTGCCTAAAAATATTGCTGAAGAGATTATTGAAAAAAGAAACGGATAGAAGAGATTACAAGGGGGCAATGGCCCCTTGTAATAATAAAAGAATAAAACTACCTGCAATCTTTGCAGATTCCGCTTAACTCAAGCGAGTTGGCTTCTACGGTAAAATCACTGTTTTTCTCGACTTTTTTCATCACCGCACTTATATCGACCTCTATATCTTCTACTTTGCCACACTGTGTACACACTAAATGCGCGTGCGGGTCTTTGGCTATTTCGTACTTGGAATCAAGCGTGCTGAGTTTCACCTCTCTAAGCAGGCTTTTATCCTGTAAAAAATTGATATTTTTATAAATAGTCGCCAGCGAGATCGAGGGAAAACTGGGTTTGATCCGTTCAAAAATCTCTTTGATACTCAAATGCCCGTGGCTTTCCAGCAGATTGAGGATACTCAATCGCTGGGGCGTGGCTTTGATATTGTGCTGTTTTAAAAATGTTAAACTGTTTGTTTGCATAACATGCCCCTTTCATACTTATTTAGTCTTATTGTATCATAAATCATACCTAAATGATATTTTTTTTCCCTTGATATGAGGTGAGTATGTCAGTCCGTAAAGCCGGAATTAATTATATTTAAATATAATGAATTATCAATTTTTTCAATCAGGAGATACAATGTTAGTAACAAATAAAGCACCCGACTTTACGGCAACGACCGTGATGGGCAACAACGAAATCAAAGAAGATTTCAATCTGTATGACAATATCGGCGACAAAGGCGCGGTACTGTTCTTTTACCCGCTGGATTTTACCTTTGTGTGTCCTTCAGAGATCATCGCGTTTGACAAGCGCTTGGAAGAGTTTACCTCAAGAGGCATCAGCGTTATCGGTGTATCGATCGATTCGCAGTTTTCACACTTTGCATGGAAAAATACGGCGGTAAACCAGGGCGGTATCGGACAGGTCCGTTTTCCTTTGGTAGCGGATTTGACAAAACAGATCGCCAGAGATTACGATGTACTGTTTAACGAATCGGTGGCACTGCGCGGATCGTTTCTGATCGATAAAGACGGTACCGTAAGACACGCCGTGATCAATGACCTGCCCCTTGGCAGAAACATCGACGAAATGATCCGGATGGTGGATACCATGATTTTTACCAACGAACACGGTGAAGTATGCCCCGCAGGCTGGAATCAGGGTGATGAGGGTATGAAAGATACCACCGAAGGCGTAGCGGACTACCTGGCTAAAAACGAAGACAAACTCTAAGAGACAGCAGGCTTTAAGCCTGCACTCTTTGTATACTTTCTTTCAAAGATACCAGCACGTCATAGCTGATGGTGTCAAAGTGCTGCGCCAGCGTTGCGGCGTCATCAAAAATACACAGACTCTGCTCACTTCCTTGTGCACTGAGACTGTCCATCGAAATTTTTCCAACCACCTTTGAACCGTTTGCCAGTGGCATGGGATCGTGCGCATGTGCCCGAAAAAGCCCGTCTGCGTAGCCTGCGTCGTATGTAGACACCGTCATCTCCGCCGGCGCGCGGTACGCTCCGCCATAGCCTACCCGCTGCCCCTTTTTCAGCTGCATCGTCGCAATCCTGTCGGCCCAGAGGCTCATGACCGGTTTCAAAGGCGGCTTTGGCAACCCTTTTTCATAATCGATATACCCGTACGCGGCGATGCCGACCCGGGCGATATCGTCTTCTAAACTCTGCGCGCGAAAGAGGGCGGCTGAGTTAAAACTGTGAAAACGCACCCCAAGATGCCCGTAGCGCTTTTTGATGCGCTCAAAATTCTTTTGCTGCCAGTAAAATTCACTGGTGAGCATATCCGCGCTTTTGTGGTGGGTAAAGATCCCTTTGAGTACAAGACCATTGTCTTCAATAGCATCCAGGGCGGCTTCAACGGCGGCTGTATCCACGCCGTTTCTGTGCATTCCGCAGTCAACCTTGAGTTCCACGCTGCATCCTGGCTTTATTTGTTCAATCTGATCAAAACTGTTGACTGCCTGGTGCATAAACGGCGGAAGTTTGACCTTGGTGGGGTTGAGCAGCAATACGGTCTCAAAAAGATTTTGTACGAAAAAGGCTTCTTTCAGATCGCGTACCACGCAGTGTTTGATCCCCGCTTCCGCCGCCTTTGGCGCGATGATATCAAGGCCGTGGCCGTAAGCGTTGTCTTTAAGAACCAGGGCCGCTTTCTCGGCGCTGCCGGCTTTGTCTTTGATCAGGTCGATGTTGTGCAAAAAGTTTTGGGTGTGAATTTTGATTTGAGCCATAGGTGTTATTGTACCTTTTTTAAGATAAAACTCGGCGATGCGTTGGCGCTGTGATAGATGCGCACCCCGTGCAGGCGCACAAAATGAGCCATCAAAAGCTTTTGCAGCGTTGGCTGAACAGAAGGGGTGAACCACGCGTTGTTGCTGATTGCTATGACGCGCTTTGGATTTTTGGTATACAGCGTATAATCGGTTGCTTCATAACAGATGGCGGCGGTATAATCATTTTTACTGATCGAAAAGGTGGTGAAAGCCGCCGCGCTTTCGTAATCGGGCGCGCCGTCATAAAAGATATCGTTGATTATATCGCTTAAAAACGCAGGCAGCGGATTGGCTTCACCAAAAGGTACCAGTACGACTTTATGCGCTATCTCCATTTGGCCGTTTTGAAATATATAAGCCGAGTTTTTCGCCCGGCCGTTTTCAAGGTAGAGGCTGCCCGTGACGATGGTGATATCCCGGCTGATGCGTTTTAGCCGCTTGATCAGGGTTTTGTTTTTATTTAAATAGTCTGTGATAAAAGATTCGGGGAAGATAATCATCCTCTTGCCGCTTTGTGCGGCTTTACGGCTTTGGTTTATGACAAAATCGGTGTATTTTTCTCTGTTTTTTGGCTGCCACTTCTGATCCTGTGCGATCTGCGTGGACAGCGGCTGTATGTTGCTATCCTCAACCTCTTTGACCGAAGAAAAGTCAAGTGCCAAAAGCACAAACAGTAAAAACCCTTTGTGACGCGTACTCAGATACAGACTGAGCAAAACAATCCCAAACTGCCACTTTTGGATGCCAAGATAAGAATCCACAAAAACAAGTTCGGGCCGAAACCAGTCAAATCCAAGCAGGGGCAGGTAGCCAAGCAGTACAAGGGCTGCGATTCGAAGCAGCGGATGCAGTCTGCCAAGCAGGTAAAAAAGCACTCCGTATACCGCGCCGATGCCAAAAACGACAAAAGGGATCATCCACGCCAGATCGTAATAGCGAAAACTCAGCGCAATCCAGTAAAACCAGAAAATGCCGGTGAAAAACCCGGCAAAGATCAGCTGGCGCCTGCTTGCGCGCAAAATCATAAAAAAACCCGTAAGCCCAAAAAGCGTATTAATCAGCGGATGAGAGAGTGAAAAATGGTCCAAATAGATAAAAAGAGACAAAAACAGCGCCGCAGACAAGCCGTATATAAAATTATTCACGGTAAAATATGATTTAAAAAAGGATATGTATGGATATTTTAGCATCACTCTTTCCGCTTATTATTTTGTTTGGTATTTTTTACTTTCTGGTCATCAGACCCCAGCAAAAACAGGCCAAGGAACATAAAGAAATGATCGAGGCGCTTCAAAAGGGCGACCGTGTCGTAACCAACGGCGGTATTATAGCAGAAGTTGTCAAGCCCGAAGAAGACCACATCAAGCTTAAAATCGATGAAAACACGTCGATCAAACTGGAAAAAGACTTCATAGCCAAGAAGAAAGATTAATGAATTACCGTCTCATACTCTTCGTGCTCGCTCTGGTTTTTGGGATTGTTTTTTCTATTCCCAGTCTGACCCAGAGCGAGGGCGGCAAAAAGATTACGCTGGGACTTGACCTGCAAGGCGGGCTGCACATGCTTCTGGGCGTTAAAAGCGAAGAAGCGATCAACTCCAAAATCCAATCGATCGCCTCGGCGATGAAATACAAGATGGAAGATGAAGAGATCATCTTTGACCGGTTTGCCATCGAAGAAAACAGTATCACCTTTGAACTGCTTGACAGCGGCGACAGCCAAAAACTCCAATCAATCTTTGATGAATACGAGGGTTTGGAGGTTGCACAGGAGGGCAGTGATTACGACGTTACTCTTACCACGCAGATGCAGGAGACCACAAAAACAGACGCCATCGATCAAGCCGTGGATACAATCAGAAACCGGCTGAATCAGTTTGGACTGGCAGAACCCACCGTGGCGAAGCAGGGTGAGGAAAAGATTCTGGTCCAGTTGCCCGGCATTAAAACCAGGCAGGAGGAACAGCGCGCCAGGGAACTTATCAGTCAGTCGGCACACCTGCAGCTGATGGCTATCGACGAAGACAGAGCCGCTCAGGCGGGGCAGATGAGCCGGGGCGAAGCCAAATCCTACGGTGATCTGCTTTTGCCCGGAGTGGACGGGCAGCGCAAATACCTGGTCAAAGAGGTACCCATACTTGATGGCAAAATGCTGACTGATGCCAGGGTCAGTTTTGATGAGCAAAACAGACCCGTAATCAATTTTTCGCTCAACTCAGAAGGCAGTGCGATCTTTGGTGATTTTACGGCAAAAAACGTGGGTAAACGCTTAGCCATCGTTATGGACGGGCGGGTGTATTCCGCGCCCAATATCCGTGAGCGTATCGGCGGCGGCCACGGTCAGATCAGCGGCAACTTCACGCCCCAGGAAGCCCACGATGTCGCGATCGCACTTCGAAGCGGCGCGCTGGCGGCTCCGGTATATCTGATGGAAAAACGAAGCATCGGTCCAAGTCTGGGTGCAGACAGTATCAAAGCCAGCCTGATCGCGCTGGTAGCGGGATTTGTGGCAGTGGTCATCTTTATGGTGTGGTACTACGGCATCGCCGGGATCGTATCCAATGTCGCACTGATTGCAAACCTGTTGATCATCCTGTCGGTCATGGCGATGTTTGGTGCCACGCTGACCCTGCCCGGGATGGCCGGTATCGTCCTGACGGTGGGGATGGCCGTGGATGCCAACGTCATTATCAATGAACGCATCAGGGAACTGTTTAACAGAGGCGTGAGTGTGGCAAAAGCGATCGAGCAGGGCTATAAAAACGCCCTGAGCGCGATCATGGATGCCAACATCACGACGCTTATCGCCGCGTTTATCTTATACGCATATGGATCGGGGCCGATCAAAGGCTTTGCCATCACCATCAGTATCGGGATTTTAGCTTCGATGCTGACCGCGATTGTGGGCACGCACGGGGTGTATCAACTGCTGTATCCCCGCATCAAAAAGAGCAAACTCAAAACCTGGTTTGGTATAAAGGGTGATCATGGAACTGTTTAGATACAAAAGTCCGTATAACTTCATGGGCAAAAGCGGCCGCTTTTCCATGCTCTCCATTGTCCTGCTGATCGCTTCGGTTGTGCTGCTTTTTACCAAGGGGCTGAATTTCGGTGTTGATTTTAACGGCGGGACGGTGGTACAGGTACAGTACCCCCAGCAGGCACCCATTGACAAGATCAGGGATGTGACGCGCGAGAATGAAACCTTTGAAGGTGCGAGCGTGACCTATTTCGGCGCACAGGATGAAGTTGTGATCAAAGCCAAAACAAGCAGCCGCTCGGTGGGCAGCGACGTAGGCGATATCGCCGCGAAAATGCTTGCTCCCACGGGAGAGTTTAATATCCGCAGAGTGGATATGGTCGGACCGAAAGTGGGCAGCGAACTTCGAAACGACGGGATTATGGCGATGGCGTTTGCGATACTGGCGATTTTGATCTATGTCAGCTACCGTTTTGAGTTTCGTTTTGCCGTTGCTTCCATTATCGCTCTGGTTCACGATATCACGCTTGTTCTGGGTGCGGTATCGGTATCGCAGATTGAAGTAAACCTGGATACGCTGGCGGCGCTGTTGACGATCCTTGGTTACTCGCTGAATGATACCATTATCGTTTTTGACCGTATCAGGGAAGGCTTGCGCGAATCAAAAAGCAGTGAACTTGCCGCCGTGGTCAACGAATCGGTCACCAAGACGCTTTCTCGTACGACGCTGACGTCACTGACGACCTTTTTTGTGGTGCTGACGCTGTTTGTTTTCGGCGGCGAAATCATCAAAGGTTTCAGCTTTACCCTGCTTGTTGGCATTATCGTGGGAACCTACTCTTCGATCTTTATCGCCGCGGCGACGCTTAAACCTCTTGGCTTCAGCGTCAGCGACTACAGGCGAAAGCTGGCCGAAAAAGAGAAAAAGAGAAAAGAAAAAGAGCGTCTTCGCGCCCAGTATGAAGGCGGCGTAGTTTAAAACCACAAAGGCTCAATGATTAAAACGATCGCTATCATCGGTCCGACCGCATCGGGTAAAAGCAAAGCCGGTATCCAGGTCGCCAAAGCCGTAGACGCCGTTATCCTTTCGCTGGATTCATTGAGCGTGTATAAAAAAATCGATATCGCCTCGGCCAAACCCGGCCGCGGCGAACGCGGCGGGATTGTACATTTTGGCATCGACGAACTCTATCCGGATGAAAGCTTTAACGCCGCACTCTTTATCAGGCTCTATGACAAAGCCCGCAATTATGCCAAAGCCCACGGTAAAAATCTTATCATCCTCGGCGGCACGGGCTTTTACCTCCACACGCTTACCCACGGTATTTCCAGGCTTCCCGTCATCGAAGCAAAAGCCGCGGCAAAAACCAAAGAGGTTTTAAAAGATCTAGACAGGGCTTATGAAACACTGTTGCAGATTGATCCTAAAACCGGGATTGAAAAAAACGACCGTTTCCGGATAGAAAAAGCACTGGGGCTGTACTATCAGACAGGCTTGACCCGCTCGCAGTATTTTGCCAAGCATCCGCCGCAACCGGTGATCAAAGAACAGATTCCCATCTTTGAAATCGACACGGACAAAGCCCTTTTGCATGAACGCATTGCAAAACGAACGCAGCAGATGTTTGAAGCGGGTATCGTCGGGGAGGTGAGTGCTTTGCTGCGCGAATACGGCACAGAGCCAAACTGTTTTAAAGCGATCGGGATTAAAGAGATTATTGGCTATCTAGACGGCAAGTATGATTTGAATCAAGCCCGGGAATTGGTAACGGTACACACCAGACAGTTGGCAAAGCGCCAAAGAACGTTTAACCGCTCCAAGTTCCCCCAGCGCCGCAGTCTGGAATTGTCACAGGTGAGCAGGGAAGCTATACGAGCGTTCGCGAATTAAGCGCGTGGCCAAGGGAGAGCATATCGATATTTTCAAGGCTTACGCCCGTGGGTACGCCCTGGGCGATCTTGGAAAAGGAGAGTTTCATATCCTGCAGTTTGTCTTCGATATATAGAATAAGGCTGTCGTTGGCCACCGAGGGGGAAAAGGCAAAGATGACTTCGCTGCAGTTTCGTGCCTGCTGTTTCAGATGCGTGGTATCCAGACTGTCCATGGAATCGATGACGTAGTAGTAGCCTTTGTACTGGCCGCTTTGCTCTATCGTTTCGATATCTTTGGGACTTTGGACGATACACAGCGTATCTTCCCGCATCTCATCGTCACAGATTTTGCAGATTTCATCTTCACTGATATTGAAGCATTTTTCACAGCGGCGCAGGCTCTGCAGCGCTTCTTCGATGCTGTGGGCGATTTTGAGCGCGTTGAAGCTGTCTTCTAAAACCATATGATAGGCCAGCCTGATCGCTGATTTCCGCCCGATGGCGGGCAGGCCCTCAAGGGCTTCGATCAGTTTTTCAAACTTATCGATTTTGTAATTCACGCAGATGCCTTTTTAGTTGCAATTATAACTCATTTTTGGTAAAATCGCCGATAAAAAAACGAGGATGTTTCATTGGTTGAATTAGATTATTACGAACTTTTAGAAGTTGATCGCGGAGCCGATCAAAAGGCCATCAAACGGGCGTACCGAAAGCTTGCGATGCAGTACCACCCCGACAGAAATCAGGGGGATGAGGAAGCGGAAGAAAAGTTTAAAGCCATAAATGAAGCATATGAAGTCTTAAGCGACGAAGAAAAGCGCGCGCTGTATGACCGCTACGGTAAAGAGGGATTGAAACAAACAGGCTACCAGGGCTTTAGCGGCGGAGCCGAAGATATCATGGATATCTTTGAAGACCTCTTTGGCGGGCTTGGCGGTTTCGGCGGCGGCAGCCGGCGCCGAAGACAGCCTACGGATGCGTATCCGCTGGATTTAGAACTGCAGATGGGGCTTACTTTTAAAGAAGCGGTTTTTGGTACGAAAAAAGAGGTTGAGTACGAATATAAAAAGCCCTGTGACGACTGCGGTTCCACAGGGGCAAAAGACGGCGAACTCAAACCCTGCAGCCAGTGTAAAGGTCAGGGACAGGTGTTCATGAAGCAGGGCTTTATGACCTTTTCGCAACCCTGCCCCAAGTGTCAGGGCAGCGGCCGCGAAGCCGGCAGAAAGTGTGAAACCTGCAGGGGTGAGGGCTTTTTGGAAGAAACGGAAAAGTTTGAACTTGATATTCCCGAGGGCATCGATACCGGCCACCGCCTCAGAGTTGCGGGCAAAGGCAACCTGTCAAGAAACGGTCACCGGGGCGATCTGTATGTGATCTTTGAAGTTAAAGAGGATGAACACTTTGTGCGAAACGGCAATGACGTGTATCTGGAAGTTCCGGTTTTCTTTACCCAGGCGGTGCTTGGCGATACGATTACCATCCCCTCACTGACGGGTGAGCTGGAACTGGAACTGCCCGTAGGCGCCAAGGATAAGCAGCAGTTTCGTTTCACCGGCGAAGGGGTCAAAGATGTTCAGGGCAGCCAGAAGGGAAGTCTGATCGCCCAGCTTAAAGTAATTTACCCCAAAAAGCTTACTACCGAACAAAAAGAGTTGCTGGAACAACTGCACAAAAGTTTCGGGTACGAAAGTACGCCCCACGAAAATGTTTTTGAAAGCGCGTTTGAGCGGATCAAAAGCTGGTTTAAATAAGCTTTACTTATAATTGCTACCGATTGTAAAGCATACGTGATTTTTTTGGTACCGGTATGAGATCGGTACCGTTTTGTCGCCTCTGATACGTTACAATAAGTGCAAATATTGTACTTACCGTAAAGGCGGCATATGGAATCAGAGACAGCACAAGTTGTTATCGCTACGACACAATCCGCGCAGGCAGGGTTTTACAAGGCACGTTTTGAAAACGACGGGCAGCACTGCCGGGCTATCCATACGCCGCAGGCGTTGTGGCAGCTGTGTGACAAAGCCTGTGAAATTTTATTGCTGGATGCATCCGTTTTTGACTATGATTACGATTTGCTGGCATCTTATCTAAAACGCAACTGCTGCAAGTATGTGTTTGTACTGTTGCCGATAAGGGATATTGAACAAAAGGATCGGTTGTTTGCCCTTGGAATGATCGATTATTTCTCCAGTGATTTGAATAAAACCGCGATCTATGCCGAGATAAAAAAAGAGATGGCAAAGATTAAGCGCAATGAAACGTACAAAATCGCCGTATATGAGGAAGATGCTCATATCAGGCAGCAGTTGCGGACACTGTTGGAACCCAGGGGATATAAGCTCTTTTTTGCCGGTCCAGGCGATGAAGTTTTTGGTAAAAACGCACGCAAATTTGATCTGATACTGGTTGATACCGCGGCCAGAGCCGTGGATTCCACTGCGGTGCTGACCCGTCTTGGAAGCGGTGAGTTTGCCCACGCCGCCGTTATCGTATTGTCTGATCGCAGAGATTTTAATATCATCAGCAAAGCGCTCAAGCACGGAGCCAGCGATTATATAAAAAAGCCTTTTATCCTTGAAGAGGTGCTGATCAAGATCGATATGGCCACAAAGCTGTTGGAACAAAGAAGGCAGCGCGAAAGCGGCGAGAAACTGCTCAATGAGTATAAAGAAGCGATCGATGAAAGCACTATCGTTTCAAAAACCGACACGAAAGGGATTATTACCTACGCCAATAAAGCGTTTTGTCAAATCTCAGGCTACAGCCAGGAGGAACTGCTTGGCAAAGCCCACAATATCGTGCGTCATCCGGATATGCCAAAAGAAGCGTTTGCCGATATGTGGGAAACGATCCAGGCGAAAAAGATTTGGCGCGGCGTGGTGAAAAACAGGCGCAAAAACGGGGATCACTACGTTGTTGAAACCATTATCAAACCGATTTTAAACGCCCACGGCCAAATCAGCGAATATATCGGCATCCGTACCGATATAACGCAGCTGGAAAATTTTAAAAACAATCTGCAAAAACGTTTGAATATTACCAATAAAACGTTTAAAGAGGTAGTCAATCTTTCAAAGGAGTATGAAAAAGCCCTTGATGCGGGAACGATCATTTCGCGAACCGATACACAGGGCAATATCGTCTATGCCAATGACCGCTTTTACGAAATAACGGGATACGGGCGCGACGAAGTGATTGGAAAAACCCACCGCATCATTAAGCATGAAGAGACCACGGACGGATTGTACCGGCAGATGTGGGAAACCATCACAGCCGGACGCACCTGGTCGGGAACACTGAAAAACCGCCGCAAAGACGGCAGTGAGTACGTGGTCAAATCCGTTATTTACCCCATCAAAAACAATGACGGTCACAATCTGGAGTACATGGCTATCAGAAGCGATATCACCGAAGTGGTTTTGCTGCACCGGGAGATTGAAAAAACCCAGCGCGAAGTGATCTATAAAATGGGTGAAATCGGGGAAACCAGAAGCAGGGAAACAGGCGAACACGTTAAGCGCGTTGCGGCGTATTCGTATCTGCTTGCCAAGCTTGCGGGCCTCAGTGAAGATGACGCCGATCTGCTCAAAAACGCTTCGCCGATGCATGATATCGGCAAAGTCGGTATCGCCGATGCGATCTTGCTCAAGCCCGGAAAACTGAGCGATGAGGAGTTTTTGACAATCCAGGAACATACCACTATCGGCCATAATATCTTAAAAGATTCCGACAGAAGACTGCTGCAAACGGCCGCGATTGTTGCCCATGAACACCATGAAAAGTATGACGGCAGCGGATACCCCCGGGGCTTGAAGGAAGAAGAAATCCATATCTTTGGGCGCATCACGGCTATCGTGGATGTTTTTGATGCGCTGGCTCATGACAGGGTGTACAAGAAAGCGTGGCCGCTGGAAAAGATCAGAGCCCTTATTTCACAGGAACGGGCCCGTCATTTTGATCCCCGTCTTACCGATCTGTTTTTAGAAAATTTCGATGCGTTTGTAGCGATTAAAAACCGTTACGGCGATTAAAGATTCTGCTCGCTGTTTTGGTGCTGGGCAACAAGCGTGGTTTGCTGCGAATCGGGCAGGATTTCGATCTTATCCGGAGTTCTGTTTGCCGCTACGGCTTGATTGATGGTTTCAATCTGGGTTTGCAGGTGCGCGTTAAAACGCTTTTTTTCCTCGCCGCTGAGTTTGTCTGTTGCGACCTTGACGACGTTGAGCGGGTTGATGCGCTGGCCTCTTCGCTGCAGTTCCAGATGCAGGTGCGGTCCGGTACTCAGTCCCGTTGATCCCACATAGCCGATAGTGTGGCCCGCGTAAACGCGTTTGCCGTTGTAGATACCGCTTCTAAAACCTTTCATATGCCCATACAGCGTGCGAAACCCGTTGCCGTGATCGATGATTATTGTATTGCCGTAGCCGCCTTTGCGTCCTTTGAAAACGACTCTGCCGGAAGCCGCGGCCTTGATGCGGGTCCCGGAATTGGCCGCAAAATCGACGCCCAGGTGCGCCCTGTAGCGTTTTAATATCGGGTGCCACCGCTTTTTACTGTAATGCGAACTGATCCAGGAATGCGCCGCGGCTACGGGCCGTATAATACGAAATCCCTGAACCTCGGTTCCCTCTTTATTATAATAGCGGTCATTGTAGTTGATCAGGTAATGGGGGCGTTTGTTGGTTTCAATCATCGCCATTTTGATTTCGGGTTTGCCGTGGGGTTTGCCAAGGCGCATATTCTGTTTGTAGCTGATGACGAGTTTGTCACCCTTTCGAATATTTCTGGAAAAATTAATACTGTGTTTGAAAATGGCCACAAACTCATCGGCCAGCTCTTTAAGACCGGTGTGTTTGACAATATCGTAATAGGGCGAGTTTTCCAGAGTGATCACAAAGGTGTCTTGCATTGTGGTGTATGAAATCGGCGTAGTGGTGAAGTGGTATTTATCATCTTTGAAATAAACCCGGATTTGCAATTCATCACTGATAGGGAGCAAAAGCTGCGTTACACGGTCGTTGTCATCCTTGGCGACAAAATAGCGTGTACCCGACTGAATCGATGCGGCTGATTCCTGATCCTTTTGGGGGAGGCTGTAATACAGTTTTTGCGGAATGTTAAATTCTTCAAAAAATGTTAAAAGTGTCTGTCCCTTTTCCCAGTAGCCGCTTTTGATGGTATCGGCGGTTAAAAATGTTGAAATTATGAATATAAAAAGTACCAAGCGCATGAAAAATCCTGTTTTGTGTGATCAAGTTGCAATTATAGCAATTGTGCTATAATATCTGCATTAAAAACAATGCAAAAGCTACCGTATAATCGGAGGTTTTGCCAATTTATAAAGGGCAAAAAGATAATGAGAGTTCTTATTTCGCTGTTTTTCGCTGCTGCGTCTTTATTTGCGGTGCAGGCAAGCAATACGACCGTAAAGGAAGTAAAAGGCAAGCAGGTTATTTTAAACAAAGAGTATGTCAAAGGTATCAGCGGCGTTGTTATCCACACCTACGCCGAGGATAATAAAGCCATCGTCGCCGCGATTGTGGCAACCGGGGGCAATACGGCCAAAATCGTGGATTCTAAAATGGTCAAAAACCCCAAACTTCCCGCAATCGCCACAAAACCGGCTGTCGGGGATAAGGTGATCATGGGGTATCTGTACAACAGAAGTTTGCTGATTGTACCAAACGAGTCGACGTTTAAGCGTGCGCAGGAACGTTACGGGGATATTGATTTTGTCAATCCCGATCTGCTTGCTTTTACGCTAATGAATGAAGGCCGCGAACTGCCAAACAGGCGTATACTGCAAGAGTACTGCAACCAAAACGCTATCGGTCTGATCTATCTTGTAACGGCGGATATGGGGTATTTTATCGATGTCAACAGTTTTGAAATCCTCTCTGTTGAACCCATCAACAGCGGCGACAAGCGGATGATGCCTTTTTATATGCAGTTGCAAAAACCCGGGTCTGATCTGGGTACGCTTTTTGTCGCGTTTTATGATCTGTTCCGTCAGGAGGTGCTGGGTGAGGAAAATGTGTACGAAGATAATTACGACAAATATTACCTGCATTTACTAGGAAGCAAAGATGACCAGTAACGATATTGTCAATTTGCAACAAATCACGGGTGAAGAAAACGTGCTTTGTGACAAAGCCCACCTGATCGCGTACAGCTATGACGCTACGCGCATGAAGTTTGCTCCCGAAGCGGTGGTGTTTCCAAGAGATGAAGACGATGTTGCAAAGGTGCTTGCTTATTGCAACGAACACGGTATCTACGTGACTACCAGGGGAGCCGGAAGCGGATTTACCGGCGGCAGTCTGCCAAAAAGCGGCGGGATCGTACTGGCGATGCAAAAGCATATGAATCAGATTCTGGAAATCGATATGCAAAACATGGTGGCGCGCGTGCAGCCGGGCGTGATCAATATGGAGCTGCAAAAGGCCGTAGAAGAGGTCGGTCTGTTTTATCCGCCCGATCCGGCCAGCCAGGAGTATTCCACTATCGGCGGCAACGTCAGTGAAAACGCGGGCGGGATGCGCGCGGCCAAGTACGGGATCACCAAAGATTACGTCATGGCTCTGCGCGCGGTGCTGCCAAGCGGTGAAATCATCCGTGCGGGCAAGAAAACGATCAAGGATGTCGCGGGTTTTAATATCGCAGGCATCCTGACTGCCAGCGAAGGCTCGCTTGCGGTGATTACCGAGATTACGCTCAAGCTTATCGCCAAGCCACAGATGAAAAAAACGGCGATGGGGATCTTTCCTAACGTACACAGCGCGATGGATGCGGTGTATAAAACGATGGCTGCAGGCGTCACCCCCGTGGCGATGGAGTTTTTGGACCGCCTCAGCATTCAGGCGGTGGAAGAAAAATTTCACAAAGGCTTGCCACAAGATGCCGGCGCGATACTTATCACCGATGTGGACGGCAACAGTGAAGAAGAGTTAGACGCCCAGCTTGACATTATCAAAACTTCTTTTGACAATAACGGCTGCAGCGAGTTTACAATCGCCGGGGATGAGAGTCAGGCAAACGATATCTGGTTTGCCAGGCGAAACGTCAGCCCCAGCCTCTCAGTGTATGGCAATAAAAAGCTCAACGAAGATATCACCGTTCCAAGAAGCAAACTGCCGGCGCTGCTGGAAGCCATATACGCCGTGGCGGATAAATACGACGTAAACGTGCCGTGTTTTGGCCATACAGGCGATGGCAACGTCCACACCAACGTCATGGTCAAAGACGCAAGCGACCCGGCCCAGCTTGAAGCCGGGCATAAAGCCATCGAAGAAATTTTTAAAAAAACGGTGGAGTTAGAAGGTACCCTCAGCGGTGAACACGGCATCGGCCTGGCTAAGGCCGAGTTTATGCCCTTAGCCTTCAGTGACGCCGAGATGGAACTGTTTCGCCGTATCAAACACGCTTTTGATCCAAAAGGGATACTCAATCCGGGTAAAATGGGGCTTTGATGAAAGACAAAATCTGGAGGTTTATTCTCAAGCTGTTTGAAGATGAACTGACCTATTTTGCCTCCAGCCTGAGTTTTTACACGATCTTTTCGATCGTGCCTTTGATGATGATCGGGTTTTCCATCGCCACGTCACTGCCCAGCTTTGAACAGTATTACGGCCAGATTGAGCAGTTTTTACTGCAAAACGTGATTCCGGTGAAAAATGAACAGCTTGGCGTCTATATCGACATGTTTTTAGAAAACTCCTCAACGATGGGGATTTTCGGACTGATCTACGCGCTGTTTGCCACTGCGATGTTTTTTGACAATTACGAATACGTGGTCGCAAAGATTTTTAAGGTCAGGAAAAAAAGCATCTGGAATATGCTCTCTACGTACTGGACCTTTATGACCCTGATGCCAATCGCTCTTGGCGTATCGTTTTACCTGTCCGCGGTGTTTGGGGATTATACGGGCTTTGATCTGTCTTTTGTGCTGCCCTATCTGATCGTGTGGGCGACCTTTTTTGTAGCCTACAAGATTTCCACCAGTGAAACGATTTTATACAAAGCGGTCTTTATCAGTTCCTTTGTCAGTTCACTGGTATGGTATATCGGCAAAAGCGTTTATATCTACTACGTGATGTATAACAAAGCGTATACGTCCTTGTACGGCTCTTTTAGTATGGTGCTGTTTTTCTTTTTGTGGCTGTATGTTTCCTGGATCATTTATCTGTACGGGTTGAAAATGTGTGCGATTTTGCATGAAAAATATTCCAAAGGAGCGCGTGAAAATGCGTCTGAGTGAAGAACAGATCAAAGAGTTTGACGATAAAGGATTTTTGCTGCTGCCCGGATTTGCCAAGGGGCAGGTGTGTGAAGATATCGTCCAAAAAACAAAAGAGCATATGCAGGCGATGGAAGAACCCTATGAAAGTGAACAGGCGTATCTGGGCATTGACGGCAAACCCGTGCTTCGCAGGCTTCGGCAGGTGTATGACCGCGATGAGGTCTTTGCCAAATGGATGCGCGAACGCAAAATCAGACCCGTTTTGCGCCAGCTGCTTGGCCAAAGCCCGGTACTGATCACAGCCCACCACAACTCCATTATGACCAAAATGTCCTCGCGTACCTCGCGAACCGAGTGGCATCAGGATATACGCTTTTGGTCTTATCAAAACAGTGATCTTATCAGCGTATGGCTGGCCCTTGGCAGCGAAACGCGGGAAAACGGCGTACTGGAGTTTATCCCCGGCAGCCATACAATGGAGCTTGACCCCCGCCGCTTTGACGAAAACAAACGCTTCAGAGAAGACTTGGCAATCAATCAAGAGTTGATAAAAAAACGGGTGCATTATGAACTGAAGCAGGGCGATGTGGTACTGTTTCACGCCAAGTTACTGCACGCGGCGGGAGAAAACACCACCGAAGAACCCAAGCTTTCTTTTGTTTATACCGTACGGGCGCTTTCCAATAAACCCCTTGCAAATACCAGAAGCGCTGAATATAAAGAGTTTATCTTAGAATAGATATGCTCTTTATTTGAGCTTATGCGTCAGCGCAAACAGGGCGGGCAGATACAGCAGATTCAGCACCGTTCCCCACGCCAGACCAAAGCCAAGGGCCACAGCCATGGGTTGAAAGATCGCTGCCTGTCCGGTGGGGAAAAAGATCAGCGAAGACAGTCCGATCAGCGTGGTCAGCGTGGTCAGAATAATGGGACGGAAACGTCTTTTGGCATTGTCAAACATCTCTTCCAGTGTTTTGGAGCGGCGCAGATAGTTCATCATAATGATGCCGTCATTGATCACAACCCCTGCTAAGCCCAGAGTACCGATGATTGAGGGCATGGTCAGATTCATTCCCATAATCATGTGGCCAATCAGCATACCAAGCAGCGAAAAGGGGATAACGCTCATCACGATAAAGGCCTGCTTGAAAGAGTTGAACATATACAGCATCGCAATGAGAATGAGCATGATTGACAGGGAAGAGGCGCTTAGCATATCGTTTTTAAGATCCTGCTTTTTCTCCTGCTCGCCTTTCATATTCAGTTCAATCCCCTCCTGTTGCAGCTGCTGCAGGTAGGGTCTGATGGCATCGAGGACTTCTGTTGCCGTAATCGTGTCGGTATCGACGTTGGCGTAGACGTAGAAGTTGACCTTGCCCATATCCTTTTCGATCTTTTCAAAGTTGTGTTTTACTTTCAGTTGCGCTACCTCTTCCAGACGTACGTAGCGGCCATCGTCAAGAGGAATGCGAAACCGCTTGAAGCGGTTAAAATCATCTTTGTACATACTTTCGGTTTTAATCTCAAGCATATCATCGCTGTCAAAGCTGGTCGCGATCTGCCTGTTGAGGTATGAATTGACTAAAAACGAGCCTAAAAACTCTTCGGTGATACCCAGCTTCTGACCGTATTCGTTGACTTTGAGTTTGATTTCATCTACGCCAAGCGTCGCGTTGTCGGTGACGGATTTGATCCCCTCTAGCTTGCTGATTTTGCCTTTGAGTTCGTCCAGCTTTTCTGAAAGCAGCTGTGTGTTTGCGTGGGACAGACCGATCTGTACATCCGTTTTTACAGGACCCACACGCCGTTCTAAGACGCTTATCTCTTTTAAGTTAAAGTTGTCTTTGTAATTTTTCTCTTCCAAAAATGAGCGCAGCTGCCGTGATATTTCCTGACTTTTCATCTCCCTGCTGCGACCCTTTTCATCATAGTAAAAACTCAGATAGGGTGTAATGTATTTGTCAACGAAGTTATCGGGTTTGAGCTTGTGCAATTCGATAGTAATAAAGGAAACATAGGGGTAACTTTCGCCCTCCCCGGACTGGTTTCGTCTGTATCCCGCAACCGAGGAGACCGAATCGATAGCATACTCATCTTTGAGGCCCAGCAGGTCTTTTTCGATCTTGCTGACGGTTTCAAAGGTTTCTTCGACTTTGGTATTGACATCATGCTTGATCGTGATATTGACGCTGCTGGCGTCAAAGCTGGGAAACATTTGAAACTTGGAAGACTTGATCGCCGTGAGGGTCAAAACAGGGACCATGATGATAAATACAAGCAAAAACGTCTTTTTGTAACGGACGTGCAGGTGAATGACTTTACTGTAGAGTTCGTTGATTTTTGCCCAGGAAAGCACTCTGCTTTTGTTTTTAAGAATGTGTGATGCGTGGATGGGTAAAAAGACAAACGATTCGATCAGCGAGGCGATCACCAGGGCTGAAAACGCGATCGGGATGAGTTTGATCACTTCGCCGAGCGTGCCGCTGATCATAAGGATGGGGATAAAAGAAAACAGTGTGGTAAAGGTGGCCAGGGTGACGGGTTTGAACATATCCTTGGCCCCAAGCAGTGCGGCGTCTTTGGGACCGTAACCCTCTTCTAAGTGCTGCTGGATATTTTCACTGACCACGATCGCGTCATCGACGATAATACCAAGGGCGATAAGCACCCCAACCAGCGAAACCATGTTGATCGTGTAGCCGCTGAGATAAAAATACAGCGCCCCGATCACGAAAGAGGTGGGAATACCGATGGCAATAATCAGCGCCAGCCGGACGTTGACAAGCAGCATCACTAAAAGCGTGATCAGGATAATGCCAAGCAGGATATTGGAAATCACGATATTGAGCCTGTCTTTGATGCGTTCGCTGTCATTGTCTTTGATCAGATATTCTATGCCCTCTTTGTTTTTATTCAGCTGGGCTACCAGAGCCTGGATGTTTTTGTCGATCTCAATCGCGTTGCCGTCTTCATCCTGCTTTACAACCACGTTCATCGCCTGCTTGCCGTCTACGCTAAAGAGGGTAGAAGCGTCCTCGTACCGTTTTTGGATTTGAGCGACCTGGCCGACTTTGAGTTTTTTGCCTCCTACGGTGATAACCGAATCCTCAAAAGCCTTGGCCGTTTTGGGACCGTTGTCGGTTGAGACGTAGTAGTGCTTGGTGCTGCTGTCTTCGATCTTGCCCACGGGAAAGGTATAAGAAAGTGAGCTTACGGCATCGATGACGTTTTGCTTATTAAGGCCCAGCGCGTTGATCCTGCCATCGTGCAGCAGGACTTCGTAATGCATATCACTGTCGCCGTAGATGGTGACTTCGGCGATATTGTTGATTCCCATCAGCCGGCTTTCAAGCTCTTTGGCCATCGTTTTGAGTTCTGTAGTGTCTTTGTTTTTTGAAAGCAGGGTGATATCCATCAGGTTGCGGCTGGATTCGATGACGCGCACGGTGGGTTCATCCATGTCACTTGGCAGATCGCTTTTGTTCAGCGCGACGGCGTCTTTGACCTTATCGGCGATATTGTAGCGGTTTTTTCCCTTTTGCAGTTCCATGACGATGCTGAAGCGTCCGGGGCTGATTTCGGTATTCATCTCCACGATTCCGTCAATGCTTTTAAAATCATCTTCTAACTCGCTGACGGCCATCTTGTCCAAGATATCCACGCTGGCACCGCTGTAGCTGCCGCTGACTGAAATCTTGTCCAGTTCAAAGGTGGGAAAAATCTCTTTTGGGGTATTGATATAAGCGTACACGCCAAGGGCGAAGATCAGAACAAAAAGCAGATAATTGAGCCTGGCGTTTACAAGAAAAAATCGTAAAAATTTATCAAACATACGTCATCCTAAGGGAGGAAATTTGTGTATAATTTTACTTAAAAATAGTTAATGAAAGTTATAATATGGAATATGGGTTGATAACACAAAAGGGGTTTGACTTTGTTTTTGATCCCGGCGCGTGTGCGCAGTGCGGCGGAAAATGCTGCACGGGCCAAAGCGGCAACGTCCGGGTAGACGCCAAAGAGATGAAAGCGATCGCTTCGTATCTTGGCATCAGCAAAGAACAGGTCAAATACGAGTATGCCAGAAAGATCGTTTTTGGCTACAGCCTGGCAGAGGTCAAGCTGGCAGAAGAGAATTACCGCTGTATCTTTTTTGACACGGATACCAAAACATGCAGTATCTACGAAGCCAGACCGGCCCAGTGCAGAAGCTTTCCCTTTTGGCCGTCTTTGAGAAATGACAGGACGTATCTGCAGCAAGAGTGTATGGGAGTGCGGTTTTGATGAATGTATTGATCACGGGATGTTCCAGCGGTATCGGGTTTGCGTGCGCAAAGCAGCTGCGCCAAAGCGGACACGGCGTTTTTGCGGTGGTGCGAAAAGAACAGGATGTCACAAAGCTGCAGGATCTGGGGTGTGTGGTGTATATCCTGGATGTTACGCACCGGGGCAAAGTCGATGCGATGTTTGCGGATTTAAAGCAGCAGGGAGTGGGTCTGGATGTGGTGTTTAACAACGCCGGCTACGGACAGCCCGGAGCGCTGGAAGATGTCAGCGTGGCAGTGCTTAGGCAGCAGTTTGAAACCAACGTGTTCGGGCTTTTTTACATCACTCAGAAGGCGGCGGCGTATATGAAGGCCCAAAAAAGCGGCGGAAAAATTTTGCAGCACGGTTCTATTCTGGGACTGGTGAGCCTGGCTTACAGGGGAGCGTACAATGCCAGCAAATACGCTGTGGAAGGATTGAGCGATACGCTGCGTCTGGAACTGGCAGGCAGCGGCGTGCAGGTTGCCACGATCAATACGGGACCCGTGCAAAGCAGGTTCCGCCACAACGCTATGGAAATGTTTGAAGCAAATATCGATCAAAAAAACAGCGATTACGCGCAAGCGTACAGCAAGAAAGTCGCCAAACGTCTCCATGCCAAAGACAGCGGTGATATCTGGACGCTAAGCAGCCCGGAAGCTGCCGGGCAGATAATAAATATCATGCAAAAAAGAAAGATACAACCCCGCTACTATATCACCAAAGCCGCCGCGATTTTGGCTTTTGTCAAAAGGCTGTGTTCAACAAGAGTGTTTGATAAACTGCTTTTAAAAATAGAGTAGGCGCGGGGCAAAGCCCCGCAAAGAAGTGTTTAGTATCGGTAGCGGATGTAGGCTCTGAGGTTGGAAGCCGCATCGATTGTGGGATCATCAGAAGGTGTACCACTTGCGCCAAAGAACATTTGACTGCCGCTGTAATCATAGTCAATGTAAGTATAACGCAGCTGCATGTCAACATTTTCTCCTATCAACGGTTTGGTCCAGTACGCTTCGTACGCGTTGCCGCGCGCGGCAAGCTTGGAACCGATCATCGTATCTTCACCGTAGGTAAAGCTTCTCCAGTATTTGCTGCCGTAGTTGTACTCAAAACCGAGTCTGCCGTCATCAGTCAGCAGATCAGGCATTTGGATACCGGCGTAGAAAGAGTGGCCTGTTTCACTGTCTTGTTTGCCTAGCATGACTTCTCCATCTTTAGGATCAGTGTTGCTAAATGCAGCTGACGCAAAGACTTTGGTATTGGCCCAGAAGCCAAAGAAGCTGTCGCCGATGCCGTCAGCCATAAATGTCAGCGCGCCGCCGGTCATATTACCGACATCTTTGAATCCGGAATGGAAGTTAGCAGGATCATTAATGCCAAGTAAGTTAGTGGCATAGAACAGGTTCAGTGTAGTACTGTATTTGCCGTCATCATACAGTTTGGAAATAATACCGACCATATCCATGTTGCTTGCATCATCATTTTCAGAATATGAATCTTGCACGTCACTAGGAGTTCCCTTAGACATACTTTCAGGGGAATACACGTATTTGGCGTTTGCATTGGAATAGCCACGACCAAGGCAAAGTTTCATGGCAAATCCCGGGATATCGGTTAATTCTTCCATCTTGAAATTGAACGAAGCGCCGTCAAACTGCATATTGATATTGTGTGCCAGCGGTGAAGCGGCGGGGTCGTCTTCTCTGAGGTTGCCGGCCAGGCCGTTGAGTGAAGGTCTTCTACCAAAGCTTGCCGTGTAATCAACTTCACCCAGTTCCCCGAAATAGACAAAATACGCTTCTCTGACCCGTAACGTATCATCAGAAGGGGTGGTGGTGCTGAACCAGTCATAATTTTGAAGTGAATTAGATGCTATAACATTATTGTGGCCAAACACTTTGTTCATGGCAAGGGCACCCTTAAAGATCAGGTTATCGGTAGGCTGTTGTGCCATAGTAAGCAGTAAGCGGTTGCTGAGTATGCTGTTATCGGTATCATCCTGACCGTCAACATCGTAATTGACATAATCATAACTGGTTCTCAAGTCCACGCCGAATTTGATGTTGTCCCCCGCGTCGTGGGCTTTGACCTCGTTGAAGCTGCTTTTGAGACGCTTGAAATCTTTCTGATCGTCCTGTCTGCTTTCCTGCATCTGCTCGATCTGGGTTTTTAACTCTTCGATCTGCTTTTGCAGCTGCTCGGTGGTGGCTGCTGCGGCATTGATGCCAAGAGCAGCGACAGCTGAAAGTACGACTGCTTTTTTCATAGTGCGATCCTTTGTTCATGTTTTGTTTAAATAATACCAAAAAAAGACCCGCAAAACTAGAAAAACAGGGCTTTTGAAGCAAAAATCAACTCATATAAATATAGTTAATAACAAAGATAAAACAGGGTGCTTTAAAAGAAAAAGAGAGTTCAGGATTCAACGCGGTTTAAACAAAGGAGGCTCTTAGCACCTTTGTTCGACCATTTCATGCAGCAGTGAAAAGACTTCGTCGCTGGCTTCTTCCATTTTTTTGAAGTTATCGATAATAATATGTTTGTTTTGGGGATTCAACGCCTGTTTGTTTTTGGCGTATTCCAGGTTTTTCAACGCGTACTCATGGACCTGCCTGTGCGGCTTATCCAGAGTTTTATACGCCTGTGTACAGCCAAACTGCTCTTTGGCTTCGCCTTTGTACCAGGTATTCAGACGGCACTCATCGGCACTTTGCAGGCTGTCTTTCTCCTTTTCCAGCAACACGTCATCATAAGCGTTTGTCTTAAAAAGCATATGATCGATTTTAAGCAGCGAAGCGTACAGCTTTGCCAAAACCGTCTGCGCGCTGCCCGCGGTTTGCTGCGCATCGTCGTTAAAGGTTTGCAGACTGTCTTTAAAGGTGTGCACGTCATCGCTTGAGTGGTTTGCCAGGTTGTTGATCTGTTCGGAGTTGCTCTGGATTTCGGAACTTTCCTGCTGCAGGGTCTGGATGGCGATATTGATTTCAGAAGTGGCTTTCTGGGTGCGTTCTGCCAGCTTTTTGACTTCATCGGCCACGACGGCAAAGCCCCGGCCGCTTTCGCCTGCTCTGGCGGCTTCGATGGCGGCGTTGAGTGCCAGCAGACCGGTTTGATCGGCGATATCCTTGATCAGATTCACCACCGACGTGATTTCGCCGCTGCGTTCATTGAGCGAAATAATCGAATCGTTATTGTTTGCGATCAGTTCGATCAGTTCATTGAGATTGCTGCTGATGTTTTCTACCGAGTGCAAACCCTTTTGCGAATTACCGGCCGTATCCTCGGACAGCTGCACAATCTGCTGCAAAGCCTGGCTGTTGTTGGTCAAATCATCCTGGACGATTCTGAAACCTTTGGCGATGCCGCCGCTGTTGTCTTCGAAGATGGCTTTAAGATCGCTGCTGTAGCTTGCTTTTTGACTGTAGGCGATGGCTTCAACGGCGTTGTTGATCGGTTCGCAGGTTGCGGCAAAACTGCCTTTTAAGCCTTTGTGCTGCATCCTTCTGTAGGTTTTGCCGTCACTTGCGGCTTTGATCGCGGTGGTGGTTTCTCGCATAAACGCTTCAACCTGATCGAGCAGATTGTTGATACTCCACGCCGCGTGCTGGAGGGGGTGATCATGGGGGATATGGATGATTCTGCCCTCAAGACCGCCTTTTTGCGCACTGTCTACAACCTCTATGATCTCCTGTTCAAGCGTATCGTTTTTATAATTTCCACCGCCTCCGGAGGGTAAAAAAGCGGCAATCAGCACAAGTATAATCATAACGGTGCCCGCAATCAGCTGCGCGGTAAAAAGCAGATAAAGGCCGGCCCCTGCCGCACTTAAAAACAGCAGCAGTGATTTAGAGCTGTTGAAGGTTTGCGATAAATTCGTCATAACCCACTCCCTGTTGCTCAAGTTTGCTTTGCAGCAGTTTTAAAGAAGCCTCCATTCCGCCTCTTTTTTCTTCCTGCAGCAGTTGGGCATACAGCGGTTTGATCACTTCCAGCGCTTTTGGGTTTGGCTTTCTGCGTACCGAATAGTACCCGATGATGCGGCCCTGTTCATCCAGCGACGCGGTAACGTTGGCATTGACCCAGTAGTAGCTGCCGTCTTTGCAGAGGTTTTTGACATAGGCAAAGATTTCATCTTTTCTCTGAATATAATCCCACAGCAGCTTAAAAATGATCCGGGGCATATCCGGGTGGCGCAGAATGTTGTGCGGCGCTCCCAGCAGTTCTTCCTCGCTGTAGCCCGACATTTGGATAAAGATTTCATTGCCGTAGGTGATTTTGCCTTTTGTATCGGTTTTGGAGACAATGAAATCATTTTCTTTCATCATCTTTTCATTTTCTCTTGGCTGCGGTCGTTTCATCTGGCTCTCCGTTTGATTTATAAGCTAAAGTGATTATAGTCACCGACGCATTCAAAGCAGCTTAACATCACGCTTTTGCAGTCATGATATCTTCTATCTGTTTCTTTATATCGTCATAAACAAAACTTTCTTTGAATTTTTCTATCTTGCCGCCGCTTGCGTTGGGGTGGCCGCCTCCTCCAAAAAGCTTTTGTGCCATCTGGCTTACATCAGTCGTTCCGTTGCCCCTGATGCTGACTTTACCCCTGAAACTGACATCCATATAAAAGTTGTATTCGGGGTTTTGGACCAAAAAGGCGTTGCCGATGACGGAGGATTTGCCGATACCGTATCCCAAAATTCCTTTATATCCGTTGTAGGTAATACTCATGCTCTCTTTGTTTTCTGTAAGCAAAGCGACGACCCCGTCAGCGACCAGGTTGTCCAGGATATCGTTTTTGCCGTTTAAGAAATATGTTTTCTTGATAAAAAAGCCCGCTTCATCCAGCGCGATCGCGCCCTTGTCCAAAAAGGTCGCCGCCTGGGCGATGAGGTGGAATTTATACTGCCTGTCTCTGGTGGGAAAAACGATCCTGTTGTACTCCCTGGCACCTTCGACCATGCCCATACAAACCTTGCCAAATTCAAAAAGCGCGTCATCTTTGATCCAGATATCAATAGCGTTGATTGCTTGTACCAGTCTGCTGTGGGCGCACATATCCCGGTAGTTTTCATGCAAAAAATCATGCGTGATTTTGGTGGCGCTGCGGCTTGTGTCAAGAAAGTACCAGTCAAAACGCTCATCACTGTCTTTTCCCGTGATATGGTGATCAAGAAGCTTGGGCGTGATGGTTTTGTGAGATTTTTCAATCTGGTTTTCAATATAGTTGCATTCACTGACGCTGAGGTTGAGGTCAGTAATTAAGATCATACACTCCTGACAATCGTCTGCGTCGATATCTTGAAATATTTCTTTAAGTCTGGCTTTGACTTCGGGGCCGTAGTTGGCATTGTAGTAAGCGGTATCTTGAAAAACCTGACTGGTCAGATACTGGCAGCCGTAGCCGTCCAGATCGATATGAGAAAGATGAAAAAGTTTCATATGGTGTCCTTTTATTGCTGTTGGGTATTGTTTTGATTAAAATTGATTTCGATATTACCAAGGACTTCAAACTGTACGCTGGAATCGATCTCGGCGTGAGAAAGCGTCACTACTTCCAGCCCAAAACGCTCAAAAATGTCACTGAGCGATTTTCGCAGCAGCGGATCGACGATAAGAACCACGGGAGCCACGCCCTGAGAGAGGACGTTTTCAGCCGCGCTGCTGACCTCCTGGACCAGGTTGTTGATCTGGCCCACGCTTAAAAGCAGGTTTCGTACGCCGTCTTGTTCCTTGACCTTGTCAAGCAAAAACTGCTCGCTGCCTGTCTCCAGTGTGACCAGTTTGACCACGCCGTTTTCATCCTTGTAAAGGTTGGAAATCACCCTGGCCAGGCGCGCGCGGACCTGTTCGGTGATAAAATCCACGCTTTTGGTCACTTCGGCCACATCCGCGATGGTCTCTAAGATGGTCACCAGGTCTTTAACGGGGATGCGCTCATGCAGCAGGGCTTTGAGTACCCGCTGGATCAGTCCCGTACTGGCTACTTTCATCGCATCGTCTACCACTACCTGATAATCTTTCTTTGCCGATTCCAGCAGCGTCTGCACTTCCTGGCGCGTCAGCAGTTCTTCGGAGTGTTTTTTGACCAGTTCGCTCATGTGCGTTGATACCACCGTGGCCGGATCGACGACGGTATAGCCGTTGATACTGGCGTCATCTTTTTGTTCGGGCTCGATCCAGATCGCGTCCAGCCCGAAAGCGGGTTCCTTGGTCGCGATGCCCTCGATCTCCTGGGTGACCATACCGCTGTTCATGGCCAGGAATTTGTCCGGATAGATTTCGCCGCCGCCGATGTCGACGCCTTTGAGCAGAATCTGGTAATTATTAGGCGGCAGCTGGAGGTTGTCTCTGATACGCACCTGTGGCATAAGAAAGCCGTAATCGCCCGCGATCTTGCGCCGCATACTCTTGATGCGCTCCAGGATGTCACCGCCCTGGTTGGCATCGGCCAGTTTGATCAGCTGGTAGCCCAGATCCAGCTCAAGCATTTCGACTTTTAAGATATCTTCCAATTCCTTTTCTTCCTCTTCGGGCGTTTTCTGCTGTTTTTTGGTTTTTTCCTGCTGTTTTTGTTCGATCTCTTCCTGCTGGGCTTTTTCTTTTTCCTTTTTAGGCGCAAACTGGGCAAAGATGTCCCCCTGCGCGTTTTTTTGTATCAGGTATGCCATACCCACAAAGATAAGGCCGATAAACATCAGTGAAAACGTGGGCAGACCCGGTACAATCGAAAACAAAAGCAAGATGCCGCCCACGATATACAGTACCCTGAAGTCGTTGCCCAGCTGATCGAGGGTGGAGTTGGCAAAATCCCCTTCGCTTTTGCTGGCTCTGGTGATGATGATACCGGTAGCCGTTGAAATCATGAGTGCGGGGATTTGTGACACAAGGCCGTCGCCGATTGTTAAAACCGTGTAGGTTTCCGCGCTCTGGCCCATCGTCAGATCGTGCTGAAACGCGCCGATGAGGATACCGCCGATGATATTGATCAGCGTAATGATAATACCCGCGACCGCGTCGCCTTTGACGAATTTGGACGACCCGTCCATCGCCCCGTAAAAGCTTGCCTCAGACTGGATCTCTTCACGGCGGACCTTGGCTTCTTTGTCATCGATCATTCCGGCGTTGAGATCAGCATCAATGGCCATCTGACGCCCCGGCATGGAATCCAGCGTAAAACGCGCGGCCACTTCGGCGACCCTGGTGGCGCCTTTGGTAACGACCATGAAATTGATCAGTACCAAAATCGAAAACATGACGATCCCGATGACAAAGTTACCCGATACGACAAATTCGCCAAAGCTGGAAATAATATCACTGACGTTTTCGGGTCCCTCGTGGCCGTTGGTTAAAATCATCCGGGTGGTCGCGATATTGAGCGAGAGCCGATACAGCGTGAAAATAAGCAAAATGGTCGGAAACGTGGTGAGTTTGACCGGCTGTTCGACATAGATTGAGATCATAATCACAAGCACCGCGATCGCAAGTGAAAGGGTCAAAAACATATCCAGCACCGCACTTGGAAGCGGAACGATAATAATGGTTAAAATCGCGATGATAAAAGCGACGATAGAAAGGTCTCTTTGACCGACGATCGCTTTTAAAGCGGGAGTGAGAAAGCCTAAGATTCTATCTCTCAAAAAAATCCCCTAGATCAAATCTTGCATGGTCAGTTCATCCAAGAACGTATCGATCTTACCCTGCAGTTTGTTTAAAAAAGGCCATAAACGGCAGCTGGCGGCGCTGTTTGGGCAGTCTTGAATCGAAGAGGAACAGTCAAATACCGAAGGGCTGGTCCCCTCAACGGATTTGATCACTGCCAGGATCGTAATATCTTCCAACTCCTTTGCCAAAACAAACCCTCCGTTTGCCCCCTTGTAAGATTTGAGAATATCGTGTTTGGCCAGATTCTGCAAAATCTTGGCTAAAAAGCTTTTTGGTATCGAAAGGGCGGAGGCTAATCCGTCTGTTTTTACCGGTCGGCTGGCCCCGGAGATTTCAATAAGCGAAAGCAGGGCGTATTCGCTGGCTCTGGTTATTAACATTTGTTTCCTTAAAACGGTTCAA
>CAYUAC010000005.1:17087-34473 GCA_964442515.1 uncultured Campylobacterales bacterium | reverse complement strand
GAACCGGCTATGAGCATGGGTGAGCGCTTTGACGGCCATTTTGTGCAGGGCCATGTGGATACCGTGGGCGAAGTGGCCAAGATCACACGCGGTGAAAACGGCGTGGATTTTTATATCAAAGTAGAGACGGATTTTCTTTCTCAAATCGTACCCAAGGGTTCTATTGCTATAGACGGCGTGAGTTTGACGGTCAATGAAGTCTACAGTGACAGCTTTCGCCTCACGATCATTCCCCATACTATTGAAAACACACTCATGCAAGCTTACAAGACCGGCAGCCGGGTCAATATCGAAACGGATATGTTTGCCAAGTATATCGATCATATGCTAACTCACAGGCAAAAACCCAAACAGCCCACCTGGGCCGATATCGATAAAAAGGTGTTTTTGTACTAACCTTTTTGTTTTGCTATAATGGACGTTAAAACAAGTAAAGGCGATGCATGGTAGATAAAACAATAGGCTTTTCACTCTGGCTGGATTTTGTCGAAAGAGAGTATCTGCAGACTAAGTTCAGCGATCTGATAGAAAAAAACATCATCAACGGCGCCACCAGCAACCCCGCGATCTTTGCCAAAGCGATCAGTTCCTCCCCCGCGTACAAAGAACAGCTGGCAAGTCTTCAAAACAGGGAACCAAAGCACAAATATGAAGCACTGGCCATAGAAGATATCAAGCTTGCGGCAAAAGCGCTGCAGCCGCTGCACGAAGATAACAACGACGGTTTTATCTCTATCGAGGTTGATCCGTTTTTAAGCGGCGACAAAGAGGCTACGCTTGAGGAAGCCAGGCGCCTGCACAAGGCCATCGGGTATGAAAACGTTATGATCAAGATTCCGGCAACGGACGCGGGCTATGACGTAATGAAAACACTTCTTAGCGAAGGTATCAGCGTTAATGCGACGCTTGTTTTTACCAACGAGCAGGCCCAGAAATGCGCCCAGGCCATGGATGCGGGGATTAAAGCTTCCTCTGAAGATGTTAGCGGCGTCATCAGCGTGTTTGTCAGCCGTTTTGACAGAGCCGTGGACGCAAAGCTTGAAAAAGCGGGCATTCAACCTTCCCTGACCGGTATCTACAACGCCGCCCGTATCTACAATACAGTTGAGAGTTTTAAAAACCCAAGCCTGCGAACGCTTTTTGCCAGTACCGGCGTCAAAGGCGACAACCTCAGTCCCGATTACTACATCAAAAACCTTTTAGCCCCCCACAGCGTTAATACCGCTCCGCTTGATACGATTGAAAGCTATATCCAAAACGTTTCCAGCGAAGTCAAACTGCCACTTAAAGAGGACATGATACAAGCGCATTTTGATAAGCTCTCAGATATCGGTATCGATGTGGACGAACTTGGGAAACAGCTCTTGGCTGACGGTCTCAAAGCCTTTGAAGATTCGTTTGCTGACATGCTTGCAAGGTTGGATTAGATGGAGATGGCTCAAAAAAAGCTCAACGCGCTTTTAAAAAAGATGATTGAACTTGGCGGCAGTGATCTGCATATCAAAGCAGGCGCCATCGCGCGTACCCGGATCAACGGTGAACTGACCAAGATGGGCAAGGTCGCTTACACCAAAGAGGAGATGGAAGAGTTGGCCAAAGCGATACTGGAGCACAAATACGATGAGTTCAAAGAAACACTGGAAGCGGACTTTTCTTATGTACTGGATGAAAAAAGCCGCTTTCGTGTCAATATGTTTCACCAGATGGATGGCATCTCTGCCGTGCTTCGGATTATCCCTATCGATATTTTGACCCTTGAAGACCTCAATTTTCCGACTGCGGTGGAGAATCTGACCAAAAAGCCCCGCGGCCTCGTGCTGGTAACGGGTGTGACCGGTTCGGGTAAATCAACGACGCTTGCGGCGATGATCGATGCGATCAACCGCCACAAGAAAAAACATATCATTACGCTTGAAGACCCCATCGAATTTGTCCACCGGGATAAATCCTGCCTGATCAATCAAAGAGGCATCGGCCAGGACAGCCGCAGCTTCGCCAACGCGCTCAAAGCAGCCCTTCGTGAAGACCCCGATATCATCCTGGTAGGTGAGATGCGGGATCTGGAAACGATCGATATCGCCCTGCACGCCGCAGAAACCGGCCACCTGGTCTTTTCCACGCTGCATACCCTTGATGCCAAAGAAACGGTCAACCGTGTGATCGGGATGTTTCCCGAAGAGGAACAAAACCGTATACGTGAAGGCTTGGCTTCCGTGCTTGAAGGTGTGCTTTCTCAGCGGCTTGTTAAAACAATTGATGGCAAACGAACCGCGGCGATGGAGATACTGCTGAAAACCGCAAGAGTCCAGCAGCTTATCAGCGAAAACCGCGACAGTGAAATCCCTGATGCCTTAGAAGAGGGTAAAGATATCTACGGCACCCAGACCTTTGACCAGGCGTTGCTTGATCTGTACTTTGACAAGCGCATCGATAAAGAACAAGCCCTTGAAAACGCGACCAACCCCTCAGATATGAAACTGAAAATGCAGGGGCTGGGATCGGCTTCTTCCACGGGTGAGAGTGATAAAGCGTATGACAAAGATGAGGATGAAGGTGTCTTTGATCTTAAAGAAGACGATGAGTAGGACATGGGCCTACTCAAACGTATCTGGGATTTTATAGATAAGCATGTTTCAATCAGAATGTTGCAGCTTATCTATATAGTTCTTTTTTGCTTTGCGGCGATTGCTTTTACCTACCGCTGATCACTGCCAAAGCTTGGCAAAATCAAATGCTATGTCACACCGGTTGATAGTAAACGTAAACGTTTCTTCCGTCGCGTCAAGGCGTTTGACAAATCTGCCCTGAATATTTTCATACACTTTGGCAAGCTTCTCTTCGGGATCGGCCATGATATACCATTTGACGCCTTCTTGCTCATAAAGTTCAAATTTTACTCCGCCATCTTTGGAAGCGGTACTTTTTGAGAGTACTTCAAAGATCAAAGGCGGTGTTCTGGTGATATACGTTCCGCTGCTATCTTCGCAGATGACAAGGTTATCCGGCTGCACGATAGTATCTTCAGCAATTTTCCAGTCAACAGGCAGCGACGCGTAGCACGCATCGCAGTCTTGCAGCGCGTTATAAAGTTGTGCCTGGATAGCACCGCTTATTCGCTGATGCTGTTTTATCGGAGCAGGCGACATGGCATAGGGAACCCCATACAGCAGTTCCCAGCTGCCTTCCCACTGAACATAATCTTCATACACGTAATGGGGTAAAAATTCCTGTTTCAATGCACCCATACTGCCTCCTTTGCTATCTTGCACCCATTATACCATTTTTTCTTCATGCAGTTTTTGAAGATTCTGTTTGTATTTTTGCAAATCAAAGTGTTTGATGCGCGCAGCCCCGCTGTCAACCGCCGCCTGGGCAACCGCGCCGCTTATTTCAGTGATGAGTCGCGGATCAAAGGGGGTTGGGATGAGGTACTCTTTACCAAAGCTTAGCTTGGAGTCATAAATATCGCATACGCTTTGGGGTACTTTTTCTTTAGCCAGATCAGCCAGAGCCAGCGCGGCGGCTTTTTTCATCTGCATATTGATCGCTTTGGCTTTCACATCCAGCGCGCCGCGAAAAATAAAAGGAAATCCAAGGACGTTATTGACCTGATTGGCAAAATCGCTTCTGCCCGTAGCGGTGATTGCTTTGTCGCGGACGGCTTTGACGTCATCCGGGAAGAGTTCGGGCGTGGGATTGGCCAGGGTGAATACGATGGGTTCATAATGCATCAGTGCCACGTGAGAGGCGTCAAAAGTTCCCGGACGGGAAAGGCCAAGCACCATATCGGCGTTTCGAAACGCATCGTTTTTGCTCATCGCTTTGTCTACGGCAAATTTTTGCTTGTATTGGTTCAAATCCTCTCGTTGTTTGCAGATAACGCCTTTGGAGTCGATCATGATAATGTTTTGTACGCCCAGGGCTTTATACATCTGCGCACTGCTGATTGCCGAAGCCCCCGCGCCGACGATGACGACTTTGAGGTCTTTTACCTTTCTGCCCGTGAGTTCGCACGCGTTGAGCATCGCAGCCGAAGTGATGATAGCGGTACCGTGCTGGTCATCATGCATCACGGGGATGTCAAGCTCGCTGATCAGGCGGTTTTCAATGGCAAAGCATTCGGGGGCTTTGATATCTTCCAGATTGATGCCTCCAAAGCCGCAGCTGATGGACTTGACCACATGACAAAAAGCGTCTACATCTTTTTGCTGGATTTCGATATCAAAAGAGTTGAGCCTGCTAAAACGGTTAAAAAGAACCGACTTGCCCTCCATTACCGGCTTGGAAGCCAGAGCGCCGATGTCGCCCAGACCGAGAACGGCGGTGCCGTTGGTGATCACGGCGACGGTGTTGGCTTTATTGGTGTATTCATACGCTTTGATTGGAGAATTTTCTATCTCTTTGCAGGGGTGTGCAACTCCCGGGGTATAGGCCATGCTCAAATCCTTCCGGCCTGTAAAGGATTTGGTTACGTAAGCTCCGATCTTACCCGGTGTGGGCAGTTTGTGGTAATCTAAGCTTTCCTGTTTGCTAACTGAAACCGGCATTTGCAATTCCTTTGCTTTTGTATTTTGTTATATATGACCCCTTAAGCAAATTATTGGCCAAAAACAAGAAAAATAACGAAAAACAGAAAAATTTTGTTATAATTGCGCTTTAATTTCAAAAAAGGATAGATATGTTAGAAGGAATTGTTAGAGAGAGTACCAAAAAAGCTGCGACAAAACAGCTTCGGCGGGATGGTTATCTAATAGCTAACATCTATGCAAAAGATGCAGAAAACGTAAATGCAGCCTTTGTTATGGGTGAGTTTGTTAGAACCATGAAACAAAAAGAGAAACTTGATTTTCCCGTAAAAGTGGGCGGCAAAGAGTACAATGTCGTAGTACAGGATTACCAGTTTGATCCCGTGACCGATATGATCAACCATATCGATCTTCGTATCGCCAACGAAGGCGTACAAAGCGATTATCTCGTTCCGGTAACAACAAGCGGTACACCCGTGGGTCTTAAAAACAAAGGTGTTTTGCTGCAGGCGAAAAAACGGCTCAAAGTCAGAGGCGCTATTGAAAACATGCCAAAAATCATCGATGTTGATGTTAACAAGCTTGATGTAAATGATTCGGTTCTTGTACGAGACCTTGATCTTGGTGAAAACGTTCGTATCATGGATAAGCCAAACGTTGCGGTATGCGGTGTCATTAAAGGTAAATAATGACACTTATCGCGGGTTTGGGCAACCCCGGAGAGAAATACGAAAACCACAGACACAATATCGGCTTTATGGTCATCGACCGCCTGGTCATGGCCTTAAACGCCGCACCTCACTTTAAAACCTCCTTTTTCGGCCAACTTTTTAAACACAATGATATCCTGCTTTTAAAACCGGTAACGTATATGAATGACTCGGGCAAAAGCATTGCCGCGGTCAGCCGTTTTTACAAGCCTGATAGAATTATCGTGATTCATGATGATCTGGATTTGAAATTTGGCGCGGTGAAGTTTAAACATGGCGGCAGCCACGGCGGCCACAACGGGCTTAAAAGTATCGACGCCCACATCGGTAGCCAGTATCTGCGCGTACGCATGGGTATCGGCAAGCCCGAACGTAAATCGCAGGTCATTTCACACGTGCTGCATGATTTTAATGAAACAGAACAAAAATATTTAGACGACTGGATCAAATACACGGCCACTGCCGCCCGGGAACTTTGCCGCCATGAACTCTCCGCGGTCGCTTCCAAATACAGCGCCAAAAGTATTGACAATGTTGTTTGCCTACCTGTTTAAACTCTACGCCAAGCATCTTTTTATCATCCTTTCGGCTCTGGTGCTGTTTTTTGTCGCCTTTGATTATATCCTGACGGTTAAAAAGCTGCCGGGTGCTTCCAACCTACAGCTTTTGTATGTCAGTTTCAAATTCATGGAAGCACTGGAAACGCTGTGGCAGCTGAGCATGGTTTTTGCATTTTTAACCACGTGGATGCGGCTGGTAAAAACCAATACCGTCGTCTCTCTGTACGCGCTGGGGTATGGCAAAAAGGATTTACTGCTTCCTTTTGTCACTGTATTTGTGATTATGTACGGGTTGATGACGGCTGTACAGATGACGGAATTCAGCTACGCCAAGGATAAAGCCGGTCAGATTCGAAGCCACGGGACGCTGACTACTATTACCAACGATATGTTTTTTAAATACGATGACAGTTATGTGTATTTTAAAAAGATGCAGCCGCTGCAAAAAACGGCCACGTCGGTCCGCATCTTTGAAACCAGCGGGCAGCATCTGCAGATCATACAGGCACAGGAGGCGTATTTCGAGGATAACAGCTGGGTCTTGCCACAAGCAACATTGCAAACGATTGAAGAGGGTAGGGTCGTGCATAAGCAGTTGAACAATTACCGCACGCTGCATGAGTTTAAACCCAAGATTTTAGAATCGGTATATGAAGCCGGAACGGGCTTCTCGCTTCGCGATGCGCTCAGCGCGTTGACGATGCTGCAAACCCAGGGGGTCAATACCAAAAAGATCAGAGCGATTTTGTACAATAAACTTCTGCAGCCGTTTTTTGTACTGTTTTTGATTTTGATCTTTTTTCAGAAGCTGCCGCTGCATTCGCGTTTTGTCAATCTCTCTTTTGCCCTGACTGTCAGTATCGTTGCCGCATTATTCGTGTGGGGCGTTTTGTTTGGCGTTTTTCGGGTTACGCTGTCTTCGGGGACTACGCCTGAAATGCTGATGCTTACTCCCCTTGTCGTCCTGTTTGGGATGACACTTTATCTTTTTAAACCGATTAAAATCACAAACTAACCTCTTTTTTGATAAAATAAGTAAAAAAGTGTCTGGAGATTATCATTGGTCAATTTACACGAAATAGCAGATAAATACAAAACCCCTATGTATCTGTATGATTTTAATCATATGCAGATGCAGTACGAACAGCTCAAGCAAGCCTTTGCAAGCAAAAAGTCGCTGATCGCGTACGCGGTCAAAGCCAATTCCAACCTCAGCGTAATCAACCATTTTGCCAAGCTTGGCAGCGGCGCGGACTGCGTCAGTATCGGTGAGGTACACAGAGCCCTGAGAGCGGGCGTAAAAAAGTACAAGATCATTTTCAGCGGCGTGGGCAAGAGTGATGAGGAGCTTAAAGAAGCGATCGATCTTGATATCTTGATGATCAACCTTGAAAGCGAAGCGGAGATGAATCGTTTGGAAGCCATCGCAAAAGAAGCGGGCAAACAGATGCGCATCAGCATTCGCGTCAACCCAAACATCGATCCAAAAACCCACCCTTACATTTCAACGGGGCTGCATGAAAACAAATTCGGCGTAGAGATCGATATGGCTAAAAAGATGTATATCCACGCTCATAACAGTCAGTGGCTTGATCCTGTAGGAATCCATTTTCATATCGGATCGCAGCTGACCGAACTGGCCCCGATTAAGGAAGCTTCCCAGATCGTAGCTGATCTGGTGCTCAGCCTCAAAGCGGCCGTGGGCGTTGAAATTAAGTTTTTTGATATCGGCGGCGGTCTTGGCGTGATCTATGAAAATGAAACGCCTATCGATCCACAAGCCTACGCGCAGGCTGTTATCCAAAGCATGGGCAAGCAGGATTTGACGATCGTGTGCGAACCCGGCCGCTTTTTAACGGCAAACGCGGGGTATTTTTTAACCAAGGTACTGTATGAAAAACAAAGCGGCGACAAGCGCTTTGTGGTTGTGGACGGAGCGATGAACGATCTGCTTCGGCCAAGCCTGTATGACGCGTACCACGCCGTGGAAGCGGTGGGCAAAAAAGGGGAGCCCCAAACCCCGGCCACGCTTGTAGGCCCCGTTTGTGAAAGCGGAGACTTTTTTGCCAAAGAGCGCAGTATGCCGGCAATGAGTCACGGTGACCTGATCAGTATCCGAAGTGCGGGGGCGTATGGCTTTACCATGGCCAGCAATTACAACACCCGTCCCAAACCCGCAGAAGTCGCGCTGGTTGAAGGCGGAAAAGATAAACTCATCGGCCGCCGCCAGAGTTTTGAGGATATGATCGCGCTTGAAGCGCCGTATCTGGACAGTTAGGAGATGAAAATGGCGTATTTTATCGATATCCAGGGAACCTTGATCGATGACGCGGATAAAAAGCCCATTAGCGGGGCTGCTGAGTTTATAGACAGGCTCAACGCGCATAATACGCCTTACGTACTGGTAACTAATAACACCAAAACCCCAAGTAATGAGTTTTTTGCTTTTATGCGGAAACTGGGCTTTGCCATCAGCAAAGAAAATTATATCGATCCGCTGATGGTGCTTGAGGAGGTTTTGCCTCCAACCACCGTCGCGGCCTACGGCGATCCAAAGTTCCTGACGCTTTTACAGGAGAGCGGTTACAGGTTAAATTACACCGATCCAAAAGCGGTACTGATCGGGATGAAAAAAGATTTCACCGCCAAGGAGTACGCGCAGATGATTGAACTCGTCCTTGGCGGCGCAAAACTGGTGGGGATGCACGCAACCAGCATTTACGCCAAAGAGGGCAGAACCTATCCGGGAATCGGCGCGATACTGCAGATGATAGCGTACGCGTGCAACTGCGGCTATGACGTAGTGGGCAAGCCCGCCCCGCTGTTTTATGAAAAAGCCCTTGCCAAAACCGGTGCAGCGGATTTTGCGCAGGTAGAAATGATCAGCGATGATATGAAAGGCGATCTCTTTGGGGCCAAAGAGCTTGGTATGCGCACCACGCTGGTACTAAGCGGCAAGGTCAAAGACGCCGCCATCGCCCAAACCGCACCCAAAGAAAAGAGACCCGATAAGGTAGTTTCACATATAGGAAAGTTGTTATGAGATCACTGGATGAGTTACGACACGGAATAGACAGCGTTGACAGCCAGATTTTAACGCTGCTGAATAAACGGATGCAGTATGTCAAGGAAGTGGGCGCGCTGAAGCACAAAACGGGCGGATCGATTTATCGGCCCGAACGCGAAAAAGCGATCATCAAGCGGCTGCAGGAAGAAAACGACGGCGTTCTTACCGACAGCGCGATCGAAGCGATCTTTTTAGAACTTTTTGCCACTTCGCGCAACATAGAACGCCCCGAACGCGTGGCGTATCTGGGTCCCGAGGGCAGTTTTACCCACCAGGCTGCGGAGGGGCGCTTTGGCGCGATCAGCGAGTATATGCCCATGAATACGATCAGTTCGGTATTTAAAGCCGTCGAAGCGGGCCGGGCCAAATTTGCCGTGGTGCCTATTGAAAACAACAGCGACGGGTTTGTGGGTGAAACGCTGGATAATCTTGAAAGCACCGATCTTAAGATCGTGGCCGATGTCGAGATCGGAATCCACCACTGTTTTGCCACCCTGAGTGAATCGATCAAGGATGTGACTAAGATCTATTCCAAAGATATCGCTTTTGGACAGTGCCGCGACTTTTTGTATGAACACGGGCTTGAAGATGTGGAACTGGTACTGGTCTCTTCCACGGCCAAAGCGGCGAAACTGGCCGCACAAGATCCCAAAAGCGCGGCCATCTGTTCCAAGATCGGGGCCAATCTGTACAGTGTGCCCGTGCTGTTTGACAATATCGAGGATAACCATAACAATACCACCCGTTTTATTATCTTAAGCAACTTTCAAAATGAGGCAAGCGGCAATGACAAAACCACGATACTGGCAAAGCTGCCGGCTGCTGCGGGGAGTCTTTTTGAATTTTTGAAATATTTTTACGACCGAAAGATCAATCTGACCAAGATCGAAAGCCGCCCGGCCAACAAAGAAGCCTTCGGTCCCGGCGACAACTTTCAATACTGGTTTTATATCGAGTTTGAGGGCCACATCGATGATGCCAATGTTCAGGAAGTCATAAAAGAACAAAGAGACAACGTCAAGTGGCTTGGATCATATGTACAAAACGGATAAAAGAGGGGATATGGAATTTAACAAAGAGTTAGCAAAGATCAAAACCTACGAACCGGGTCTGCCCGTTGAAGAGGTCGTACGCCAGTTTGGCATCGACCCAAAAGATATCATCAAACTGGCATCCAATGAAAACCCCTTTGGGTGCAGTCAAAAAGCAATCGACGCGGTCAAAGAAAACGCGCATCTGATGTATCGCTATCCCGATGATACGATGGGCGAACTTAAGGGCAAGCTGGCCGATAAATACGGTGTTGATACAAACAATCTCATCGTCGGAAGCGGCAGCGACCAGATTATTGAGTTTTTGATCCACGCCAAGGGTGAGAAAACGATCCTGACCAATGAAGTGACCTTTGCGATGTATGGCATTTATGCCGCGACCAAAGGGATAGAAGTGATCAAAACACAGGGGCTGGCTCATGATCTGGAGCAGTTTTACGATCTGTATCAAAAGCACAATCCCGATATCATTTTTTTATGCACGCCAAACAACCCCGTAGGCGACGCGATTGAAAAGGATGCGGTGTACGCGTTTTTGGAAAAGATCGATAAGAATACGCTTGTCGTCGTTGACGCGGCCTACGGTGAATACGCGGCGCACAAAGACAGCAGATACGCCATCGATCCAAAAGATTTGATCCAAAAATTTTCCAATACCATCTTTTTAGCTACGTTTTCCAAAGCCTACGGTCTTGGGGGAATGCGTGTGGGATACGGCATCGCAAATGAAAAGATCATCGATGCGCTGTACAAGCTTCGTCCGCCCTTTAACGTCACCACGCTTTCACTGGCCGCAGCTTCTGCCGCGCTGGAAGATGAGGAGTTTGTGCAGGCCTGTATCGCGGACAACTTTGCGCAGATGCGGCGGTATGAAGCGTTTGCCAAAGACAGGGGCATAGAGTATATTGAAAGTTATACCAATTTTATAACATACATCTTTGATGACAGCCTTGACAGCAGCAGGATTTGTGATACACTTTTAAAACAGGGTATAATCATACGAAATCTAAAAAGTTACGGACTCAACGCGGTTCGCATTACGATAGGCAAGCGTGAGCAAAACGACCGCTTCTTCGCGGCGTTTGAACAATTACTGGGGTAGTCGATGGATTTAAAAACGGTAGCGTCACAACTGGTTGAACTGTATAATAATCTCAACAGACAGCAAAAGATTATTATTGTCGCAACCATGCTGATTGTTATCGCTTTTATCGCTTTTGTCATCGTCTATACCGGTACCAGATCCGACAAGAATGAGTACAGTGTATTATTTGACAAGCTTGATCCTAAAGATTCGGCGCTGATTATTGAGCAGTTTGAAGCAAACAACGTGCCGTATGAAGTCCCCCGAGACGGGGTTATTACCGTTCCTGACGATATGGTTCACCAGCAGCGCATCAATATGGCTTCCCAGGGAATTCCCGAAAACGGCGATGTGGGATTTGAACTTTTTGACACCAAGGAATTCGGTGCGACCGAATTTGACCAGCAGGTAAAATTTCTGCGCGCGTTGGAAGGCGAGCTTTCGCAGTCGATTGAAAGTCTTTCACCGGTGGAAGAAGCCGTGGTTAAGCTGGCCCTTCCCGAAGAATCGGTTTTTGTACGCCAAAGCGTGGACCCCACGGCTTCGGTTGTGGTGCGTATGAATGAGCAGTTTCGCATCACCGACAAGCAGGTGGACGGGATCAAAAACCTGGTGGCCGCGGCCGTGCCCAAGATGAAGGCTGAAAACGTCAAGATCATCAATGAATACGGCGAAACCGTAGGCGGCGGGGACGAGTTTGCCCAGGCGGGCGATAAAGCCAAAATGCAGCTGCGTTATAAAAAAGATTACGAAAACGCGCTGGAACAAAAGATCGTGGGTGTGCTGGCTCCGGTAGTGGGCGGCAGCGACCGCGTGGTGGCCAATGTGGACGTGGAGTTTGACTTTTCGCAGCAAGAGTCCACCGAACAGGTTTTTGACCCCGACAGCGTCGTACGAAGTGAGCAGATCAATGAAGAAAGCAAAGAGGGTATGGGAGAACCCGACGTAGGCGGCGTTCCGGGTGCGGTAAGCAACATAGGTCCCGTTGAGGGCATTGAGCAAAACCAACAGGGTGAAAAATATGAAAAAAGCAATATCACCACCAATTACGAAATCTCCAACAGAACCACCAGTACCAAAGGTCCCTACGCCAGGGTCGAGCGTGTCAGCGCGGCGGTGGTCGTGGACGGGCAGTATCAAGAGAGTGAAACCGGTATAGAATACATTCCGCGGGAAGATAATGAACTGCAGCGTATGGAAAGTCTGGTGCGCCAGTCAATAGGCTACAGCGAGCAACGCGGCGACGCGGCGGTCGTGACCAATTTTCAATTTAAATCCACGGCCAAGCAGATGCAAACCGATCCCTATACCCAGCAGGTCAATCAGTTTTACAAATACGCCCAGCCCGTGATGCCTTTTGTCAAATACATTCTGGCGTTTTTAGTCCTGTTTGTATTTTACAAAAAAGTGATCGCACCGTATGCGCAGAAAATGCTTGAAGTCAAAGAGAAAGAGGAGGAATCCACAAGGCCGTCACTGATGATTGAAGAGGAAGAGGATGACGATTTGAATGAAAAATATGGTAACATGAGGAAAAAAGTGGAAGAGCAGCTTGGCCTTGCAAGCGGTGATTTCAATGAAGACGAGATGCGCTATGAAATCGTGCTTGAAAAGATCAGAGAAACTACCGAAGAAAGCCCCGAAGATGTAGCGAACCTGCTGTCACTGCTGATCCGCGATGAAAACGACATGGAAAAAAGCGCGATGCAAAACGCGTAAAAAAGGTAGAGGGTATGGCACTCACACAACAGCAAAAAGCACAGTTTGACGAACTGAGTATGTCAGAAAAGATCGCCATTTTGCTGATCCAGCTTGGCGAGGATATTACTTCCAATATCTTTTCGTACATGGATGTTGACAGCATTACCGAGATATCCAAACATATCGCCACGGCAAAGACGATCGATAAACCCCTGGCCCAAGCTGTGCTTGAAGAGTTCTTTGCCATTATGGAATCCAATCAGTATATCAGCAGCGGCGGTATGGAATACGCCAGGGAACTGCTGTATAAATCCTTAGGCCCCGAAGAAGCCAAGCGGGTGATGGAGCGTCTCTCAAAAAGCATGACGCAGGCGCAAAACTTTGCTTATCTTTCCAAGATCAAGCCAGAACAGTTGGCGGATTTTATCGTCCACGAACACCCCCAGACGGTCGCGCTTATTCTGGCCCACATGGAATCCAGTGACGCAGCCGAAACGATGGGGTATTTTGATGATGAGATGAAAGCCGACGTCGCGATGCGTATGGCCAACCTGGGCGATATTTCACCCTCGGTTATCAAAAAGGTTTCAGCCGTACTGGAAAGCAAGTTGGAATCTCTTGCGACCGTCAAGGTTGAAGTCGGCGGTCCGAGAGCGGTTGCCGACGTGTTTAATAAACTCGGTCAGAAAACGGCCAAATCCACGCTTGCCCAGATTGAACAGGTTGATGAACAGCTTTCAAGCGATATCAAAGATATGATGTTTACCTTTGAAGATATCGTTACCCTTGACAACGCCGCGATCAGAGAGATTTTGGGTGCGGTGGACAAAGGCGACATGATGGTCGCGCTCAAAGGCGCCCCCGAAGAGCTCAAAGACCGCTTTGTGGAAAATATGAGTCAAAGAGCAAGCGATGCCTTTTTGGAAGAGATGCAGTTTTTGGGTGCGGTCAAACTCAAAGATGTCGAGGGTGCGCAGCGTAAAATCGTCGAAACCGTTCAGCGTCTGGCGGAAGAGGGTACCATCGTCGCAGGCGGTGAAGCAGAGGAGATGATTGAGTAATGGATACTTTTATCAGTTCTGACAACACCCAGGGACATTTGATTCAAAAGTATCAGTTTAAGGTGATGAATGAAAGAAGTCACAAAGACGGCGGCAAACACGGCGACAGTGATGAAGAACATACGCCCCAGGATCAGCATCTGGAAGAAAAAACAAATGAACTGGTGCAAAACCAGCAGCGGGTCGAACAGCGCGTAAGCGGGGATAATAAACAGATCCAAACCCTGCTTGAAAAAACCGACGAACTCTCAAACTCGCTTGCCAATATGCAAAAAAGTTATGAAAATCAGCAGCAAGAGTTTCAAAAGATGGTCGAACAGGCCAGGCAGGAAGCATATGAAAAAGGTAAAAACGACGCGCTGCGGGAACTGCAGGAACAAAAGCAGGAACAAAGCGAGCAGGAAGTGCAGCAGTTTGCCCAATCCATCAGCAGGCTGGACGAGATTACGAAAAAGTTTGAAGAAAAAATCGATACCATTGAAAACGATCTGATCGGCACGGCCGTTGATATCGCAAAAGAGGTCATCAACAAAGAGGTCAGCAAAAACTCCAAAGACGTGGCACTGAATCTGGCGTATCTGCTGCTTGATGATATTAAAGATGCGGGCAAGATTACGCTGAAGGTTTCACCCAAAGATTACGGCCACCTCAAAGCCAGACTGCAAAGCGAAAACATTCAAGTCGCAGCAGACAGTTCCATCAACGACGGCGGGGTGATGATCATGAGCGAAGCGGGCAATATCGACGGCGATCTGATGCAGCGTTTTGAAAAAGTAAAGGATATGGTATTTCAATGACAGGAATAGATAATATAAAAGAGTATTCGCATGAGGAACTGGAAGAACTCTCAACGGCCATACGCGAAAAGATACTGCAAACGGTCAGCAAAAACGGCGGCCATTTAAGCTCCACCCTTGGCGCAACCGATCTGATCATTGCGATGCATTACGTTTTTAATCCGGGCAACGATCCCTTTATCTTTGACGTCAGCCACCAGTGCTACGCGCACAAACTGTTGACGGGCCGCTGGAACGAGTTTGATTCGCTTCGCCAACTGGGAGGCTTGAGCGGGTATACCAAACCAGGTGAGTCAGAATATGATTATTACGTCGCCGGTCACAGTTCCACCTCTATCTCTCTGGCCGTGGGTGCGGCAAAAGCGATCGAGCTGAAAGGCCAGGAGCGCATCCCCGTAGCCCTTATCGGTGACGGGGCGATGAGTGCGGGCATGGTGTATGAAGCGCTTAATGAACTGGGTGACCGCAAATATCCGGTCGTTATCGTACTGAACGACAATGAGATGAGTATCGCCAAACCCATCGGTGCCATCAGCAAGTATCTGTCCCAGAAGATGGCGGGCAGCCTCTATCAAAAGCTCAAACGTGCTACCGAACGTGTTTTGGAACATATGCCAGAAGGCGCGACCTATATGGCCAAGCGTTTTGAGGAGTCGCTCAAGCTGATCACGCCCGGTATCTTGTTTGAAGAGATGGGTATTGAATATATCGGCCCCACCGACGGCCATGATATTAAAAACCTTATCGAAACCTTTGAAGTGGCAAAAAAACTGGGTCGTCCAGTCATCGTACACACCCAGACGCTGAAGGGCAAAGGCTACGAGATTGCCGAAGGCCAGCATGAAAAATGGCACGGCGTGGGGGCTTTTGATATCAGCAGCGGCGAAAGTTTTAAGAAAAAAAGCGCTCCCGCGGCCACGGCGCTGTTTAGCCAAAACCTGCTGCGCCTGGCCAAAGAAAATGAAAAGATCGTGGGCGTAACGGCCGCGATGCCAAGCGGGACGGGAATGGACGCGCTAATTGAGTATGACCCAAAACGCTTCTGGGATGTTGCCATCGCCGAACAGCACGCCGTTACCTCGATGGGCGCGCTGGCCAAAGAGGGGTTTTCTCCCTATGTGGTGCTGTATTCCACCTTTTTGCAAAGAGGGTATGATCAGATTATCCATGATATCTGCCTGATGGATCTGCCTGTTACCTTTGCAATCGACCGCGCAGGCATCGTGGGTGAAGACGGCGAAACCCATCAGGGGGCGTTTGATATCAGCTACCTGCGGCCGCTGCCCAATATGCATATAGCAGCACCTTTTAATGAACAGAGTATGCGGATGCTGATGGAATTCAGCGCCTCTTTTGAGAGACCTCTGGCCTTGCGCTACCCCAGAGGCGCGTTTGCCAATCAGGAGGAATTTGATTTGCCCGCGTATGAAGTGGGCAAAGCCCATCTGCTGCAAGAAGGCAGCGGGATACTTTTTATCGCCTACGGCAACGCTGTGGGCAAAGCGTTGGAAGTAGCCAAAGCGTTTGAAAATGTCAGCGTACTGGATCTGCGTTTTGTCAAACCTTTGGATGAAGCGATGCTTTGCAAGCTGGCGGCGACGCACGAAAGATGGTTTGTTTTCAGCGACGGCGCTAAAATAGGCGGTGTTAGCAGCGCGGTAAGCGAGTGTATTGTAAAAAACAGGCTGGATGTGAAGCTGGAGAGTTTTGAATATGAAGACGCCTTTATCCAGCACGGCAAAACGCCGGAGGTGGAAAAAGAGTTGGGATTGAATATAGAAAATATTCAAAATAAAATTTCTTCCTGTTTGAGAAGTGAAAATGAGTAAATTAGGCAAACTTAACCGAATAAAAATAAGTGGCTTTAAATCAATTAAAGATATCGATATCGATTTTGCATCAATAAATATTTTAATTGGTGCAAATGGTGTTGGCAAAAGTAATTTTATAGACTTTTTTAACTTTGTACGAAAACTGGTAGAGAAAGATTTAGAATTATCTGTTGCAAAAATGGGAGGAGCTAATAAAATATTACACTTTGGGCGAAAAAAAACAAGTGAATTAAGTTTTTCTTTATTATTTAAACCAAATGGGTATAGGGCTAAACTTATACCCGACGAAAAAGATGGATTAATTTTTAAAAGTGAGAAAGGTTATTTTTTTGCAGACATGATTGAGTATCACGGTGGGACAAAAGAATATCCATTAGAAAATGTCGGCAGCAAAGAGTCAAAACTTCCAAGTACACCACATACAAGAAGTCCTTTAGGTCATATTGTCGGTTATATTGAAGATTGGAAGGTATATCACTTTCATGATACAAGTAAAGCATCTCCTATGAAGCAGCCGGCAAATATTAATGATTATTATTCTTTGGCAGTAGATGGCGGAAACTTACCTGCATTTTTATACTACATTAGGCAATATTATGAATTGTCTTATAAGAAAATAATTAGGACAATTCAGCGAGTAGCACCTTTTTTTGGTGATTTTATACTAGAACCTGATATTGCAAATAAAGATATAATTAAATTGCGATGGAAACATAAAGGTAGTGATTTATATTTTGATGCAAATGATTTATCCGACGGGACCATACGATTTATTTGTTTAGCAACGCTATTGTTACAGCCAAAATTGCCGACTATGATATTATTGGATGAACCTGAACTGGGGCTACATCCATTTGCCCTAAAAATATTGGCGTCACTTTTTAGAGTTGCTTCTAAAAAAACGCAGATTATTGCATCAACCCAATCTTCCACATTTACCGATTTCTTTGGAGTTGAAGATATAATTGTGGCAGACACGTCTGATAATGCAACAGT
>CAYUAC010000005.1:0-17077 GCA_964442515.1 uncultured Campylobacterales bacterium | reverse complement strand
GGTTGCATGAAGATGAATATAAAAATTGGGTTGAAGAATATACGGTCGGAGAACTGTGGCAAAAAAATTTAATTGGTGGGGTGCCTGATTATGGTTAGAGTCGCTTTTTCCGTGGAGGGACAAACAGAAATGGAGTTTTGTTCAAAAGTCATGGCTCCCTATCTTAGAAAATATGATGTTGCAGTGTATCCAGTTATTGTTACAACCAGTAAACATCGTTGCGGTAAAAAATATAGAGGTGGGTGTATTAATGTCGACCGCATAAAAAATGAAGTCAGTAAGTTATTGCCTTCATTTGACTTTGTGACTACTTTTTATGACTTTTATGGATTTGAGGATCGGCCAACAGATGATATTCATGACTTAGAAAAGATTATTTATAAACTTTTTGATGATAATAGATTTATACCATATGTTCAAAAGTATGAATTTGAAACATTGCTATTTGCTAATCCTGTATATTTTACAGAGTTTTTCGGTAATGATTTAATTGAGAAAGAGATGAATAAAATTATTCAACAATATCAAGATATTGAATTAATTAATGATTCTGTCAAAACAGCACCCTCTAAGCGTATAGAAGATCTTTTTTCGTTAATCGGTGAAGACTATGATAAAGTATTTTATGGTGAAGCTATAGCATCAGACATTGGTATAGAAAATATGAAACAAAAAGCTAAGCGTTTTGATGATTGGATGAAGAAAATTGAAATGTTAGGACAGCAGTAAGCTGTACAGTTTTCTGCTGTCCAGCAAGGAGCACTATCTCGGATCGGCTATCTTGCCCTCTATGGCACTCTGAGCGGCTACGGCGGAGTTGGCAAGATAGATTTCGCTGCTTCGATCCCCCATGCGTCCCACAAAGTTTCTGTTGGTCGTGGAGACGCATTTTTCCCCCGCGCCCAGGATGCCCATATAGCCGCCAAGACACGCGCCGCAGGTGGGGTTGCTCACAACGGCTCCGGCATTGATGAGAATATCGGTATAGCCAAGCTTTTGGGCCTGCATAGCAATTTTCTGCGTCGCGGGCGTTACGATCAGTCTGGTGCGTTTGGCGACACGTTTGCCCTCTAAAATCTCTGCTGCTATGCGTAAATCTTCCAGCCGCCCGTTGGTGCAGCTGCCGATAAAGACTTGATCGATTCTAATATCATCACTGACTGCCGTTTCAATACTCTTGCCGTTTTCAGGCAGGAAGGGGTAGGCGATCACCGGAGAGAGAGTGCTGACATCCACAGTGATGGTTTGGACATAGTCGGCGTCTTCATCGCTGTAAAAGTATTTTGGTTTTTCTCTGAGGTCTTTGTCGGCCAGATATGCTTTGGTCGTATCATCAGCGGCGATGATACCGTTTTTGGCTCCGGCTTCAATAGCCATGTTGCACAGACTGAAACGGTCATCCATACTCAGGTGTTCAATGGCGCTGCCGGTAAATTCCAGCGTTTTGTACAGCGCGCCGTCCACGCCTATTTGGCGGATGACTTCCAAAATGAGGTCTTTGCCGTAGATGTGGGGACCGGGTTTGCCTTCAAAGACGACCTTGATCGCTTCGGGTACTTTAAACCAGTTTCTGCCCGTTATCATCGCAAAGGCCAGGTCGGTACTGCCCATACCGGTACTAAAAGCTCCAAGCGCGCCGTGGGTACACGTGTGGCTGTCTGCGCCGATGATTACGTCTCCTGGCAACACAAGCCCTTTTTCAGGCAGCAGGGCGTGTTCGATACCCATATCTTTTTCATCAAAGAAGTATTTCAAATCATGCTTGTAAGCAAAATCGCGGCTGATCTTGGCCTGGTTGGCACTGGCGATATCTTTTGCCGGGATGTAGTGGTCCATGACGATGGCAAAGTTTTCGGGTTTGGCAAGCTTTTTGGCGCCGCTGTCTTCAAAAGCGCGGATGGAGATCGGCGTGGTGATATCATTGCCGATGACCATATCGATGTCTACTTCAACAATCTGGCCAGCTTTGACCGGATAGCCGGCGTGGTCGCTGAAAATCTTTTCCGTTATCGTTTGTCCCATATTATTCAATCCTGCAATAAAGTTTTAGCGCAATTATACCAAAAGCCCTATAAGTACTCTTCGATCACTGCTTTGAGTTCTTTGGGGTTGGATTTGGAGATAAAACCCTGGGCGTTGAGGCTTTGAGCCATCTGTTCGTTGGATGAGCCGCTCATAGAGGAGTTGACGACGATGGGAATATGGCTGTAGTTTTTACTGTTTTTGACCTGTTTGATCACTTCAAAACCGCTGGTAACGGGCATTTCAAGGTCGGTAATGATCAAACCCACCTGGCTTTCATCGTGTTCTTGCAGGTAATCCAGCAGCAGCTGGCCGTTGACAAAGGGGTGGTAATTGACTTCGAGTTTATCCAAAATACGCTTCATCATCTTCATCGCCGAAGGGGAATCCTCTGCAAGCAGGACCGTTTTGTCGCTGTCAACTCTCTCCACCGAATCCAGTTCATTGACCTTTTCATCCTCCAGCCAGGGAAAGGCGTCAACAAGCATGGTTTCTACATCCACGATCTGGACCAGACGGCCGTCGTGGTAGCGGGTGTTGTTGTTGATCTTGCCGTTGAGCGAATTTTTGACTTGAAAGATATCATCCCAGCTTTTGGTGATGATGCGTTCGGCTTTATAGATGCGAATGGCGATGGTGTAGGAAGAAAATTCACAGATAGCTAAGATGACGTTTTCATCGTCTATCGCTTTATGGCTCAGATCGATGTCTGGCATATCCGGATCGTAAAAAAACCATTTTTGCAGATCCACGATGGGAATAGTCTGGCTTCGCAGGTTGGCCAATCCCAGAATCAGCTGTGACCCGCTGGAGATATCGGTAATTTTGCCGTCGTATTTGATGATCTCTCGTATTTTGTACACGTTGATAGCAAAGATGTCGCTGTCTTTGTGGATTTGAAAACACATCAGCTGTAACTGGTTGTTTTTATACAGTCCGGTGACGATATCGATATTGTCCATGAAGGTCCCCCGTGCTTGTTTGTTTGCGTATATTTTATCCTAAATCATTATCTTTTTAAATTAAACTCGTTGTTTTGATAAAATATCACCAAAGGAAGAATATGAAACTGTACGAATTACGCCAAATTGCTGAGTATTTAAGCCGCTTTGATTTTATAAAACGGATGCGCCGCATCGATGATAATATTATCGAGTGTGATTTCAAAGAGGAAAAAATCTATTTCAATCTGCAAAAACAGCACAGTTTTATCTTTAAAAACGACCGTATGCAAAGCGGCAAATACTACAAAGCCCCCTTTGACACGATGCTGCAAAAGTATTTTACCAAGGTTAAAGTCGAATCCATCCATGCCATGAAAAACGACCGGGTGCTAAAGATCAACGTTAACGCTTCCACCAGCTACAAAACAGGGCGCTACAGCCTGGTGTTGGAATTTACCGGGCGCAATACCAACGCCATCATCGTTGATGAACACAATACCATCATCGTTGATGAACACAATACCATCATCGAAGCCCTTCGGCACGTGGATGAGTTTTCTTCCAGCCGCGTCATCCGGCCCGGTCTCAAACTCGCCCCCATCCCGCCGCGAAAGATAGAAGAAAATCCCGAAACCATCGATGTAGAGCGGTTTTTGTATGACGTGTATGATCATTATGAGCAAAAACGCATACAAAGCTTGAAAAAAAGCAAGATTAAAACCGTGGATAAAAAGATAGGGCGGCTGCAGCAAAAGTATGAAGGCCTTGAGCACAGGCAGGACCTTGAAGCCCAGGCCAACCGCTTTGAAACCAACGCCAACGTGATTCTGGCGCACCTGCATGAGATCAACAGTTATGATACCAAACTGGCGACCAAGGATTTTGAGGGTAACGATATCGTTATCGAGTTTCCAAAGGATACAAAACCAAACAGGCTGAGTGATTATTATTACAACAAAGCCAGGCGCCTGCGCCAAAAACTGCAAAACCTGCACATCGAAAAGCAAAGCTTGGAAGACAAGATCGCTTTTTACAAGCGTCTTAAACAGACTATACTGGAAGCAAAAAGCAGCAACGAGATCGAAATGATCCTGCCAAAGCGGGGCCGCAGCAAAGCCAGACGCGAACGAAGCGAGTTTGAAACCTTCTGGATCGAGGATTTTAAAATTCTTGTGGGGCGCAGTTCCAATGAAAACCAAAAGCTGCTGCAATCAGCCAAAGCCAACGACATTTGGATGCATCTTAAAGATATTCCCTCAGCCCATTGCATTATCAAAACCGACAAGCAGCAGGTGCCTGATAACGTGATCGCTCAGGCGGCCAAACTGTGCGTGGATTTCAGTGTGACTTATGCGGGGGATTATTTGGTCGATTATACCAAGAGAAAAAACGTGACGGTGAAGGAAGGTTCTAACGTATTGTATGTAAAATATGATACTATAAGTATACGAAAAGAGGCAAGCGCCGCGGATTAAGCTTGCAAGCTGTGACAAGGAGGTTGTATCATGGCAGTCACTCCCTTAGGCAATATCATACAGATCAATCAAAACACGCACGTGGCGGGTAATAAGGCGGCAAACTTTATCAACCGCATCGATATCCAGGATTTGGCGGCCAAAGAGATCGCCAAAGATGATAAAAAGGACGTCGAAGAGGTGCGCCCCACCGAAGAGAGCGAAAAGGTCAACGAAGACAAAGAACATGAAAAACACCATGCCAAGGATGAAAGAGATCGGCCCGATAAAGAAGAGGATGAAGATAAAGATGAAGGCGGGGCCGATGAAGAGGGCCACATCGATATCACCGTTTAAGCTTTTTTTTGCATCGCCACCACGACTCCGGACAGGATCACAAGCCCGGTGCCAATGAGGGTATAAAGTCCCGGAAACGGATCACCGATGGCAAGGCCCACAAAGGTGGCAAAGACGATATTCATATAACTTACCGCTCCCACGATGCCTGCTTTACTTAGCGTATACGCTTTTGTCATCAACAGCTGTGCGGCGGTGGACACCAGCCCGAGCCCGATGAGATACACCCACGTGATCCCGCTTGGCATCACAAACGGGGCAAACAAAAAGTCCAGATTCTTTGGCGAGTAAAACTGCCCGATGCCCATCAGGATAATGGGCCCTACCGTTCCCGTGATTACAAACGAAAGCACGATCGCTCTGGTATCGTAATAAGCCCGAAGTTCGCGAACTGACGTGTACGCCAGTGCAGCGCCCGCACCGCTTAAAAGCCCCAGCAGATCGTATTTGTCAAAGCCAAGGCCGCTTGGCTGGGTGATAAAAATCACGCCGATAAAACCGACAAAGACCGCGGCCCATGATTTGAGTGAGAGGCGTTCTTTAAGCAGGAAATACGCAAAGATCGCGGTAAAGATCGGACTGGTTTTTGAAAGCGTCATTGCGTTGGCGATGGGGATGTGGGCCAGGTTGTAAAAAAACGCCAAAAGCGCGGTGAAACCCATAAGTCCGCGAAAGATCAGCAGCCACGGTTTGCCGCCTTTGTGGGTAAAAGGGGTTTTGATCACGGCTGCGGTGATGATAAAGATACCGAAAAGATTACGAAAAAAGACGACTTCGATAGAACTGAGCTGCTGGCTGGAGAGTTTGGCAAACGCTCCCATCAGCGCGAAAAACACCGATGCCAGCAGCATATACAGGACGCCTTTGTCGATTCTTTTGATCATAATACTCCGTTTTTGCCGCGATTGTAGCAAATATTCTCACTGTAAGGGGTTCGACCCCTATTAATTAAAGTAGTGATGTACTCACAGAGGTGTACCATCTGTACCAAATTAAATTTTAATTTGGTACAATGTAATCAAAGGAGTTTGATATGAACTTAAGTCAAGATATAAAACCGATAAGCTACTTAAAAGCAAAAACGGCTGATGTTATAAACAGTGTAAGTGAAAATCAAAGAACGGTTTTTATAACTCAAAACGGCGAAGCCAAAGCAGTTGTTCAAGATATCCATAGCTTTGAAAACACGCAAAATACCTTAAATATGCTCAAGCTCATCGTGCAAAGTGAAAATGAGATCAGTGAAGGCAAAGTTGCTGCACAGGATGAGGTGTTTGAAAATTTGGAGAAAAAACTTTTTGATTAGATGGATGACTACACCGTTAACTGGACTGAAAGCGCAACATTTGATTTAGAATCAATCATTGAATATATCAAACTTGACAGTATCGCAACTGCTAAAAAGATTTTTTTGGCGATTAAAAAAGAGTGTGAACAACTACACTATATGCCAAAACGAAAAAGAGTCGTCCCCGAGTTGCAACAAATTGGCATCACTCAGTATAGGGAAGTTATCTTTCAAAGATGGCGTATTGTTTTTAAGATCGAAGAAGCAAGTGTATCGGTGTTGGCAGTTGTTGACAGCAGCAGAAACATAGAAGATATATTGTTTCAAAGGCTGATGAAAATTGAGTCTAAATAAAGTCAGTAAAGTATCAGCGTAGCAAGTACAACCCCTAACCTCCCTTTACCCACTTTTATGCTAAAATATCCAAAAACAAAGACAAAGAAGTATTTCTATGCAAAAAATTGCTATTTTAGGCAAACCGAACGTGGGCAAAAGCTCGCTTTTTAACCGCTTTTTGATGCAGCGGGTTGCTATTACCAGCGAAGAAAGCGGCACGACCAGAGACGTCAACAAAAAGATCGCTGATTTTGACGGGTATGAAGCCCAGCTGCTTGATACAGGCGGTATCGACAAAAGCAGCGGTATGTTTGAAACCGTACGCAAGCTTTCTCTGGAAGCCGCGGCGGAGGCGGATATTATTTTGTACGTTGTCGACGGCAAAGGGCTGCCCGAAGATGAGGACAGACAGCTGTTTTATCAGCTGCAAAATCTTGGCAAACCCATCGCGCTGGTGGTGAACAAGGTCGATAACGACAAGGTCGAAAACGAACGCTTTGTCGAATTTTACAGCTTCGGGGCTGAGCATATCTTTCCGGTTTCAGTCAGCCACAACCGCAGGCTGCCGGCTTTGAGGGGCTGGATTATCAACCTGCTTAAAAAAGATGAGGGCGAAAGCGCATCGCTGAAAGAAGCGCTGCTAAGTGCGGCCCAAAACGAGGAACCCTCCCTTGAAGCGCTGCTGGATGAGGATAAAGAAGACGAGGAAGATAAAGAGATCAATGTCGCTATCATCGGCAAGATCAACGCGGGCAAGAGTTCGCTGCTCAACGCGTTGCTGCAAGAAGAGCGCGCGGTGGTCAGCGAGATCGGGGGCACCACCATTGACCCAAACGATGAGAGTTTTTTGTACGATGAACACACGATCAATTTCATCGACACTGCCGGGCTTCGGCGGCGAAGCAAGATTGTGGGTATTGAAAAATACGCGCTTAACCGCACCAAAAAGATGCTTCAAAACGCCGATATCGCGCTTTTGGTTATTGATGCAAACGAGGGCATTACCGATCAGGATGAAAAGATCGCGGGGCTGATTGAGCAGTACAGTCTTGGCTGTCTGATCGTGCTGAACAAGTGGGATAAGTGTGAACGCAGTTTCAAAGAGGTTAAACAAGAGATCAGAGACGAGCTTCGGTTTTTGCATTACGCGCCCTTTATCACCGTTTCGGCTCTCAGCGGCAAACGGACGCACAAGATTTATGACATGATTATCAATATTTACAAAGAATACACCAAGCGGGTACCAACGGGTAAACTCAACGACGTGATCAACTTCGCGACGATGAAACACCAGTTGCCAAGCTACCATCTCAAGCGGCTGAAGATCAAATACGTTACCCAGTACGACACCAAGCCGCCGCGTTTTGCGCTGGTGATGAATCAGCCCGAGGGGCTGCACTTTAGCTATAAGCGGTACCTGGCCAATATGATACGGCAAAATTTCGGATTTGAAGGAGTACCATTGATTATTTCGGCACGAAAAAGAGGCGAAAGAGGCAGCGATGAGTAAAATGATCGTAAGCGGAATGCGGCCCACCGGCCAGCTGCACCTGGGCCATTACTACGGCGTTCTGCAAAACTGGGTGGATCTGCAGCAAGACAATGACGCGATGTTTTTTGTCGCCGACTGGCACGCGCTTTCAACGAGCTATGAGGATAAGCTTAACCTAAAGCGCCTGAGCCTGGACCTGGTCAAAGACTGGATCAGCGCGGGGCTGAATGAAAAGCAGGTTTCAATGTTTGTGCAAAGCCAGGTTAAAGAACACGCCGAACTCTACCTCCTGTTAAACATGATCACGCCCCTTGGTTGGCTGGAGCGAAACCCCACGTACAAAGATATGATGGCCAATCTGCAGGGCAAAGAGATCAATACCGGCGGGTTTTTGACTTATCCGGTGCTGCAGGCTGCCGATATTATTATCTATGACGCCGACGCGGTTCCTATCGGCGAAGATCAGCGGCCGCATCTGGAACTGGCGCGCGAAATCGTGCGGCGTTTTCACCATCTTTATGATTGTGACGTCTTTGTCGAGCCAAAAGAGATTTTGACTCAGACGGCAAGATTGCAGGGCCTTGATGGCAGAAAGATGAGCAAGAGTTACAACAACGCCATCTTTTTAAGCGACAGCAGCAAAGAGGTGTGGGATAAACTCAAAAAGGCCAAGACCGATCCGGACCGGGTGCGCAAGGATGATCCGGGCAACCCCGATATCTGTCTGGTTTATGAGTACCACAAAAGCGTCAGCAGCGCCGATGAACTCAGCCAGATCAGACAGGATTGTCAAGCCGGTACCATCGGATGCGTGGCGTGTAAAAAGATGTGTGCTAAAAATATCGATACCGTGTTAGAACCTATGCGCCAACGGCGGGCTAAGCTGGATGATGGATATATTGAAGAAGTTATCGACGCGGGCAATGCGCGGGCGAAAGAAAAAGCGGCAATCAAGCTGCAAAGCGTTCGAGACATAATTTTTAATATAAAGGGATAGGGCGAAAGTATGATTGATCTTAAGTTGATGCAGAAAAACTTTGACGAAGTCGCTGCCGATCTGGCAAAAAAGGGGGTGGCCCAAGAGCTTATCGAGCAGGTCAGGGATCTTTTTGCCAGAAAAAAAAGCGCGCTGCAGGTTTTGGAAGAACTCAAAGCCAAGCAAAACAAAGATAGCAAGCTTTTTGGTCAGTATAAGCGCGAAGGCAAGGATATAGGTCCGCTGCAGGAAGTGGTGGCCCAAACCAAAAAGCAGATAGCGAAGCAAAACGAACAGGTAAGCTTGCTGGAAGAGCAGCTGCAGGAAGTCGCCGCTGCCATTCCCAACATCCCCGATGCCGACGTGCCCGAAGGCGAGGATGAAGAGGATAACGTCGAGATCGAAAAGGTCGGCGAAATCCCCGTTTTTGACTTTACGCCCAAAGAACACTGGGAACTGGCCCAAAACGGCTGGATCGATTTTGAACGCGGCGTCAAGCTGGCGGGAAGCCGCTTTAGTATGCTAAAGGGCCAGGGCGCCAAGCTGGAGCGGGCTTTGATCAACTTTTTTTTAGACCACAACGCCAAGCACGGCTTTGAAGAGGTCAGCGTCCCTTATCTCAACAATGCCGATATGCTGTACGGCACAGGCCAGCTGCCCAAATTCGGCCATGATCTTTTCAAAACCGATGACGGCCTTTATCTCATCCCCACCGCCGAAGTTCCTCTGACCAATATCCACAACGACGAGATCGTATCCGCCGAGGCGCTGCCGATCAAATACACCTCCTTTACGCCCTGTTTTCGCAAGGAAGCCGGAAGCGGAGGCAAGGATACCAGAGGCATCATCCGCCAGCATCAGTTTAGCAAGGTGGAGATGGTGGCTTTAATACGGCCTGAAGAAAGCGATGCGATGCTGGATTCTATGGTGGAGTGTGCGGGCACTCTTTTGGAAAAGCTGGGACTGGCTTACCGTAAAGTGATGCTGTGCGGCGGTGATCTTGGCTTTGGCGCGGCTAAAACGATCGATCTGGAAGTATGGCTGCCGGGGCAAAACTGCTACCGCGAGATCAGTTCGATCTCCAATACCCGCGACTTTCAGGCAAGACGGGCCAAGATCCGCTTTAAAGAGGGCAAGAAAAACAAACTCGTGCACACGCTCAACGGTTCTTCGCTGGCCATCGGGCGTACCATCGTGGCGCTGATGGAAAATTATCAGCAAAGTGACGGCAGTATCGAACTGCCCGAGATTTTACAAAACTATATCTAGGGGTTAAACCGTGGCCGAGAATGATCAAAACAATAACGAGGAACAAAAGCGATCCGACCAGGAGCAGCCTCAAGAAGAGATCATTGTCGAAGAAGGTCCCGCGGAGGAAAAACAGGGCAGTACGGAGAAAGAGAAAGAGGAAGCAAAAAAGAAAAAGAAACGTTTTGTCTTTCTTGCTGGAGCACTGGGTGGATTTATCGTACTGCTGCTTGTTGTCTTTTCTGTTATTATTTTCAGCGAGGATGAAAGCAGATACGAAGAGTTGCAAACCGAACCCATAGCCCAGAATCTGGAACAGGAGGAAGAAAAGCTGCAAACCCGTTTGGAAGATATGATTTCAAAAGCGGGGGTCTTGTACGAACAAGGTAAAAAGCAGGAAGCGCTGAGGCTGTATGACCATATCGCCGATTTTTCCAAATCGATTTCGTATTATAATCTGGGCGTTTCCAGAATGAAAGGCGATCAGTGTGCCGAAGCGATCGATGCATTTAAACAGGCCATTGACAATGAACAACACCGCACCATCAGCGCCGTAAACGCCGCGGTGTGCGCACTGCGGATGAATGATGAAAAGGTTTTTGAATATTATCTGGATTTGGCGTATGCCCACCTGCCCGAAAAAAGCGGAACACCGATGTATCCCTACCTCTACGCCCTGATCAATTTTTATAAAAACAACCGCTTTGAAGTTCTTGCAACGGCCAACGAAGAAGATGTGCGCTACTATAAACCCCTGCATCATACCCTCAATGCGTACGCGTTTTTGGAATTTGGCAGTTTTCACAAAGCGATCGAATCCTTTGAAAAAAGCGATGAAGATAGAAACAGTTTTCATATCGGCTTATCTTACGCCAACACCGGCGAGTACGAAATGGCGCGCAAACATTTGCAAAAAAGCGTCAATGAAGGTTACTACCCTTTACGAAGCAAGCTGGCTCTTTCGATGATGCAGTTAAAGCTAAAAGAGTATAACCAGGCTGCCGGGTCTGTCAATGATCTGCGCGAAAACCATCAAGACAGCAAGCTGGCCGCTACCTACCCCATAAAAGTCACCCTCAGCCCCGACCTTTATGACGCTGAACATTTTCAAAAGGGTTTTATAGCGCGTTTTAAAAACAATAAACGGTTCGCGTACAAACTGCTGTGGCATTACGCGCCGTATAAAGTGTTTAACGCCGGCCAGACGATTGAGTATATACAAAAAGGCAGCGAAACGATCAATATCGAACAAAGTTCCAATACCCAAACCTACCTGCAGCGAAGCGGACAGGTTTCGGCGGTGAATGAAAAACTTTCAGAAGCTATCAGGGACGCTTTGGACAGAAAAGTGACTGTGGCAAACAAAAAACTGCAAAAACTGCTGGAAGAATACGACAGGCACTCGATTGTGCATTACAACCTGGCGCTAAGCTACGCGCAGATGGATGATTTTGTAAATGCGCAAAAACACTTTACCAGAAGCTACCACCTGGACTCAGAAAATTATCTGGCCGGGATTTTTGCGCTGATGAGTGCGGAAGTTATCCAAAAAGATGTTGAAAAGTTTGAATCGATGATGATGGAAAACCTGCGGCTGGAACCTCGGGGGGAACAGCGCGATTTTTATGAAACACTGCTGGAACTTCGCGGAAGCAATATCAGCGCGCTGCTTGAGTGGAGTGAGGAAAATGAGGTGACCGATCAGCTCAAGCTGGCTTTAAAAGTCGCGACGTATCTGAACCATGACAGTCAAGACAGATTGCAAAAGTATACGCAGAAGTTAAAAACGGTAACCGAAGATGATCTGATGTCAAATTTGTTGCATGAGTATGCAGACAATTACAAACAGCCGATGAAACAGTTTGCTTCCAATATACAAGTGTTTTTAAACCACACGATTTTGCCGGTGTCCGAGATTTATCACGGGGCCAAGCTGCCGCTGCAGACGTATGTGGATTTTACCAACCTTGCAGGGCGTTTGTATGAACTCAAAGAGCGTCTCAACGAGGATATGCTTTTTGCCGATGATCCCCGGGGCATGATGTATGCGCTTTCCAAGGTCCAGATCCTTTTAAAAAACTATGAACACGCGTATACGCTGATGAACGATCTTATCGATAAGTATAATATGAAAGATTCCGCGACGCTGTTTTTAGGCGGGGTGGCTTCTGTGGCGGCTGATCACCATGCCAACGCTTCGGTGCTGTTGCGCCTGGCGTCGATGAATGAGGCTAACAATTTTGAAAGCCGCTACGGGCTGGGGCTTTTATATCAGGAGATGGGTAATTTTGAAGCCGCCGCGATCCAGTATGAACTCATCCACGGTACCAATCTTACGCCAAAATATTTTGATTTTGTCATCGCCAAAGAACCCCAGGTCAAAGGCGGGGCTTAATAAAAGTCGTATTTACCCGCTTTAACGTCTTCTTTGATGCGGTCCAGTTTGTTTTGCAAGATTTCAAGCAAAAGCGCGGAAGCCCGGTCATTGTCGTTTTCAGGCACGTCCCAGTCTGCTATCTTGAGATTGGCTTTAAACAGATACTCCAACTCTTTTTCGATATCTTCTTTTCGTTTGGAAAACTCTTTTTGTGTCGCGTTGTCATCGTACATGTTTGTCTCCTTTTGTCTTAGATGATACCATATTAATCAAAAAAGATGCAATCCATATCCACTTCAAAACTGCCCTCATACACTCCCGCGATACATTTTTGCATCGCTGCTTTGGTTGTGGTGCGAAGCAGGATATGGTAGCGGTAGCGCCCCGCGATCTTTTCAATGGCGTTTGGTCCTGCGCCCACGATCTCGGCGCAGTTGTTTTCTTGCAGCTTGTGCAGTACTTTTTCCATCCGCTGTTTGCATACCTCGTCTTTATTGTGGGCAAACAGCAGCCGCGCCAGTGTGGTGTAGGGCGGGTAAAGCCCCTGGCGAAATGCTTTTTCATCCTGTAAAAAGGCTTCGTAATCATGCAGGTAGCTTTGAAAAAAGGCTTCGTTATCGCTTTGAACCAGGATACGGGCATCTTTATTGCGCCCGCTTCGCCCCGCTATCTGCAAAAAAAGTGCCATCGCTTTTTCACGGGCCCTGAAATCCGCGCGTGCCAGTAAAAAGTCAAGACCCATGATGATTGCTAAGGTGACGTTTGGATAATCATGGCCCTTTGAAAGCATCTGCGTGCCCACAAGGACATTGGTCTCACCCTTTTCAAAGGCACTGAGTGCCTTTTTGAGCTTGGTGGCCGTGGTGATGGTATCGGTATCAAACTGCTGGGGCGATAGATCGCTGCTTTCTTGTATGGTTTTGATCACTTCGGCGGTTCCGATGCGTTTGGAACTCAGGCTCACGTCATGGCAGCTCGGGCAGCTTTGCGGGATCGCTTCGGTAAAGCCGCAGTAGTGGCATTTCAGCGCTTTATGCTTGAAATGCAGGCTCATACCCACCGAACAGTAGGGGCATTTGACAAATTCGCCGCAGCTTGTGCAGTGCAGGTATTTGAAATTGCCGCGTGTTGGCAGAAAGAGGATCGACTGGTCGTTTTTGTTTTGCTGCAGCTGATCAAGCAAAAACTGATCAAACTCGTTGCCGCTAAAAAAGCGGTAGTGCTTTTGGGTTTTGGTAAAGGTTTGGGTGAGCTTGACGGTGTGGAATTTTTCGTAACTGCTAAGAGAGGGCGTAGCGCTGCCTAAGATAACGGGGATGTTTTGCCTGTGCGCGTAATAGATGGCCATATCTCTGGCGTGGTAGCGGGGTTTGTTGTTTGCTTTGTAACTGTCGTCGTGTTCTTCATCGACGATGATGAGGCCAAGATCGCGGTGGGGTAGAAAAAGGGCGGACCTGGCACCCACAACCAGGCCGATTTTGCCTTCATACAGGCGGGTTAAAAACTCTGCTCGCTGCTTTTTGGTCAGCTTGCTGTGCCATACACCCACCACGTCGCCGAAAAAGTGCTGCATACGCTTTTGGATCTGGGGGGTGAGGCTGATTTCTGGCATCAAAACAAGGGCGGTTTTGTTTTGACGCAGCTGTTTGTAAATCGCTTGGATATAAATCTCGGTTTTACCGCTGCCGGTGACGCCAAAAAGCAGGGCGGGGCTTTTTTGCATCAGTTTGTCATAGACTGCCTGCTGCACGTCGGTTAATTCGGGTTTGTTTATCTTTTCTTGGAGTGAAAAGGACTTTTGTCCGCTGCTGTGTGGCGTGAAGATATTAAGCGCGACAGCTAAGTCGCAAAAGTAATAGCTTGCGATAAAAGAGGCCAGCTGCAGCTGAGAGGGAGTGAAAAATCTCTCACCTATGCTTTGAACAGGCTTTGTCTTATACTCGGGTTTATCCGTTTGGTCCAATATAACGGCGGTTTTGTCTTTGTTTCGCAGCGAGACGGTGGCAAGTGTGCCCTGATCTAGCGGTGTGTCATGGCAGTAGGTAAAGGTGCTTTGTCCAAGCACCGCGGCTTTGTAATAATACATAAGCCAAATTATAGCTGATTTGCTCTATTTGGCAAAGTAGTTTTTACACGTATCGTCGTCGGTGTCGCACATAAAGCTGCCGCCGGTGCTGTTGTAGTCAAACTCCAAATCACCGCCGGGAGCATGGAGGGTATAGGTGCTGTTGTTATCTTTAATCCATCCGCCTTTGTCATTGCTTGAAATAACCGGCGTGGTCAAAACCTCTTCAAAAAGCTCTTCGCCTGCGTCATCGTTGTCGGCATCGTCCAAAGCCCCGGGGTATTGGCTCTGTCCGCGCATCACCCGTTTGGCGCGCTGGGTAGCCAGGCCGCTTTGGATGTTGCTAACCGTGCTTTTGGCTTTGACCAGCTGCGCGTCATCGCGCGTGACGGTGAGTTTTGGAATAGCGATGCCGGCTAAAATGCCGATAACGACAATGACAAAGACAAGTTCGATCATGGTAAAGCCGTTTTTCATAAAAGCTCCGTAGGATGTCCACGGCAAAAAGCCGTGGATGAGAATGGCTGGTTTAGAAGCTTACGCCAGAACCACCGAATGTATGTGTTTTATTTGCATCTGCTAAACTGTCAGGATCAACGCCTGTTACTTGATCAGCAGCTGCTGCAATACCTTGGCAAACGCTGCTTGCTCCACTGTGTGTATAAGAAACATTCACCCCATCAGCTGCTCCACTTGTGCTGCTTGTTGGTGATACAGTGATGCAATCTGAATAGGTAACTGATGTAGATGTACTATTCATATCAGCACTGTTATTTGAAAAACTAACATTTGTCATATCAGATAATGTAGTGGACATTGACCCTTTTGCTGTGTAATATGCTCCCATATCCTGAACAGCGGTAGCGATTTCACTTGCACCCTTTGCCACTTGCGCATCATCTCTTGTTGCAGTCAACTTTGGAATAGCAACCGCGGCTAATATCCCTAGAATTACGATCACAAAGATCAGCTCGATCATTGTAAAACCTTTTCGCATAACGACTCCTTTGTTTGTTTTGCTGCATGGTTTGCGTAATGTGTGTCCATGCACATTCCTATTATCGTTACTTTTTACTTAAAAGTTGGTTAAAAATGAAAAAAAGTTTTAAAACATCGCAAAAGTGTAAAGTTTTGAGGCGTTAAAGCCACAGATTGTCTATGAGTCTGGTACCGCCTATGAAACCCGCGGCCAGGATAAGGGTATTGTCCTTTTCATATCGGGGCAACGGGTTTAAGTCGCGGTCACAGATGGTAAAATAGTGGATTTTATCAAGATCAAGCAGGGTTTTGGCCTCTTTTTGAGCCTCTTTTGGATCATATCCCTGCTCCAAAAGATCAGCTGCTTTGTGCAGGGCACGGTAGATGCTAAGGGCTCTTTTTCGCTCTGACGCGCTGAGGTATACGTTTCGACTGCTTTTGGCCAGGCCGTCGCTGTCTCTGAGAGTGGGCAGCCCGATGATGCGCACGGGCAAAAAGAAGTCTTTTGCCATCTGGCGCAGCAGCAGGTATTGCTGGGCATCCTTGCGTCCAAAGTAGGCCCGGTGGGCCTGCGTGATACCAAGCAGCTTAAGAACCACCTGCAACACACCCTCAAAGTGGCCGGGGCGAAAATGGCCTTCAAGCACGTAGCCTTTGATCGTGGGGGCTTTGATACCCACTTCATCGCTTTCATACAGGTTATTTGGAGCAAAAACAGCGTCTACGCCCGCTTCTTTACAGGTTTGCATATCTTTTTCAAGCTGCCTTGGGTAGCGCTCTAAATCTTCACCGGGCAGAAACTGGGTAGGATTGACGTAAATGGAGACGATGGTGTGGTCACACTCTTTAAGACTTGTTTCAATCAGGCTCATGTGGCCCTCGTGCAGGGCGCCCATGGTGGGTACAAAACCTACCGTGCCCCTTAGGTTTGCCCTGAAATTTTGCATCTTTGCCGCTGTGGTAATAACCTCCATACCGCCCCTTTTTGCAATTTGTTTCATAGCCGCATTATAGTATAATAAGCAAAAAAAGGAAATAAATATGGAAATGATTTGCGCGCAAAGAGTTCAGAGGGTTTTGATGGCGATTATGCTTGGTGTTGTGATGGGTCTTGCGGGGTCCGGGTTTATGGCAGCGGCGTTTTTGCTGCAGCTTTTTATCATGATTATGCTGCTTATCTGGGCAGCAACTAACTTTTGCCCCTCCATCTGGGCGCTTGAAAAGCTGATCGGTAAATGCGATTTTGAAAAAAGCGGCCGTGATGAGTAAAGTCAGCTATAAAGACGCGGGCGTTGATATCGATGCGGGCAACAGCTTTGTCGAAGCGATCAAGGGGGATGTAAAATCCACCTTTGATGAAAACGTCCTGGGCGGTATCGGCAGCTTTGCCGGGGCGTACAGCCTGCCTGCGGGGTATACAAACCCCACCATCCTGGCGGCTACCGACGGGGTGGGCACCAAGCTCAAGCTGGCTATTGACAGCGGGCGCTTTGATACGGTGGGTATCGATCTTGTGGCGATGTGTGCCAATGACCTGATC
>CAYUAC010000004.1:0-37785 GCA_964442515.1 uncultured Campylobacterales bacterium | reverse complement strand
CACGGGGCTTAAAATCGGTCACCGCGTGCATGAAATATCCCAGCTTCGTCAAGCTGCCAGAAGCGATGTGACGATTAAAACCGCCATGCTGGAATCTCGTTTTATCGGCGGATCCAATTTTGTATGGACCGGAGTGCAAAACCGTCTGCTGCAGATCAGGAAAGAAGATCAAAAAACCTATATCGGCGCAAAGATACAAGAGTACCGCATGCGCCACAAAAAATACCCCCTTACCGTTGAACCCGATATCAAAAACGCCCCGGGCGGATTCCGTGATGCAAACACGGTATTTTGGATTGCCAAGGCGCTGCTTGGTGTGGACAGGATTAAAGATGTCGGATTTGATGAAAAAGAGTACAGGGAGTTTCGCAAAGCTCTGGAGTATCTTTTTCGTATCCGTACGGCACTGCATATCGCAAACGGCAGAAAAAACGATACGCTGCGCTTTGAGGATCTGGGCACGGTTGCGACGCTGCTGCAAGATGATGACAGTTACAAAAACAAGTTTAAACTTGTCAGCAAGACGCTGGCGTGTCTGGATATTATCCACCGCCAAAGCCTGATCTGGATCGATCAGCTGAGTTCGTGGCTCTTTTTTGATGCAGCAACAATCAAACGGATCCGCGCTTATGATAGTTATATTTTTACCTGCGGGCAGTACCTGCTGGCTTCAAAAAACAAACAGGGCGCCCTTGGCGTGTATGTACAGGCCCTTTTGCATCATCCCGGCGCCAGGCTTTCGCCCTCGTTCATCCGCGCTGCCGCTAAAGCGGGCCGGGATAATAAACCCCTGCCGAAAAAAGATATTTTTTACAGCCAAAACTCCTGTGCAATACTGCTGGGGTTATATAGATGCGGTCAGTTGGCCGCCGTTATCACAGTGATGAAAAAAATTATGTTCATGCCCCAGTTTGACGGATACCATCATTACTCAGTTGATGAACATTCGCTTTTGACGCTGCAGCATTTAGAACAAAACGATGATATGTTTCTGCTTTCTTTGCAAAAGAATTTAAGTCTGGATGAATGGTCGATGTTGAAACTCACTGCGTTGTTGCATGACTGCGGCAAGGGAAGAAAAAGTGATCACAGTCAGGTGGGAGCCAGAGTGTATAAAACCTTTTCGCACAAGATCGGTATGCCCCTGACGCACAAAGGGGTGCAGCTGATCAAGATTCATACTTTTATGAGCCTTACCGCGCAGCAGGAAGATATCTATGACGATACGGCGGTACTGAAATTTTTAACGTATGTGGGGGATAAAAAAACACTTGATATGCTCTATCTGCTGACGGTGGCCGACATGAAAGCGGTGGGACCCAAAACGTACAACCATTTTACAAAAAAACTGTTAAGGCAGCTGTACGAACGCTGTCTGGATCTTTTAAATGAAGACCGGGCCCTTGGTGAGGTGGCCAAACGTGTCAAGGTGGAAAAAAAGCTGTTGAATTTCGCACTTTTTCAATCCTATCCCAAGCTGTTGCAAAAAAAGATTTTTTCCATCAGTTCCAATCTTTTATTCCAAAAGCTGCCTTTGGAAAAAATCTGCACCGTTTCGATGCAGGCTGAAAAAGTGCGGGATTACCGGTTTTGGGTTCATAACGGACAAAACCTGAGTATCGAGGTGATCAGGGCAAAGCAGTTTAATATCGCGTATCTTCTTGGTAAACTCAAACGCCTCAACGTCGTGGATATGGATATTTATAAACTTTTTGACGATAAAAAATATTTCAAGATCGATTTTTTTGAACAGGTGGAACCCTTTGAAGTGGCGGAAGTGGAACAAATCATCAAAGATTCCTTTGATATGGAAAAACAAGCCAGGCTTAAACCCGTTACCATCTATCCAAAAGAGGTTCAGATTGACTGCGCCCATTCCAAAACGATCGCATTGATGCGCTTAAACTGCGCCAACCAGGCCGGACTGCTTTCACATGTGGCCGGTGTTTTTGAACGTTTTGGCATCGATATTGTTTCAGCCAAGGCTAATACGCATAAAAATAGAGCCAGAGACCTTTTTTTAATCCAAAAAAGCGATAAAATTTGTAATAATATCAAAAAAGTCAAGGAAGCTTTATGTGTGGAATAGTGGGCTATATCGGTACCGGCGAAGTCAAAAGCCAACTGCTTGAGGGGTTGGCGGAACTGGAATACCGCGGATATGACTCCGCGGGTATTGCGATGATGGACCAAAAGGAAGCGACCAGTTACAAAGCCGTGGGCAAACTCAAAAACCTCGAAGCCAAATGCGGCGATTTTACGCAAAAGGGGGGAGCGGGTATCGGTCACACCCGCTGGGCTACCCACGGCAAACCCACCGAACTCAATGCCCATCCCCATTACGGCGGGTACAGCTATGTTGTGCACAACGGCATTATCGAAAACTACGTAGCATTGAAAAAATACCTCAGCAAAGAGGGGGTCGAATTTGTCAGCCAGACCGATACCGAGGTGATCGCGCATCTGTTTGAATACAATCTCAAAGAGACTAAAAGCTGTGACAGGGCTTTTGCAAAAACGATCCAGAGTTTAAAAGGGGCGTACGCTGTTTTGCTGATGAGTACCAAGTGCCCAGAAGAGATCTATTTTGCCAGAAAAGGTTCGCCTTTGATGATCGGCAGAGACGGGCAGTCGTACTTCTTTGCCTCCAGCGACGCGGCGATTGTGGGCCGGGCCAAAGAGGTCAGCTACTTAAAAGAAAACGCCTGCGGCAAGGTTAGTGCTGATGGCATCGTAACCGATTTTGCAAACGGCGGTCACGATTTGAAGTTTGTTCCCCTGCTTGGGGATAAGATTTCGGCCCAAAAGGGCGGCTACCGCTTTTTTATGGAAAAAGAGGTGTATGAACAGCCCCAGGTACTTGGCGATACGATCATGGGCAGAGTACTTGATGAGGGGATCGTTTTTGAAGAGTTGGAAGGCTTTGATGTAAGCGGGGTGGAAAATATCACGCTTTGCGCGTGTGGCACCAGTTTTCACGCCGCGCTTTCGGCAAGCTATCTGTTTGAACAAAAAAGCAAGATCAAGTGCGACGTGGAAATCGCCAGCGAATTCCGTTATAAAAACCCTATCATCCCTTCAAATACGCTCTTTATCGTGATCAGCCAAAGCGGGGAAACCGCCGATACCTTAGAAGCGCTGAAGATGGCAAAAGATGCGGGCGTCAAAACCCTGGCGATATGCAACGTGGACAACTCCTCCATCGTGCGGCTGACAGACAGGTCGATTCTGACCAGAGCCGGTATAGAAAAGGGCGTAGCCAGTACCAAAGCCTTTGCCACCCAGATGATGGTGCTGTGGATGCTGTCGCTGTACCTGGCCAGGCAGCGCGGCGTTGAATGCGGCTTAAAAGAGGAACTGGCCGCTATCAGGCATATCCCAAGAGTGGTAAAAAACAGTCTGGCCCACCATGAAAAGCTGCGGCGGTTAAGCAAGCGCTATCTGCACGGTCACGGATTTTTCTTTATCGGCCGCGATCTGTTTTACCCTCTGGCGATGGAAGGCGCGCTCAAACTCAAAGAGATCAGCTACCTGCACGCTGAGGGGTATCCGGCCGGAGAGATGAAACACGGACCCATCGCTTTGGCCGACAGTGAACTGTTTACTGTTGCGCTGCTGCCAAAGCACCGGCTTTATGATAAAATGAAAAGCAGCGTGGAAGAACTCAGCGCCAGGGACGCCACGATCTTAACGGTGGGCAATGAGCTGCTTGATTCTATCGCCGATGATTTTGTTCTTACCGGGAACCATGAACACGTGATGGCGGAGTATTACGAGATGATGACGGTTTTGCAGCTGTTGTCGATGGAGGTTGCCATCAGACTGGGCAACGATGTGGATATGCCAAGAAATTTGGCAAAAAGCGTAACAGTGGAGTAACGGATGAATGCAAAACAAAAAACAACGGTGGTACTTACCATCGTTTTTATGCTGCTTTTTTTGGCTATTGTCGTCATTTTCAGCCTCAATCTTCGTGAAGTGGGGTTAAAAAGCGCAGAAGATAAAGCCAGAGTAACGGGCAAGATCGTCAAAGACGGTTTAACCGCGCATATGGCAAGCGGTACGATGGATAACCGGGAGTTTTTCTTAAAAAGTATCGAAGATACCCAAAATCTCAAATCAATTTGGATTTCAAGAGCCAAAAGCGTAATCGATCAGTACGGTCCGGGGTTTAATAACGAAATTCCGCGAGACGATGTTGACAAAGAGGTGCTCAAAAGCGGCGAGGAACAGTCGGTTGTTGTGGACAACTTCACCACCAGCACATTTCGGTTGACGATTCCTTACAAAGCTACCGAAGGCGGCAACCTTAACTGTCTTGGCTGCCATGAAGCCAAGCCCGGAGAAACGCTGGGAGCGGTAACGGTGGTACTTGATATGGGTTCATCCAAAAGCGTGGGAATCGATACTATCAAAGACGTTATCGTAATTTCCTTGATCAGTTTTATGCTGATTCAACTCATCATTCACCTCCTGCTAAAGCCCTATGTGGATATCTTTGAAGATATCAAGCGGGTGATGCAGGGGGCAAGCAACGGAGATTATTCGGGGCGCGTTACCCAGGCCAGTTCCAAAGAGACCAAAGAGTTAGCCGGCTGGGTAAACTCGCTGATGGAAAAACTGCAGATTGCACTGGACAGTATCGAAAGCAAGATCGATATCTTTTTAACCCAAAAAGTCAGGGAAAAAGATCCCCTTGAAGAGGTCAACCATACCGTCGATCAGTTAAGCGATATTTACAAATACCGCCAGATTATCGAAAAAGATGAATCCATCGAGGATGTCTACCGGCGGCTTGGCTATGTACTGCGGGAAAAATTTCATATCGAAAACTTTAAATTCATCGAAGCCGATACGACCAACAAGCATACATTAGTCGTCTACTCGGAGGGAGAAAGCCTTTGTAACGCCGAAGAAACCGGCTGCCGGGCTGATCGGACCAATACGACCGTCGATTCGGCGCAGTTTGAGGGAGTGTGCAATTCCTTTAAAGGCGACCGGTACTATATCTGCGTTCCCTATTCGATTTCAAACGATCTGGATTTTATCATCTCCATTATCAGCGGTGATAAAGAGGAACATGACCGTATCAAGGGACTGCTGGAACCCATTGAGGATTATATGAACGCATCGCGTCCTGAAATCGTGAGCAAAAAGCTGCTGCAGACCCTGCACGAATCGGCCAGAACCGACCAGCTTACCAAGATGTATAACCGGAAGTTTTTAGAAGAGTATATAGCCAAAAGCTTCCCGCAGGCCAAGCGCACAGGGATCACCTACGGCTTTTTGATGGTCGATATCGATTATTTCAAAATGGTCAATGATACCTACGGCCACGATGTGGGAGATGAAGCGATCAAGGTGGTCTCAGGCGTGATTATGGATGCCATCAGGGAGTCTGATCTTGGGATCCGCTTTGGGGGCGAAGAGTTTGTCGTCCTTTTATACAATACCACCGAAGAGGGGATGATGAAGATTGCCGAAAAGATTCGGCAGCGTTTTGAATCCAAGGTTATAGAAGTCGGCCAGGAAAGCTTCAGCAAAACCTGCTCGGTAGGGGCTGCGTTTTTCCCCGGTGACGGCGATACGCCGTGGAAATGTATCAAATACGCGGATATGGCCCTGTATGAAGCCAAGGAATCAGGCAGAAACAAAGTCGTTCGTTATACCAAGAAAAACGACAACAGTGATAAAAACAAATATTAAAAGGAGATTGTATAGATGAGAGGATACAAGGTATTTTCAGGATCGGCAAACGAAGAGTTAGCCGAAAACATAGCAAGAGCGCTTGATCTGCCCTTAAGCAGTGCAAAAGTGAGCAAATTCAGCGACGGTGAAATCAACGTCCAGATCAGTGAGAGCGTGCGGGGCAGGGACGTATTTATTATCCAGCCAACCTGCGTACCCACCAACGACAACCTGATGGAGCTGCTTATCATGACTGATGCGCTGCGGCGAAGCAGTGCCAGTTCCATTACGGCCGTGATGCCCTATTTCGGTTACGCCAGACAGGATAGAAAAGCAGCCCCCAGAGTGCCAATTACGGCTAAACTGGTTGCCGATCTGATAGAGAAAGCCGGTGTGGACAGGGTGATCACGATGGATCTTCATGCCGGGCAGATCCAGGGCTTTTTTGATATTCCCGTGGACAACCTGTACGGCGCGATGCTGTTTGCCAACTACCTCAAAAACAAAAAACTGCCAAATCCCATCATCGCCAGTCCCGATATCGGCGGGGTTGCCAGAGCCAGATACTTTTCACAAAAGCTTGGAACGGATATGGTGATCGTGGATAAAAAACGCGAAAAGGCCAATGAAGCCGAAGTGATGAATATTATCGGTAATGTGGAGGGCAAAGATGTGATCTTGGTCGATGATATGGTTGATACCGCCGGAACGATGGTCAAAGCCGCCAAGGTTCTCAAAGACAAAGGGGCCAACTCGGTTATGGCCTGCGCGACCCATCCGGTACTCAGCGGTCCGGCCTATGAACGCATCAAAGAAAGCGAGCTTGACGAACTGGCCGTTTCTGATACAATTCCGCTGAGCAAAGAGTGCCAAGAGTGTGAAAAGATTAAAACCCTTTCGGTCGCGCCTATTTTCGGGGAAGTGATCAGACGGGTATACCACAATGAAAGCGTGAATTCGCTTTTTAGCTAAAACGTTTTCATGCAAGGAGAGACAGGGCAGTGAACAATAAAAATATACGCAATTTTTCAATTATAGCACACATCGACCACGGCAAGAGTACCCTGGCCGATCGGATTATGCAAGAGTGCAAAGCAATCAGCGACAGAGAACTCAGCGCGCAGATGATGGATACGATGGATATCGAAAAGGAACGGGGCATTACCATTAAGGCTCAAAGCGTGCGCCTTGCCTATGAAAAAGACGGGCAGGAATATATCATCAATCTTATCGATACCCCCGGCCACGTAGATTTTAGTTATGAAGTCAGCCGCTCGCTTGCGGCGTGTGAAGGTGCGCTTTTGGTCGTAGACGCGTCTCAGGGCGTAGAAGCCCAGACCATTGCCAACGTGTATCTGGCGTTGGAAAACGATCTGGAGATTATTCCGGTGCTTAATAAGATCGATCTGCCCGCAGCCGATGCGGACAGGGTGGCTGAAGAGATAGAGGAAAGTATCGGCTTAGATTGCACCGAAGCGGTCCATGTCAGCGCCAAAAGCGGTATCGGCATCGATGAGCTGATGGAAACCATCATCGAAAAGATCCCCGCCCCCCAGCCTGAAAACAGGGGTGAAGTCAAAGCTATGATCTATGACAGCTGGTTTGACAATTACCTGGGTGCGCTTGCGCTTGTGCGGGTGTTTGAGGGTGAAATGAATAAGGGCGATAAAGTCCTTGTAATGAATACCGGCGCCAGACACGAGATCAATCAGCTGATGTATCCCCACCCGGTCAAACCCGTAGAAACCAAAACGCTGCAAACAGGAGATGTCGGTATCGCCGTGCTCGGGCTTAAAAACGTTTCGGATCTGGCCGTGGGGGATACGATCACGCTGGCTGAGGATCCGGCCAAAGAAGCGATCCCGGGGTATGAAGAGGTCAAACCTTTTGTATTTGCGGGGCTGTATCCCATTGAAACCGATAAATTCGAGGATTTGCGTGACGCGCTGGATAAGCTTAAACTCAATGACGCCAGTTTGCAGTATGAACCCGAGACTTCCGCAGCCCTTGGTTTTGGTTTTCGCGTGGGGTTTTTGGGAATGCTGCATATGGAAGTGGTCAAGGAGCGTTTAGAGCGCGAATACGGCATCGATCTGATCGCTACGGCTCCGACGGTGGTTTATCACGTGCATATGACAGACGGGGAAAGCAAAGAGGTAGAAAACCCTTCCCAAATGCCCGAGCGCCAAAAGATCGATTATATCGAAGAGCCCTATGTCAGAGCCACGATACTGACGCCCAACGAGTTTGTGGGCAATATTATAACCATGCTTAATAACAGAAGAGGGATCCAGGAAAAGATGGATTATCTTAATGAAGAGCGTGTGATGCTTGTGTACGCCGTGCCCATGAGTGAAATCGTGACCGACTTTTACGATAAGCTCAAAAGCGCAACCAAAGGGTATGCCAGCTTTGATTATGAAGTGATCGAATACCGCGAGGGTGATCTGGTCAAGCTTGATCTTAAAGTCGCCGGCGAAGAGGTGGATGCACTCAGCATCATCGTGCCAAAGGATAAAGCCTTCAGCAAGGGCAAGGATCTGGTCAACAAGATGAAAGAGATCGTGCCCAGGCAACTCTTTGAAGTTTCTATCCAGGCCAGCCTTGGCAATAAGATCATCGCCGCCACCAAGATCAGCGCGATGCGCAAAAACGTTACCGCCAAATGTTACGGCGGTGATATCAGCAGAAAGAGAAAACTGCTGGAAAAACAAAAAGAGGGTAAAAAGCGGATGAAATCGGTTGGCAGCGTAGAATTGCCACAAGAAGCGTTCTTAAGCGTGCTTAAAATCGACTGATGCGCTGTATTGTCTGCGGACGGTTGTCTTTGGATATCGTCTGCAAGACATGCGCGCACGAATTTTTGACTCCCAAATACTCCCAAATAACGCTTCATGATTTAGAAATTGTCTACTGTTACAAATACGACGATATCGCCCCGCTGCTTTTGACTAAACATACGCCCGTAGGCCACCGCGTGTTAACGTTTGTGGGTAAAAAGACGTTTGCCCGCTTTCAAATCCCCTACACGCTGATGCCCATAGATCACCGCGTCAAAAGCGGCTACAGCCACAGCGCGGTCATAGCCAAGCAGGCGGGAAAACACCGCCTGTTTAACAAACTGCAAGCTGCCAATGAAGTGGTGTATTCAGGACAATCAAAAGCATACCGCCAAAACAACCCAAGAGGGTTTGTCTACAGCGGCCCGGCGAAAAAAGTGGTGCTGGTTGATGATATCTTTACCACCGGCAGTACGCTGCTTGAAGCAAAGCAGGCGGTGGAAAAAGGCGGCGCGCAGGTGCTTTTTGCCCTGACGCTGGCCCACTGAGTTTTAGCGAGTGATTTGTGTCAGGTAGCCCTTGATCAGATCGTAAATATCGCTGACTTCGGGGCCGTTTGGTTTGTTTGTCAAAAGCAGGCGAAGCGGTTTGAAAAAGTTTTTGCCCTTCAGGCCGCTTTCTTGCATCACGTATTTTTTAAAATCATTAAACTCATCAAACAAAGGCGCGTTCATGATCACTTTTTGCAGGGTTTTCATCTGCTCTGCGAATTCGCCTTCAAAATCCTTGGGCCGAAAAATAGCCGTGATCTTTTCATCGATCTCTTTGAGTGTACTGGCTTCTTCTGTGTAGAGTTTGGCCAGCTGTCCGATCTGGTTTTCGGCAAAGCCGAAATAATGCGAGAGCCGTTTGTCATCCATGCGGTTGATGTGGGCGCGGTTGACAAAACGCAGGCGGTCCAGATCAAACCTGGCGGGATTTTTTGAGATATGGTTGATATCAAACCATTCAATTGCTTCATGCATGTCAAAAATTTCTACGGGGGCTTTGTTGCCAAGGGCGATCAGGTAGTTGATGATGGCATCGGGTAAAAAACCCTCTTCAAGCAGCCATTTGACGCTGGATGCGTCGTCGCGTTTGCTCATCTTTTTGCCCTCACCGTTTAAGATAATGGGCAGGTGGGCGTATTGTATATTTTTTTCATAATCAAGCATATTTCTGATATGGATCTGTTTTGGCGTATTGCTGGTGTGGTCTTCGCCTCGTGCCACAAAGCTGACGCCGTGGACCATATCATCAACCGCGCACGCGAAGTTGTACGTGGGCGTCGTGTCGGCTCTTAGGATCACAAAACTGTCTATTTCATCGGGGTTGGTGGTGATTTCTCCTTTGATCCTGTCCTCAAACGTGATAGGCTGCCCGGGTTTTTTGAGACGGACGACATATTTTTTATCGCTTTTTAGCACCTCTTTGCTGGTTAAAAATTCGCATTTGCCGCTGTAGCGGTACGCTCTTTTTTCTTTTTTGGCCAATTCTCTCTGGGCCTGCAGCTCTTCATCACTGCAAAAGCACGCAAACGCTTTTTCCTGTTCGATCAGTTTGATCGCCATGTGCTGGTGGATATGGCGGTTTTTGCTCTGGTGGTAGAGTTTGTCCTCGTTGATACCGAATTTCTGCAAGATGGCCATGATCTCTTCATCTTTGCCTTCGATGTTTCTTTCCTGGTCGGTATCTTCTATCCGGACGATAAAATCTTTGTTCTGCTGCTTTGCAAGCATATAGTTAAAAATCGCGACTCTGAGGTTGCCTATATGCATATCTCCTGTAGGCGAGGGTGCAAATCGAAGCATTGAAATCCTTTTTTAGGTATAATTATATCTAAAAGTATAAAGGCTTGCTTAGGTCTTTTGGAGCAAATTTGATGATTTTTAGTAATACCCTTTCCAGAATGTTTGGCTATGTAGCCGACAAAGCTTTTCCCCCACTCATTCAAAAACTGATCAACACCCAGTATGTCAAGCGTATGGGGCTGGATATGAGCGAGTTTGCAGACCCCGGCGAGTACAGTACGCTTAATGCGCTGTTTACCCGAAAACTGCAAAAACAAAGAACCATCCAGGAGGGCATGATTTCATCCGTGGATGCATTTATCACAAAAGCAGGCCCCATCATGAACGCCGCGGCGTTTCAAATCAAGGGGATGGAGTATGACCTGCGTTCCCTGCTTGGCCGCAGTAACTGGCAGAAATACGCCGACTCGCTGCAAGAGGGTGAGTATGCCAATTTTTACCTCTCGCCCAAAGATTACCACCGCTACCACGTCCCTTTTGACTTGCAGGTACACTCTATTACCCATATCCCCGGGGCCTTGTATCCGGTGAACTTTACCTATCTCAATAAAATCGATTCGCTTTTTAACAAAAACGAGCGGGTTGTTTTAGAATGTGAGATAGAGGGCAGATGGTTTTTTATCGTGCTGGTGGGGGCGCTGAATGTGGGCAAGATGGTACTGCATCCTGAAAGCGATATCCAAACCAACCGCAAAAGCACGGCGATAAAACGCTATACCTACAAGGATATGCATCTGAAAAAAGGCGACGAACTGGGGTATTTCAAGATGGGATCAACGGTTCTGTTTTTAGCCCAGAAAGGGTTGTGGAATCTTTGCGTGCATGAGGCAAGCAAGGTGCGATTTGGACAGAAGGTCGCAGAGGTGGTAGCTTTAAAAGGGTGAATGCAGACAAATTTATCCACTTAGCTTTATATGTACCGGCGCGGTTCAAGGTGGCATTAATGAACTTTTCAATAAAATTGCACAAAAAATAGGGGACACGTTTGAAAGATTTGAGAAAAAAAATAGAAAAATGCACTGATCTTGACGCATTGGAAAAAGTCAGAGTTTCTATTTTCGGCAAAAAGGGCGATCTGGCCAAAGAGTTTGCCAAACTCAAAGATATCGCCGCCGAAGAAAAAGCGGATTTCGCTAAAAAACTCAATGAACAAAAACAGCAGCTTAACGAAGCTTTTGAAACAAAGAAAGAGGAACTTGAAAAGATTGCGCTGGATGCGAAGCTGCGATCGGAAAAAATCGATCTTAGCCTGTATTCGCCCAGGCAGAAAAACGGTGCGCTGCATCCGGTGATGAGTACGATGGATACCATTATCGAATATTTCGCCGCGCAAAATTTCAGTGTCGAAACAGGCCCCCTTGTTGAAGACGATTTTCACAACTTTGAAGCGCTGAATCTGCCCAAATTCCACCCCGCGCGCGATATGCAGGATACCTTTTACTGCAAAGACGGTTCATTGCTTCGTACACACACTTCCCCCGTTCAGATACGGACAATGCAGCATAAAAAACCGCCTATTCGCATGATCAGTCCCGGTACCGTTTTCAGGCGCGATTTTGATTTGACCCACACCCCGATGTTTCACCAGGTAGAGGGGTTGGTCGTGCAAGACAGGGGGGAAGTTTCTTTTGCCAATCTCAAATCGATTCTGACTGAATTCTTGCAGTATATGTTTGGTGAAGTCAAGGTGCGTTTCCGTCCCAGTTTCTTTCCCTTTACCGAACCAAGCGCGGAAGCTGATATCAGCTGTATTTTCTGCGGCGGTGACGGGTGCCGCGTATGTTCGCACACCGGCTGGCTGGAAGTCCTTGGATGCGGCATGGTCGATCCAAACGTTTTCAAAGCCGTAGGTTACAAAGATGTCAGCGGGTACGCGTTTGGTCTGGGGGTGGAGCGTTTTGCGATGCTTATCCATCAGATTCCCGATCTGCGGTCGCTTTTTGAGGGAGATTTACGATTATTGGAGCAGTTTAGATGGTAGTAACACGAAGTTGGTTGAATGAATGGATCGATTTAAGCGATATTTGTACAGGTGATCTTTGTAAGAAACTCAATGACCTTGGCTTGGAAGTTGACGGACACGAAGAGTTGCAAACTCCCCAGAATGTGGTAGTGGGCAAGGTTCTTTCCTGTAAAAAACATCCCGATGCCGATAAGCTTAATATTTGCGAAGTGGATGTGGGAACGGATACAAGACAGATCGTGTGCGGAGCCAAAAACGTCGTCGATGCCGAGTATGTCGCCGTGGCGATGATCGGGGCCGTGCTTCCGGGAGGTATGGAGATTAAGCATACCAAGCTTCGCGGCCAGGCCAGTGAAGGGATGATCTGTTCTTCCCAGGAACTGGGTTTTGCCAAAACCAATGACGGGATTATGATCCTTGATGCCAGTATCGGTAACCTCGAACCGGGCCGGCAGCTGCATGAATACGCGCTGTTTGACGATACCGTTATCGAAATTGATTTGACGCCAAACAGGGGGGACTGCCTCAGCGTCCACGGTATTGCCAGAGACCTCAGCGCCGCTTTTAATAAAGAGCTTCAAACCCTGGAGGAAAAAGAGTATAAAGAAAGCATCGGTATCGGAAAGATTTTAAACTTTGTCTATGAAGATATCGAAGGCGTCAATATGCATTACAAAGTCGCTGATATCAAAACGATCACGGTGCCCTTAAAAGTCCAGCTGCGCCTTGCGCAGATTGCAAAAGAGATCACAAGTCCGCTGGAAAAGCTGATGGCGTACAGCAGCCATGAAAGCGGTGTCGTACTGCGGGCGTATGATTTCGCCTTTTTTGGCAGCCAGAAGGTTAAGCTCGAACTCAAAGAGGATAAGCGCGTGGAACTTTTCAGCGGCAAAGACAGCGCTTCAATCGTAGGCATCGCCCAAAACGACAAAAGCCGCGTTAAAGGCAGCAAGGTTATCCTGGAAGCCAGCTATATCCGACCGGAAAAAATCGTGCCTGTTGTGGCAAAACAGAAGTTAAAAACCGACGGTTATTTTTTCAATACTTCACGCGGCAGCGAACCGGACGTGGATTTTGGGATGCAGGCTCTTTGTTCCCTGCTGGCCGATAACTCAGACAGTGCAATATACAGCGGAAGTTCCACCCTGTATGCCAACAACGAGAAAAAATCGATTTCGGTTAATGTCAAGGCATTGGAGGATCTGATCGGCCAAAGCGTGGATAAAACAGATGTGACAAACGTGCTCAAACATCTTGGTTTTACGATCCAAAATCTGGATGGAGAGCGTTTCGGCGTTATTGTTCCCCCTTTTCGCCATGATATTGAAAACATGGAAGATATCAGTGAAGAGATCGTGCGCATGATCGGGATTGACAATATAAAGCCAAAACGGCTGCGTTTTGAAGAGCACAACCGGGTCAACGACACCCTCAGGCATTACCGGTTCAAAAAAGATCTCAAGCATCAGGCGGTGGCACAGGGCTATTTTGAAGTCATGACGTATCTGTTTTGCGAAAACGCCCGTCTGGAGAAAAACGGTTTTGAAACGGTACAGAAAAACAAAGCGGTGATCAATCCTATCACGGCGGATATGGACGGACTGCGGACCACATTGCTGATGAATATGCTTGACGCGGCAAAGAATAATTTCAATTACGGCAAACGCAGCGTGAAACTCTTTGAAACGGGCACCGTTTTTGATAAAAAAAGAAACGAAACCCAAAAACTGGCCTTTGTTCACGCCGGGGCAAAAGAGGATGACAATGTCGGCAACAGCGGTAAACCACAGCGTACCGATATCTTTTCGTTTATTGAAGAGATCGGCGGCATTATAGGCGATTTTGAGATCACTTCGTGCAGCGAAAAAAACCGTATGATCCATCCCTACCAAAGCGGAGATATCGTCAAAAACGGTGAAAAGATCGGTTTTGTGAGCAAACTGCACCTGGATAACGATTTCGGTTTGCAGGACGCTTTTATCGCCGAAGTTTCACTGGATGCGCTGATACCCGACCGGGTTACGGTAAAGCCCGTTTCAAACTACCAGGGCAGCAGCCGGGATTTAAGCATTCTGATCGATCAGGATACGGCGTATGAAAAAATCCGCGCGATTCTGCGCGATCTGGAAATTGCCTCACTCAGTTATTTCTATCCCGTCGATATCTTTGAGGATGCGTCGCTCAAGGGTAAAAAAAGCTTGACGCTTCGCTTTTTTATCCAATCTAATCAGCACACGCTTCAGGATAAAGAGGTTAATGCCGTTATGGATGAAATCTTGCAAACGCTGCAAAACAAAGCGAAAGCTTCCCTGCGATGAAACAGCTTTTTATCAGCGGCGGGGCGGAAGGATTTGATTTTGTCTGTGACAGTATCGCCGCGGATAAATCCATTTCGCACAGAAGTGCGATGTTTTCGCTGTTAAGCGATAAACCCTCCCGTATACGAAACTATCTCTTAGCCGGCGATACGCTTTCTACGCTCGCCATCATCGAAGCCCTGGGGGCAAAAGTACAAAGACGGGGAAGTGACGTAACCATCACCCCGCAGGATGATATTTACGAAGCCGGCGACGTACTTGACTGCGGCAATAGCGGTACGGCGATCCGGCTTTTTTGCGGCCTGCTCAGCAGTGTTAAGGGTCATTTCGTCCTTACCGGCGACAAATATCTCCGTCAGCGGCCCATGAAGCGCGTGGCCCGGCCGCTTCGCTCCATCGGAGCCAGGATTGACGGCAGAAAAGAGGGGACGCTGGCCCCGCTGAGTATCAGGGGAGGGGGGCTAAAACCCTTTACCTACCGCTCAGAAATCGCTTCGGCTCAGGTCAAAAGCGCGATGATTTTGGCAGCACTGCGGGCAGAGGGGAAATGTTATTACAGCGAACCCCACCAAAGCCGAGATCATACCGAGCGGATGCTTTCAGGCATGGGCGCCAAACTCCAAACGGGCGAAACTATTGAGATAACGCCGATGAAAAATCCTTTGAACCCGCTGGATATCGATATCCCCGCCGACCCCTCAAGCGGCTTTTTCTTTGCCGTGGCCGCCGCAATCGTTCCCGGGGGCAAAACTCTCATCAAAAACGTCAGTTTAAACAAAACCCGTATTGAAAGTTATAAAGTCCTTGAAAAGATGGGTGCAGAGATTACGTATGATTTGAAACAGGACAGGTACGAACCAGTCGGCGATATCAGCGTGTCGTATGCGGGCAGGCTGCAGGCTGTGGATGTGCGTGAAAACATCTCCTGGCTTATAGACGAACTGCCCGCTCTGGCTATTGCCATGGCCGTTGCCAGAGGCCAAAGCAGTGTCGCCAACGCGCAGGAACTGCGGGTCAAAGAAAGCGACCGTATCAGCAGCGTGATTTCCAATCTGCAACGCTGCGGTATACAGTGTGAAGAAAAACAGGACGGTTATGCCATCACCGGCGGGAAGCTGCAAAGCGCTCGCATTGAAAGTTACGGCGATCACCGCGTCGCCATGAGTTTTGCCGTAGCGGGACTGCTTGCGGATATGCAGATTCAAGATACCGGGTGTATCGATACCTCTTTTCCAGGTTTTGCCAAGCTTCTTAGCCAGATTACAAAGGTTGAACACAGCGATGATTGAGATAAAAGTCGCAAAAAGCCTGGGCTTCTGTTTCGGCGTCAAAAGAGCTATCGGTATCGCCCAGCAAAACAGCGGCAGTATCACGCTTGGTCCGCTTATTCACAATAAAGCCGAGATCAAACGCCTCAAGGATGATTTTGACGTGGATGTCGTTGATGATCCCCAAAGCGTCCACAAAGGCAGCAAAGCCGTTATCAGAACCCACGGAATCGAAAGAGAACGTAAAAAGGAGCTGCAGGCACGAGGCGTGGAACTTATCGACGCGACCTGTCCGTTTGTGACAAAACCTCAAAATATCGTCGAGGATATGAGCAGTCAGGGGTATGACGTGGTGATTTTCGGGGATAAAAAGCACCCTGAAATCAAAGGCGTTATGAGTTACGGCAATGAACGCACTTTTGTCGTCAACTGTCTGGCCGAACTGAAAAAGCTGCCCCTTGCCCCCAAGGTGGCTATCGTATCACAAACGACGCGAAAACCAAGCGATTTTGTCGCTTTGGTATCATACCTGACGCTGCATTACAAAGAGGTCCGGGTGTTTAATACCATCTGCAACGCCACGTTTGAAAACCAGGACGCTACCGGGGATTTGGCCAAAGAGGTGGATATCATGATCGTTATCGGAGGCAAACACTCCTCCAATACCAAGCAGCTGCTTTCCATTGCCAAAAACGAATGCGCAGACAGTTATCTGGTGGAAAGTTTTGAAGATTTGCAGCAGGAGTGGTTTCAGGGGAAAAAGGTATGCGGAATCAGCGCGGGAGCATCGACTCCTGATTGGATAATTGACAATATCATTGAAAAAATTCAGTTAATTAACATCTAGTTTTAGATAAAATTTGCCATAATCGGTTTATAAAAGGTAGGTAATGAATAAAGAGTTTCAAGACATTGAGATGACAGACGAAGATTTCGCGGCGATGCTGGACGAGTCGCTGAAAGGATCTCAAGATCAGATTTTAGACGGTGTGATCGCAAAGATTGAGGATACGCAGGTACTGGTTGATATCAACCAGAAGCTTGAGGCGATCATGAATATTGACGAGATCAAGGATGAAGACGGTGAACTGACGTATAAAGAGGGTGACAAGATTGATGTGGTCAAAACCCGTCAAGCCGGATCCAGAACGTTCGTTTCACACAAAAAAGCGATCAGCAAAGTACGCACAAAAGAGTTTATCGCTGAATACGACGACCAAAACGAGTACCTCATTGAGGGTAAAATCGTCGGCAAAAACAAAGGCGGATACGTTGTCGAAGCCGACGGGATAGAGTTTTTTATGCCTAACTCGCTGGCGGCTTTTCGAAAAACGGCCAAGGTTGTGGGCAGAGACGTCAAAGCGTACGTGGTAAAAGTGGATAAAGAGAAAAACTCCATCGTGATTTCACGCAAAGCGTATCTTGACAGAAAAGATGAAGAGCGTGAAGATGTCATCAAAGAGGTGATGGAAAAAGACGTTATCAGCGGCGTGGTGAAAACGATCACCAGTTACGGTATGTTCGTTGACATCGGCGGCGTAGACGGGTTGGTTCACTACAGTGAAATCAGCCACAGAGGTCCTGTCAATGCGGCTAAGCACTTTGAAGTGGGCAATGAGGTCGAAGTCAAAGCAATCGCGTACGATCCGGATAAAAAGCATCTGTCCCTTTCAATCAAAGCAACCATTCCCAATCCCTGGGAAGAGGTGAAAGAAGAGATTGACGAGGGAGATACGATCAAGGTTACAGTCAGCAATATCGAAAGCTACGGCGCGTTTGTCGATCTTGGCAATGATATCGAGGGCTTTTTGCATGTTTCGGAAATTTCGTGGGACCGGGGCAGAAAAGATCCCAAAGATTATATCAGCATTGGCGACGAACTTGACGTGGAAGTTATTGAAATCGACAGCGATAAGCAGCGGTTGCGTGTTTCCCTGAAAACCCTGAAGCCAAAACCCTTTGATCAGTTTGCCTCTTCGCACAAGCCCGGAGACGTCGTTGAAGGCGAAGTGAACAATACTACCGATTTTGGTGCCTTTATCAAGCTTGGTGAGGGTGTGGAAGGATTGTTGCACAATGACAACGTCGACTGGGATGCCACAAAAGCAAACGAAGCGTACAAAGCAGGCGACAAGGTTGAGGTTAAAATCATCTCAATCGATAAAGACAGTGAAAAGATCAGCCTTTCTACAAAGGCGCTACTGCCTTCACCCGCAGCCGAATTTGAAAAAGAGCACAACGTGGGCGATATTGTCACGGGTACACTCAAAGATATCACCGACTTTGGCGTTTTTGTCAAACTCAACGATAAGGTTGACGGTTTGATCAGAAACGAAGAACTCGGCCCGATCGATACCCAGGAGTTGGAAAAAGGCCAGGAGATCGAAGCTGTTATCATCATGATCGATCCCAAAAAAGACAGAGTGCGTCTTTCTGTGAAGAAAAAAGATAAGCAGCAAGAACAAGAGATCCTGCGAAATATGGATGATTCCACATCCACTCTCGGTGACGTGCTCAAAGACCACCTGAAATAAGCAGGTTATGAAAAGCGTTTACTACGGCTTTGGCAGTGTATTGCTGATCGGGGTCGTGGCGGCGCTGTACCTTCTGTATCAAAATGTCAGCAATCCCACCGTCGCTTCAAATTATCAAAGCGTCGTGCAAAGCCAGGCAGAACCCGGTGAACAGGATTTCGGCTGGCTTGAGGGATTGAGCCAGACGGGAGTAACGCATAATCAGTACCCCGTCGAAGAGTTGAATATGCAGTTTGCCCTAAGCGATCTGCCAGAACCCAAAAAGATTCACCGTCTGCTGGCAAAAAATATTGACAGATACCAGTACTTTTGCATAGAACAGATTTTTGCGCAAAACAAGGTGGAGTATTCCATTCTCAAGCAGGAAAAAAACCTCATTGCAAATGTCATGAACCTGGACAATGCAAAACTCGATACACTCAAAAAAAGTTTGGATTATTACGAGATAGATTATAATTTTGATATTTTTTACGAAAAGGACTATTAAATGGCATTTAAAGTTGTAGTTTGCGATCATATACATACCGACGGGCTGAATATGCTGGAACATGATAGAGATATCGATTTTGTCAATGCCACCGACGTTGACAAAACTGCGCTGTTAGACGTTATCGCCGATGCCGATGTGGCCGTTACGCGAAGTTCTACCGATGTGGATGAGAAGTTCATCACCGCGGCAAAAAACCTCAAAGCCCTTGTGCGGGCAGGAGTCGGGGTTGACAACGTTGATATCGAGCGCTGTTCCAAAGAGGGAATTATCGTTATGAACGTTCCCACGGCCAACACGATTGCCGCGGTCGAACTGACCATGACTCATATGTTAAGCTGCGTACGTTCCTTTCCCTACGCGCACAACCATTTAAAACAGCAGCGTATCTGGAGGCGGCAGGATTGGTACGGCATTGAACTGAAAAACAAAAAGCTCGGTATTATCGGCTTTGGCAATATCGGAAGCCGTGTGGGCAAGCGGGCTAAAGCGTTTGAAATGGACGTTATCACTTATGATCCCTACATCGATTCGAAAAAAGCAACCGACGCGGGTGTGAAATACACCACCGATTTCAACGCTATTTTAGAGTGTGATATCATTACGATCCATACGCCAAAAACGGTTGAAACCATCGATATGATCACCAAAGATGAGATAGCGCGGATGAAAGAGGGCGTTATACTTATCAACTGTGCCAGAGGCGGGCTTTATAACGAGGCCGATCTGGTCGCCGCGCTGCAAACGAACAAGGTGCGGTTTGCCGGAATCGACGTGTTTGACAAAGAACCCGCGACCGATCATCCCCTGCTTGATCTTGACAATGTTACTGTTACGCCCCATCTTGGTGCCAATACCCTGGAATCGCAGCAGCGTATCGGGGTACAGGCGGCAACACAGGCTATTGAAGCGGCCAAGGGAATCACGTATGCCAACGCGATGAATCTGCCTATCAAAGAAGATGAGATCAGCAGCGAGGGGAAACAGTATCTCGATCTGGCGCAAAAAATCTCTTTTTTTGCCGCCCAGGCCACAAAAAGCGCTGTGAAAAAAATCAAGATCACGGTGGACGGATCGATTGAGCGGTACATGGATTCTCTTACCACGTTCAGTGTCGTCGGAGCGCTCAAAGAGTCTTTGGGCGATAAGATCAACTACGTCAACGCTTTGCACGTTGCCGCAGACAGGGGCGTGGAGATTGAAACCTCAAGTGCCGCGCAAAGTTACGGGTACCTTAACAGGGTTTGCGTGGAACTGACCACCAGCGAAAAAGTGTTCAGTGTCGCCGGGACGATCTTTGACGGTGACAAACCCCGCATCATCAAGATCAATGAATACGATCTTGATATCGAACCAAAAGGGCGGATGATACTGCTTAAAAACAGTGACGAACCCGGCGTTATCGGAGACGTGGGAAAGATTCTGGCAAAGCATGATATCAATATCGCCGATTTCAGGCTCGGCAGAAGCGAGAAAGAAGCCCTTGCCGTGATTATTATCGATGAAGGAATTGAGAGGGAAACCCTTGAGGAACTCAAAGCTTTAAAAGCGGCAATTGAAGTTTCCACCGTCTTTATTTAGGTAGCATACAGGGGGCACCAAAAGTGTTCCCTTTCGTAGCGCTTAACTCCAATATTCAGATTTTATTTAACAAATTTTTCTTTTGTCCGATACTGTGATTAGGTATCAGTTTGTACTTAATAGATTTGAAAAAGGAGTTTCAAATGAATATTTCACAGTTAGGCACGCAGCAGCAGGGAGTGCAAAATCTCAATGTTGACGATCAAGCCGGCGCAAAAAACGCCCAAAGCACGAATATAAGCGATAAAGTGGGACAGGAAAACAAAAAAGCCGCGCAGTTAAAGAACACGGAAGCCACACAGATGGAGCAGATGCAAGATGATGTCAAAAAATCAAAACTCAAAGAGCTTGTGGATGAGATGAATCAAAATCTCGATCCCCTTGATACCTCTTTGAAGTTTGGTTTTCATGACAAAAGCGATACGTATTACGTAAGCGTGATAGATGCGAACACCGAAGAAGTTATCCGTAAGTTTCCGACCGAGGAAGCGATGCAGCTTTCTGCGAAAATGAAAGAACTTGTCGGTATGATTTTTGATAAAAAAGGATAGATTATGGCAAATGGGGCACTCAGTTCTCTTGGTATCGGCAGTAACGGTACGCTAAGTTATGATGTTATCGATCAGCTAAAAGAAAGAGATATGCAAAACAGTGTCAAACCGATTGAAAGAGATATCGTTGACATCAATGAAAAACAATCCTCTCTTGCCACGCTGAAATCGGAAATAGCAGCATTTAAAGATTCCGCAGCGAGCCTGTCGGATTCTGTCTTGTTTGCCCAGCGTGATGTCAAGGTATCCGGTGATTCCGTGCAAGCTGATGTCAATGCCGGTGTTGATATCCAGGATATGGATATTGAAGTTCAGCAGCTTGCCCAAAAAGATGTTTACCAAACCGATAACAGTTACAGCCAGACAACCAGCGGCGTTGCCAGCGGGGAGACGACGCTGGAACTGTCTGTAGGGTCAAAAACGTATGATATAGATGTGGACGGAACTACAACGCTTGATGAACTCAAAGGTAAAATCAACGAGATCGCCGGCGAAGACGTAACAGCATCGGTACTCAATACCGGCGGAGACAATCCCTATAAGCTTGTTATCAAAGGCGATGAAACGGGCGTTGACAACGCTATCACTTTAAACGACACAGGCGGTAAAATGAATACCGGCTTTACCAATATCCAGACAGCACAGGATGCGGAGTTTAAATATAACGGCGTCGGTATTACGCGGGGGAGCAATCAGGTCGATGATTTGATAACGGGCGTTAATTTGACGTTAGTCAAAGAAGACGAAGCCGGAGAGAAAACCAATATCAGTATCGAACAGGACAACAGCGGCTTAAAAGAAAAGATGGAAGGTTTTGTAGAAACATACAATTCTCTTTCGGGGCAGCTGGACGAATTGACAAGATATGATCCAGACAGCGGAGAATCGGGGCCGTTTCAGGGCGAAAGCACCATTAACAGATTAAAAAACGATCTTTCTTCAATCTTTACATATACCAGCGGTGACAGAGAATCATTGCAGGAGTATGGTTTGGATCTGGACAAAGAGGGCAAAGTCAGCTTTGACGGGGAAGAGTTTGATAACGCCATCCGTGAAAAAGATGTTGCGGATATGAAACAGTTTTTTGTAGGCAGCTATGAAGAGATACACGGTGAAGAAAGGCTCGTTGACGGCGTATTCAAACAGTTTGACAATATGGCCGATGAATATACCAACTTTTCAAACGGCAGCTTGAAATATTACGGCGAACAGTTGGAAAGTGAGGAAAAATCGTTGACCAAAGAGCGTGAGAAAGCCGTGGAACGCCTTGATCAGCGCTATGAGACGATGGCTTCACGTTTTGCGCTGTATGACAACCAGATTTCAAATATGCAAAATTCTTTTCAGGCATTGCAGCAACAAATCGATCAAGGCTCTAAATAACAGAGCCGTTGTGCCGATATATCGGTAGAGTTATATTTGAACTATTTTAGGAGTCAATCATGCAACACGCATACAGTGCTTACAATCAAAACCACGTACAGATACAATCGCCAGAGCGGCTTATAGAGATGCTTTATGAAGGGATACTGCGCTTTTGCGGCCAGGCAGTAAACGCTATTGAAAATGGGGATTTGGAAAAGCGGACCTATTGGATCAACCGAAGTACCGCGATCTTTACCGAACTGCTTAATTCTCTTGATTATGACAGCGGCGGTGAAGTCAGCCATTATCTCAGCGGAATGTATGTCCAGCAGATCAAAAACCTGGCTCTTGCCAACACCGAAAACGACAAAGAACGCATCAATGAAGTCATGAACGTGACAAGAAACCTGCTGGAAGTATGGAGGGAAGAGGTTTGTCAAGTCAAAGCTGGCTAGAAGCGTTTAAACTCGCACTCATCGACGCCGATGAAAAAAGGATGCAGGAGTTAAACGACAATCTGCCCGAATTTGAAACAACCGCACAGATGGAAGAAGCCTGCGCGTATCTGCAGCAGGCGATTTTGCATCTTTCCTCGCAGCAGGATACAATCAAAAAAGATATGGGTTCTATCATTAAGACAAAAAAATATCTCAAATCGCAGTAATTCCTCTATCCACGTTTTAATCACAATTTCGTTAAAATATCCTCATTAAACTTTGCACAGATAAGGATACCAATGAGTAAAAAGATAAACAAAGTCGTTTTAGCCTACAGCGGCGGGCTTGATACGAGTATTATCCTCAAATGGCTGCAGGATGAGTATGACTGCGAAGTCATCACGTATACCGCCGATATCGGCCAGGGGGAAGAGGTGGAACCCGCCCGGGCCAAAGCCAGGCAGCTTGGAATCAAAGATGAAAATATATTTATCGATGATTTGAAAGAGGAGTTTGTCAGAGATTACGTTTTTCCGATGTTTCGTTCCAACGCGATCTATGAGGGCGAGTACCTGCTTGGCACCTCTATTGCAAGACCCCTTATCGCAAAACGCCAAATAGAGATCGCAAAACAAACGGGAGCTGACGCGGTGTCTCACGGGGCTACCGGCAAGGGCAACGACCAGGTGCGTTTTGAACTGGGCTATCTGGGACTCAATCCCGATATCAAAATCATCGCGCCCTGGCGCCAGTGGGATCTCAACTCCCGTGAAAAGCTGCTTGATTTTGCGACAACGCACAATATCCCCATCGAAAAGCACGGCCAGAAATCTCCGTATTCCATGGATGCAAACCTGCTGCATATCTCCTATGAGGGCGGTATTTTAGAAGACCCCGCAGCCGAACCCGAAGAAAGCATGTGGCGCTGGAGCGTCAGTCCCGAAGAAGCTCCCGATAAACCAGAATATATCGAACTTACGTATGAAAACGGTGATCCGGTTGCGTTAAACGGCGAGCAGTTAACCCCCGCACAGATGCTGAGCGCTTTAAACGCCCTTGGCAACAAGCACGGGATCGGCCGTATCGATATCGTCGAAAACCGGTTTGTGGGAATGAAAAGCAGAGGCTGCTACGAAACCCCCGGCGGTACGATTATGCTTAAAGCCCACAGGGCGATCGAATCGATCACGCTTGACAGAGAAGAAGCGCATATGAAAGATGAACTCATGCCCAAATACGCCAAACTGATCTATAACGGTTTCTGGTTTGCCAGCGAGCGTGAAATGCTGCAGGCGGCCATTGACAAAACCCAGGAAAACGTCAACGGCAGTGTCAGGCTGAAGCTGTATAAAGGCAATGTAATCGTTGTGGGCAGGCAGTCAAAGCAGTCGCTTTTCAATGAGGAGTTGTGTACGTTTGAAGAAGACAGCGTATATGATCAAAAAGACGCCGAAGGCTTTATCCGACTCAATGCACTGCGGCTGATCGTTGAAGGACGGGCCAGAAAGAAGTAACCGATGTTCACACGCTTCAAGCGCTCAATGCAGTCTTTTTTTCGCGAAGTGCTTTTGTATCACAACTCTTCGCTGGAGTTTCGCGCCAAAGTTTTTACCGTGGTAATTGCGGCCAACACAAGCCACGGGGCGTGTGAAGAACAGCGTCTCAAAGAGTTGGCTTACAGCGTGTATCATGATGACAGCGACAGGGCGGAGATTCTGATCGATACGGTCAAAGAGTATCTGCATACGATTGAAGACAATACTTCAGAACGCTTTAACCGTTTTATCGCCGAGATTGAACATGAGGTACGCGTGACGCCGCGTTTTAAAAAAAAGATCGATCTGCGGGCGCTGCATACCTTTAGAAAATGCAGCCAAAATTTTGAAGACCGCTTGTACCAGCAGCGGGTATTTGAATTTTTAAAAGGAGTCAGGCAGTGAGTTCGGGATGGGGATGCAGCCATTTGGTTGATAACTGGTGCCGTCTTTTGGATAAAAAGTGCGATCCGGGAGATAAAGGCTGCGTATTATACGGCAAAGTCGTCTTTTCCGATCCAAATACAAAATCCAACGAAGCGTTTGAACGCCGAAAGAAAAAGCGCCGCATCAGAGGTGATTAAAAGATAACCGTTTTGTTGGCATGGACAAAGATGCGGTCTTGCAAAGCATACTGCAAAGCTTTGGCCAGCACGACTTTTTCGACGTCTTTACCCGCTTTTTGCATATCCTTCCAGTCAAAACTGTGATCGACCCTGACAATATCCTGATAAATAATGGGCCCTTCATCAAGCATATTATTGACAAAGTGCGCGGTTGCCCCGATGATTTTGACACCCCTGTCATATGCCTGTTTATAAGGGTTGGCACCGATAAAGGCCGGCAGAAAAGAGTGGTGGATATTGATGATTTTTCGTTCGTACTCCTTGACGAAATCGGGATTGAGAATGCGCATATATTTAGCCAAAACGATATAATCAAAACGGTACCGGTCTAAAATCTTCTTGATCCGGGCTTCATGTTCGCTTCTGTCCAGCCCCGCGGCACTGACATGGTAAAAGGGGATGTTGAACTTTTTTGTTAAATCTTCAAGGGTATCGTAATTGGCAATCACCGCTTCGATGTCCGCTTCCAGTTCCCCGTCGGCATAGCGGATCAGCAGATCGCCCAGGCAGTGGCTTTCTTTTGTCGCCATCACCACGATCTTTTTTCTTTTAGCCGTTACGATCTTGATGTTGGCATCTTTTGGCAGGATCGTTTTAAGCTTTGTTTCCAATTCGTAGGAAGTGATATCGCCCTCTACGACACTGCGCATAAAAAACTTCTTGGTCGTGGCATCGACAAATTCACTGTTTTTTTCAATGTTAAGCCCCTGTTTGTAAAACAGTTTGCTTATCTTAAATACCAGTCCCTTCTCATCGCTGCAGTCGATCAAAACCCGTAATTGCACCGGCTATCCTTTGTACGCTAAATTTTTTTGCAATTATACCACAGCTTAAAACGGCCAGATGCTTTCAACGATTTCACTGCCCCAGCCCTGTCTGGTCGTCTCAGCCAGATCGCCCCTGGTGTCGTACTCGACCTTGGCGTCGGAAATATGTCTGGAATTGATCTCGTTGTTTTGGTTGATGTCATAAGGACGGATGACCCCGCTGATTTTGATGGTTTGCTTTTCTCCCTGTATCAGTAGTTCCCGGCTGCCGGCGATAAAGTAGTTGCCGTTTTGCATCACTTTGATGATGCGGGCTGAAACGGTCGTGGTAAACTCTTCGCTTCTTGAGGTGGAGCCGCTTCCTTGAAATGAGCTGTCGCTGCCGGCTTCAAAGCCGATGTCGGTTAAATTGTTGAGCTTGTCGACAAGCCCCGAGACGGTGTCGCTTTCGCCGTTGTAATCCGTAACCCCGCCGCCAAGCGCGCTGTTGCTGTTTTTACTCAGCGTTTTATCCGAAGAGGAGGACGTGTTGGCGCTTTCATTGATGACAACGGTGACGATATCGTGTTCGCTCATCGCTTTTCTGTCGGCAAACAGCGGGTTTTTCCCGCGCCCGAAAAGACTGCCGGCGTTTGCGTTGTGGCTGCGTACCTCCCGTGAGGGCATCTGCTGGACGTACTTTGGCGGTTTCATATCCAGGGTGGGTTTGGTATAGGGTGCGCTGCATCCGCTTAGAAAAAGCGCTGTTGCGATAATTGTGGTGTAAGCAAACTGTTTCAAGGTTCCATCCTTTTTGCGTTATAATTAGAAAATTCTCTTCAAAAGGGTACCTATTTTTACCGTAAACGATATATACAAGGCCCAAATAGAGGTCAAGCGTTCCAAATTCAAAGCATATATTGTTCCATTTTCACTGTTTGCAGATTACAACGGCAAACTCAGGGAACAAAACCCCAAGGCCAACCACGTCGTCTGGGCGTACAGGCACTTAAACGACCATCACCAGGTCGTGGAAAACTGCAGCGATGACGGCGAACCGAAAAACTCATCGGCCCCGCCGATTCTCAATGTGATGCGAGGATGGGAACTAATAGAGTGTGCTATACTGGTAGTTCGCTATTTCGGCGGAATAAAGCTTGGTATCGGGGGACTGGTGCGGGCGTATAAAGACAGCGCGCTTGCGGCGGTGGATGCGGCCAAACTGGCTCCTTATGAACCGTGTCTACAGTTTGTATGCCGTGTGGCTTATTCCGAATTTGGCAGATACGAGTATCTGCTTACTGCATTCGGCCTCAGCGCGCAAAACGATTTTGGCGCCCACGGGGTAGACAGCAGTGTCTGCGTTCCGCTGTCGCAAAAAGATGCGTTTTTTACCCAAGCAGGTCTGATAGCCCAAGATATAAAAACAGCGGATATAGTACGATAGGCACGAAAAACATATACGAAGGCACGGGCTGGCGCATCGCCGTGTCCAACTCTTTTGGCAAATCCTGCTTGATATAGATCCGGTTGATCAGTGAGAGTTTGAAAATGATATCGGTTGCTTTGATCCCGATAATAAACAGCAGCCAAAAAGAGTAATTCTGGGTTAAAACCACAATAAACAGCAGCAGGTACAGCCCCGGATGCATCGCAAAAAACAAAAAGATGTTTTTGGCATACAGTTGGTATGAGCGGTGTATCATCTGCCTGAGTGATCCCGCCTTTTGCCAGGACATTTCAAAATACTCCATCAGCGCCAGCAGCAGTACGTAAGCCAACACGATATCCATGCAATCCACCTTTTACGTAAATGGTGATATAATAACATAAAAAGTATCAGAGGTGAAGAATCAAAAAAATAGCGTGTGATCACTGTGATTTGGAGTTTGATGAAACGGTCATGATCGAAGACGGGGGCAAGCATTTTTGCTGCCGCGGCTGCCAGGGGGTCTATCATCTGCTCAAAGAAGACGGGCTGGAGAGTTTTTACGCCAAAAAAGGCGATACCAAGCTCACACCCGTATCGCAAAAAAGCGTGGATCTTGGCAAGTTTGATCTGGAAGGCTTTGCGAGGAAATATATCAAACAAACCGATGAGGGCTACAGTGAAGTTTCCCTGATTATCGAGCATATCCACTGCGCGGCGTGCGTGTGGCTGAATGAAAAGATACTGCACCAAACTGATGGCATCATCGAAGCCAATATCAACTACACCGATCATAAAGCCAATATCATCTGGGACCCGGACAAGATTAAGCTGTCACAAATTATAGAAAAGATTCAGGCTATCGGGTATGACGCGTATGCCTATGATCCCAGGGTGGTCGAACAAAAGATACTGCAACAGCGCAAGGATTACTACATCCGCTTGGCCGTGGCTATCTTTGCGACGATGAATATTATGTGGCTGGCCGTGGCCAAGTATTTCGGGTTTTTCAGCGGCATGGAAAAAGATGTGAAATTTATTATCAGCTCAGCCGAGTGGGCCCTGGCGACGCCGACGCTGTTTTTCAGCGGTTGGGTGTTTTACAGAGGCGCGTATTTCGGGCTTAAAAACAAAATTATCAATATGGACCTGCTGGTAGCAAGCGGGGCGAGTCTGATCTATTTTTACTCCATCTACGTACTTTTTTCCGGTACGGGTGAAACCTATTTTGATTCGGCGACGATGATTGTTACCTTTATTTTAGTGGGCAAGTTTTTAGAAGTGCTTTCCAAAAAAAACGCCACCGACAGCCTGGACAATCTGCGCACCTCCATCCCCGAAGACGTGGTTATACTCAAACAGGGCATCGAAAAAACGATCAGCGCTCATGAGATCCAAAAGGGCGATCACTGCGTGCTTAAAAGCGGTGATCTTGCCGTAGTTGACGGAACGGTCCTTGATGGCAGCGGTTCGGTGGATGAATCCGCGCTCACCGGCGAGAGCCAGCCGGTATACAAAACCGCCGGAGACGCGATTATCAGCGGGTCTACCAGTATCGATACAACCTTTGTGTATGAAGCCAAAAAAGATTTTGAACACTCTACGCTTAACAGTCTGGCCACGCTGCTTGAAAAAGCGCAGGAACAAAAACCAAAGATTCAAGAAAAAACCAACGAACTCTCCAAATATTTTTCCGCCGCGATTTTAACGATCGCGCTGCTGACCTTTCTTGGATGGTTCGTTTACAGCGGCGAATTTGAGCCAAGCTTTGTCACCGCCGTGGCCGTGATTATCATCGCCTGTCCGTGCGCTTTGGCGCTTGCCACGCCCGTTGCGACGCTGGCGGGGCTTTCAAGCGCGTACAAAAAAGGGGTATTGTTTAAACAGGCCCGGTATTTAGAAACGATGGCGGGATGTCAAACGCTGCTGCTTGATAAAACAGGCACCATTACCAAAGGCGCGCCAGAAGTCAAAAACGCCGCAAGGATAGCTGATTACGACGCATCGGTGCTGGCGGGACTGATCAAGGATTCCAAGCACCCTGTCAGCAAAGCCCTGTTTGCCTATCTTGATCAAAAACAGCCAAAACCTGTCACCGATATGCATATCATTGAAGCCAAAGGGATCAGGGCACGCTTTGAAGGTACCGAGCTAATCGGGGGCAGCAAAGCGTTCTTGCAAGAACAGGGTATCAATATCGATAAAGATTTTGATATGTCACATTTTATCTATGCCGTTGAGGGTCGGGTGGTTGCCTGGTTTGAACTTGAAGACGCGGTAAAAACAGGTGCCAGGGCGTATATACAAGAGTTTAAGGACTTGGGACTTGATGTCGTGATGGTAACGGGAGATAACGCAGCAGCGGCGCATAAGATAGCGCGTGAAGTCGGGATTGAACAGGTCTATGCGCAGCAAAGTCCACAACAAAAGGCCGCTATCGTAGAAAGCTACGGCGGCGGCGTGATCATGGCCGGAGACGGGATTAATGATTCGCTGGCGATGAGCAAAGCCCATATTGCGTGCGTGATGGGAAGCGGAGCGGATGTGAGTATCAAAGTCAGCGACGTGGTATTGCTGCACAGTTCGCTGCAAAATCTGCGTGACGCGGTTGCTGTCAGTAAAACCACTCTTGGCTTTGTCAAGCAGAACCTGGGGATTTCGCTGGTGTATAACGTGTTGACGATTCCTCTGGCTGTAGCCGGGTACGTGATTCCGCTGGTGGCGGCGCTGTCGATGAGCCTGAGTTCGCTGATTGTTATCGGCAATTCGATGCGTATCAGACTCAAACACGGATAAGGAGAGGCGATGGATTCTATTACGCTGGTATTGATGATAAGCGTTTCACTCTTTCTGGGCGGTCTGGGGTTGATCGCCTTTGTCTGGGGACTCAAGACCGGCCAGTTTGACGATAAAGACAAGATGATGCAGGGCGTGCTCTTTGACGGGGAAGAAGAACTCAACGACGCCGCGCACAAACAGCAGAAAGAAAAAACAAAGAAAAAAGATGACAAAAAAAATTAAAAAAATAGGGGTGTTTGACAGCGGCGCGGGCGGTCTCAGCGTCGTCAAAAGCCTGCTTGAAAACGACCTTTTTGAAGAAATAGTCTATTACGGAGACACCGCCAGGGTGCCATACGGGATCAAGGATAAAAACACGATTATCCGCTACGGCCTGGAAGCGCTGGAGTTTTTTAAAAACTTTGACATCGACCTGCTGATCGTTGCGTGCAACACCGTCAGCGCGTACGCCCTTGAAGAGATGCGCGAACAAAGCGACTGTGAAATCATCGGCGTGGTCGAACCCGGCGTCCTGGCGCTTCGTTCGGTGGTGCAAAATAAAAAAGACCATGTTTTGATCCTTGGTACCAACGCCACGGTCAACAGCCGTTCCTACCAAACCCAGCTGCAAAAGCTTGGTTACAGCAATGTCGAGGCAATGGCAACGGGGCTGTTTGTTTCTTTGGTGGAAGAGCGCATTTTAAACGGTCCCATCGTTGAGGAGACGATGAAACACTATTTTCAAGATATCAGTCCAAAAGCCGTCATTCTGGGCTGCACCCATTTCCCGCTGCTGCAGGAACGCATCAATTCTTATTTTGCTCACAGCGCGAAAATGATACACTCCGGAGACGCAATCGCGACCTATCTGCTGCAGCGGTTTGACTGCCGGCAGCAAAGCAGGGCGCGCGTGCAATTTTTTGCCTCGGAAAATCCGGGCGGATTGAAAGCAATAGCAAAATCGTGGTTAGGAGAGATGTATGAGTGAAGCGTTAGCGAGGCGGTATCGACCCCGTGTATTTGAAGATCTTATCGGCCAGGAAAGCGTTTCTCAGACGCTGAGCCAGGCGTTAAGCCAGGACCGTCTGAGCCACGCGTATCTCTTTTCGGGACTGCGGGGCAGCGGCAAAACCTCTACCGCGCGCATCTTTGCCAAGGCGCTTTTGTGCGAAAACGGGATCAGCGCCCACCCCTGCGGTCAGTGTGAACACTGCAGGGCGGCTGACGGGGCCAAGCATATTGATATTATCGAAATGGACGCGGCAAGCAACAGGAAAATTGATGATATCAGAGAACTTATTGAACATACCAAGTACAAACCTTCCATGGGGCGGTTTAAAATCTTTATCATCGATGAGGTCCATATGCTCACCAATGAAGCCTTTAACGCGCTGTTGAAAACATTGGAAGAACCTCCCTCCTTTGTTAAATTCATCCTGGCCACCACCGATCCTTTAAAGGTGCCCGCAACCATACTCAGCCGTTCACAGCACTTTCGCTTTAAAAAGATTTCGGCTTCTTTGGTTCTGGCGCATCTGGAACATATCTGCAACCGGGAGGGTGTTACTTTTGAAAAAAGCGCGCTGCAGATGCTTGCCAGAAGCGGAGGCGGTTCCCTTCGCGATACGCTGACGCTGCTTGACCAGGCTATCGTGTACGCCCAGGGCAGCGTGGATGACGCGGTGGTGACAAAAATGCTTGGTATCATCGATCCAAAGGCGATTGAGGGGCTTGTTGGAACTGTTATGCAAAGAGACAAAGAGGGGGTGAAAAACTTTATTGCCCGCTACAGCGAATATGAAGCGGGTATGATTTTAGATCAGCTCAGCATCTATCTGCATGAAAAACTGTTTGAAGACGATAAGATGCTTACGCCCATGATCATAGAGCGTTTTTTCCGTGTCATATCAGAGGGTAAACAGCTGCTGCATCTTGGCAGCGACGAAGAGTTTGTTCTGTCGCTGAGCCTGTTTAAAATGATAGAAGCAGTCAGTATCAAAGATATCGATGAAATGATAGCAGAACTTGAACGTTCGATCACAACCGGACAAAATTCAAATCCGGCTGTTTCAACGCCTGGAAACGACACTCCGGAGGAAAAAAGCGAACCCGCGCCAAAGGCGGCTGCGCATCCGTTTGAAAAGCTTAAGCAAAGCATTTATGACCGGGATTACGAACTGGGGCGCTGTTTTGAGGAAAGCATCGAATATGTTTCCCATGACGAAGATGAAATTCACTGGGTGTCAAACGCGCAGGGGAGATGCCAAAACGAACTGGCCCAAAGCTATAGTATTATCAAAGGCTTTATCAAAGAGATATTTGGCCCCGTCAAGGTCGTAAAGGTCAATAAAGACCAAAGCGGTGACAAAGCAAACAAAGAGACACAAAACAGTGACGATTCGGGGCAGGGAGGCAGCAGCTGCATGGAAGAAAACAGCGATCTTCAAGAGACCGAAGCTTCCAGGGAGATTGATCCAAAACAGATTGTCAAAGCCCCGATGGTCGCCAAGGCTGCGCAGCTTTTCAAACCCGAAAAGATCAAGATTCAGCCAAAAGTGTGATTACGCAAAAACCTCATCCAAGATAGCGTTGACAAACTCCTTTGGATCAAAAGGGGTCAAATCCTCGGCTTTTTCACCCATGCCCACGTAGTAGATGGGCAGGGCCAACTCCTGTGCGATCGTAAAAAGCGATCCGCCTTTGGCCGTACCGTCAAGCTTGGTAATGATGATTCCGTCAACACCCACGATCTCATCAAACTGTCTGGCCTGGTTGATCGTGGAGCTGCCCTGGGTACCGTCTAAGATCAAAAGCTTTCGGTGCGGGGCACCCTCCATCGCCTTGTTGCTGACCCTGGCCATCTTTTGCAGCTCATTGGATAAATTGGCGTGGTTGTGCAGTCGGCCGGCGGTATCGATGATAACGTTGTCAAACCCCTTGGCTTTGGCCGAAAGGATCGTATCGTATACCACGGCACTTGGATCATGGCCGTGTTTGGTGCTTACCACCGGTACGTCGATACGCTCACTCCATTTGCTAAGCTGTTCGATCGCGGCGGCGCGAAAGGTATCACCCGCGCCCAGCATGACTTTTTGTCCACTGTTTTTGTAGCGCTGGGCGAGTTTGGCGATCGTGGTTGTTTTGCCTGCGCCGTTGACGCCGATAATCATTTCCACAAAGGGTTTAGCGTCGCTGTTTTTCTCTTTTGGTTCATAGATAAAAAGCGAAATCAGCGAATTGAAAAGCTGCACGCGGTTGACCGTCTGCGGCAGTCCGTTGATAACGTTTTCAACCAGTTCGTAACTCATATCCGCTTCAAGCAGCAGATCTTCGACCGTATCGATATCGAGTTTGCTCTGTTTTTTGGGAACGACCTCCTTGATGGCGTCGTTTGTTTTCTTTAAGCCTTTTTTAAAAAAGCCGAACATTATTCTTTTTCTCCGTCTGTTTCAAGCTTGCTTGTAATCATTTCCGGCGGAACGGGCCCGACCCAGTGGCTGACGTATTGGCCGTTTTTAAACAGTGCCATGGTGGGGATCGTTTTAATCTCTCCGATGCCGATCTTGCCCGCTATCTTTTTGCTTAGTGCGTAATCATCGTCGGTGTTGCTGACAAAATATCCCATTTCGTATTCATCCATAAACTCAAGCAGTTCGCTGTCTGGCTTGTCCTGTTCGACCAGGCTGGCAATGATTGTGACATTGTCGTAACTGCTTTGAATGTCGGTCAGATGCGGGATTTCGGCTTTACACGGCGGGCACCACGTCGCCCAGAAAACCACAAGCGTATAGGGTTTGTCGTGCCCAAAATCCAATTCGTCGGTTTCGGTGACGGTGAGTTTCTGGCCTCTGGGGTCGGCCAGATCGTAGGTAACGGCGCTGCTTTGCTTACTGTCTTTGTCGACTTTGCTAAGTCCCTCTTTGTCATCGCAGCCGCCCAAAAGAAGCATTGAGCCCAAAAGTGCTGTTATCGTGAGTCGTTTCATAAATTCGTTCCTTTTTGTTATAATGTAAATGCAATTTGTAAAGTGCAATTGTATTAAAAAATTGATAAGAGACAGTTTTGGATAAAAAAAAAGCGTTTCGATCAAAGTGTAGGCAAAAGCTTTCAAAGGTAAATCCCCGCGTAAAAGGGGGGATGAAAACGGCAAAAAAAATAAAAAAAGTTATTCAATACCACAACGCACGGGTTATATTACTCTATCTGCCGATGCCTTTGGAACCTGATATGATGCCTTTGATCTACAGTTTACGAAAAAACAGAACAGTACTTGTACCGAAAGTTACGGGCAAAAGTTTTGCGGCGGTAAAGTTTTCGCTGCCGCTTGCCAGAAACCGTTTCGGTATTTACGAACCCCGGGGCCAGGCAAGCAGAGCCAAGATCGATCTTGCCGTGGTGCCGGTACTTGGAGTGGATAAAGATTGCAAAAGAGTCGGGTTTGGCAAGGGGATGTATGACCGTTTTTATCAGCGGCTTGGATACCGTCCCTTTACCCTGTTTGTCCAAAACACCCCCTGTATAAGCAAAGAAAAGATAACCGACTCGCACGATATCAGTGCCGATATCTTTATCACTCCTGACAATACCTATTACAGAGGAATCAGAAGTGTTATTAGAAATAGCAGTGGTCGGGGTAAGTGCCGGCGCGAGCGCGGCGGCAAGTTTTTACCTCACCAGAAACCACGAACGATCAAAACATGATATATATGAAGCAAACGCCAAGGCCAAGGCAAAAGTTATCGAACATGAAGCGACGCTTTTGCTCAAAGACGCCAAATACAAACTCAAAGAAAAAGAGGTAGAACTCAAAGAGCAGTTTGATAATGAACTGCTCAGGCTCAAAGATGATTTTGCGCGCAAAAAAAGCAGGCTGGAGCGGGAAAAAAACGCTATTGAGGCAAAACTCCAGGATGCCGATTATGAAAAAAGCGTGGCCCAAAACGAATCCAGGCGCCTCAAAGCGCTGCGGGCCGAACTTGAGAATATGAAGCAAAAGTATCAAAACAAGCTGCAAGAGTGTATCGACGTATTGCAAAACCATACGTCACTGACCCAGGAAGAGATCCGGGCCCAGCTTCGCGACAAGGTAGAACAGGAGTATAAAGCCTATACCTCCGCACTGGTACGCAGGTATGAGAAAAAAGCGCAGCAGGAAGCCAAGAAAAACGCCAATTATATCCTGGCCCAGGCCACTTCCCGGTACGCCGGCGAATTTGCCGCCGAGCGCCTGATCAATGTGGTCAATCTGCCCAATGATGAGCTTAAAGGGCGTATTATCGGCAAAGAGGGCAGAAATATCAAAACCCTTGAAATGCTGCTTGGCGTGGATGTTATTATCGATGATACCCCCGGTGTGGTGATTTTAAGCAGCTTCAATCTCTACCGGCGCGCCATTGCCACAAAAACGCTGGAACTGCTGCTGGAAGACGGCCGTATTCAGCCTGCGCGCATCGAAGAGATTCACCAAAAGGTTCAGGAAGAGTTTGAACAAAAGATTTACGATGAGGGTGAAGAGATCGTGCTTGATCTGGGCGTGGGCCGGATGCACAAAGAGTTGACCAAACTCATCGGCAAACTCAAATACCGTGCCAGCTACGGCCAAAACGCCCTTGGCCACAGTCTTGAAGTGGCGCATCTGGCAGGAATTATGGCCGCTGAGATGGGCGGGGATGAAAAGATGGCCAAACGCGCCGGGCTGCTGCATGATATCGGCAAAGCGTTAACACATGAGTATGAAGGTACCCACGTCGACCTTGGTGCGGAAGTGTGCCGCCGCTACGGCGAGGGCGAAGTGGTGTTAAACGCGATCTATGCTCACCACGGCCATGAAGAGGCCAGCAGCGTCGAAAGCTTTGCCGTGTGTAGCGCCGATTCGCTCAGCGCCGCCAGACCCGGAGCCAGACGCGAAGTACTGGAGAGCTTTTTAAAACGGGTGAAAGAGATAGAAAATATCGCCATGGAAAAAGAGGGCGTCATCCAGTGCTACGCTATAGACGGCGGGCGCGAACTGCGGGTTTTTGCCAACGCGGTCCTTATTGATGACAATCAATCAAGCGTCCTTGCCAAAGAGATATCGCAGCAGATAGAAAGCGGCGTGCAGTATCCGGGGGAAATCAAAGTCACCGTTATCCGCGAGACGCGGGCCGTGGACTACGCCAAATAGCGCAGTTTTTTTTCAGCTTCCACGACAAGGTGCAACAGTATGCTTGCGCCAAAGACAAGCCCCCACTGCGCCGCTCCCATCGGTGCGGTGCCAAATAAAACGTGCATAAACGGCGCGTAGATAAACAGCAGCTGTAAAAGACTCATCAAAACAATCCCTGCAATCATAGGCTTATTTGACAGTATCTCCAGTTGCAAAACGCTGTAACGCATCGAACGGCAGTTCAACAGATACAGCATCTGCCCGAAGATGAAGATGCTTACCGCCGTAGTCTGCGCCGTTTCGTGGCTGAGATTCTGGACATGTTTGACAAAATAAAAGGCGAAAAAGGAAAACAAAAGCAGCATACCTCCCACGTAAATGACGCGGATGAGCAGGTTTTTGGACAGGATCGGTTCCTCTTTTTTTCTTGGTAGCTGCTGCATCAAACCTTCTTCTTTGGGTTCAAAAGCCAGGGTGAGGCCCAAAAATACGGCCGTGGTCATATTTACCCACAGAATCTGTACCGCAGAAAGGGGCAGGGCAAAACCAAAAGCCACCGCGCAGATGACAACCAGACCCTGCCCCACGTTGGTGGGCAGTATCCACGTAATAAACTTGATGATATTGGCATAAACGCTTCGGCCCTCTTCGACGGCGTTTCTGATCGTGGCAAAATTGTCATCGGTTAAGATCATGTCGCTGGCTTCTTTTGCCACCTCCGTGCCCGCTATCCCCATGGCCGTACCGATATCGGCCTGTTTGAGTGCGGGAGCGTCGTTGACGCCGTCGCCGGTCATGGCTACGACGTTGCCCGCAGCCTGCAGCAGCTGTACCAGGCGCAGTTTCTGGGCTGGAGTGACCCTGGCAAACACGCAGACGCCGCTGAGTTTTTTGGCCAGTGCAGCATCATCCATCGCTTCCAGTTCGCCGCCGCTGAGGGCTTGGACCCTATCTTTTTTGCACAGGCCGATCTCCTCGGCGATGGCCATGGCAGTGATTTTGTGATCGCCGGTGATCATTTTGACGTCAATACCCGCTTTCTGGCAGCTTTGAACGGCGGCTTTGACCTCTTTTCTCGGCGGGTCGATCATCGCTTGCAGTCCCAAAAAAACCAAATCGCCGCTGACCCGTTCATGGGTGATGTTTTTGAGGGTTGTATCCAGGTGCATAGAGGCAAAGGCCAGTACCCGCTTGCCCTGTGCGGCCATCTTCCGGGCCTCTTGCAGGATCGTTTGTTTATCCAGCACCGTTTCCCGTCCGTTTTCATCCAGCATAGACCTGCACCGCTGCAATATCTTTTCGATCGAACCTTTGAGGTAGATTAAGGAGTGGGTTTCATCTTTGGCCCCGTAATAGCTGGCCATGTACTGGGTGTTGGAATCAAAATCCAGCGTATCGATGTGATAAAGATCGTTTTGCAGCAGTTTCTTTTGCAACCCTCCCTTTTGTGCCGCAACCAGCAGGGCGGCTTCGGTGGGATCGCCGACGATGGTAAATATGCCTTTTTTCTCAAGGAGGTTGGCTTCATTGCACAGCATCCCTGCTTTCAGCGTCTGCATCAGCGCTTCGTTTTCTTGATACGTGTCACTTGTAAAAGTGCCGTTAGCGGGATTATATCCCACCCCCGTGAGGCTGTAGCGATTTTTTCCGGCATAGATGGTATCCACCGTCATTTCGTTTTGGGTGAGGGTACCGGTCTTGTCC
>CAYUAC010000003.1:35110-38657 GCA_964442515.1 uncultured Campylobacterales bacterium | reverse complement strand
CCCTCCGGGGCCGGAAAAGTAGGTCGACGCCGCGTTGAGATTTTTCCTCACATATCTCCCGTAATCCAATTTTGATATATTAGTTTTAACCATTTCTTTTTTTAATGGTGTATGTTGTTTTATAAAATAATTTTAGATATAATCGCATTAAAAAATGAAAGATGATACTATAATGTTAGATGTTGTAAAAATACAAGAAATTCTACCGCACAGATACCCTTTTTTATTAATTGACAGAGTGATTGACGTTTTACCAAAGGATTCCATCAGAGCGTATAAAAACGTTACATGCAATGAAGAGATTTTTCAGGGCCACTTTCCCGGGCATCCGATTTACCCCGGGGTTATGATTATTGAAGGATTGGCTCAGGCGGGCGGCCTTTTGGCGTTTGAAAGCCTGGAGTTGGGACAGCAGGAAAGTACACAGGATAAAGTGGTTTATTTTATGAGTATCGATAAAGCGAAATTCCGCTCTCCCGTTACTCCCGGAGACCGTCTGGAATACAGGGTTTCTATTTTGAAAAATAAAGGAAAGGTCTGGTTTTTTGACGCCAAAGCGTATGTTGATGACAAACTGGCTGCCCAGGCTGAACTCAAAGCCATGATCACGGATAAATAGATGGCGCATATCCATCCGACCGCTATCGTTGAAGAGGGTGTGAAAATCGGCAAAGACTGCGATATCGGTCCCTACGCATATGTCAGTAAAGAGGCAACACTGGGCGATGAATGCGTGGTGATGCAGGGCGCGATTATTGATGGTAAAACCACTCTTGGCAATCGCTGCCAAGTGTTTTACAATGCCGTAGTGGGTTCAATTCCGCAGGATTTGAAGTATAAAGGCGAAGAGGTAGAACTTATTATCGGCGACCGGACCGTTATCAGAGAATTCTGCCAGATAAATACGGGTACCGAAGGCGGCGGCAGTATCACCAGAATCGGCACAAACTGTCTGGTGATGGCTTACGTGCACGTCGCCCACGATGCGCAAATAGGTAATAATGTTATCCTGGTCAACAACGCCACAATCGCCGGGCATGTCGAAATCGGCAACAGCGCAATCGTCGGCGGTATGAGCGCGGTGCACCAGTTTTGTAAAATCGGAGAACTGGCCATGGTGGGCGGCGGTTCGATTTTGACCCAGGATATACCTCCTTACTGTATCTGCGAGGGTAACCGTGCGTATGTGCGCGGATTGAATTTAACAGGTCTTCGCAGAAACATTGAGGAGAAAGATGAAATCCAGGCGTTGAAAAACGCGTATAAATTACTTTTTCGTAGCAATGTACCCATGAAGCAGCAAGCCCAGCAATTGTATGAAAATTCGACAAATCAGCGGATCAAACGCTTGGCAAAATTTGTACTGCAAACCAAGCGCGGGATCCCTCTAAAAAGGAAATCAAATGAATAAAAAATGTAGCTTTTGCGGCATACAGGAGAGTGAAGAAACACCGCTTCTGGCCGGTGAAAACGCCTATATTTGCACCGACTGCGTTATCTCCGCGTACAAAATCATCTCCGGCGAAGCTCAGGAGGAAAGCAGCGACAACACCGTACTGCTGGCTCCAAAGGAGATAAAGCAAAACTTAGACAAACATGTCATCGGTCAGGAACGCGCGAAAAAAGTTATCAGTGTCGCCGTATATAATCATTATAAACGCATTTTTAAATCTTCTCAAAACGCCGATGAAAAAATCAGCAAGTCAAACGTATTGTTAATCGGTCCCACCGGGAGCGGGAAAACATTTATCGCCCAAACCATTGCCAATATGCTTGATCTGCCCATTGCGATAACTGATGCGACAAGCTTGACCGAGGCAGGTTACGTCGGTGAAGACGTAGAGAATATTTTAACCAGGCTGTATCAGGCGGCTGACGGTGATGTTGAAAAAACCCAGCAGGGTATTATTTTCATTGATGAGATTGACAAGATTTCCAGGCTTGGTGAAAACCGTTCTATCACCAGGGACGTATCGGGTGAGGGCGTGCAGCAGGCACTGCTGAAAATCATCGAGGGAAGCAGCGTGAATATTTCGGCCAAGGGCGGCAGGAAACACCCCAATCAGGATTTTATCACTATCGATACGTCCAATATATTATTTATCTGCGGCGGGGCTTTTGACGGCTTGGAAGATATCGTTAAAAAACGTATGGGCAGCAACGTACTGGGATTTGGACAGGAACAAAAATCCACAAAGAATATGAATGCTATGTCGAAAGTCGAATCCGATGATTTGATCCATTTTGGGATGATCCCGGAGCTGATCGGACGGCTGCACGTTATCGCCACGCTTAACGAGATCAGTAAAAACGACATGGTCCGCATCCTTACAGAACCGCAAAACTCCATTGTCAGTCAGTATCAGAAGCTTTTTGATCTTGACGGCGTGAGTTTGGAATTTGAACAAGATGCCCTTGAAGCCATCGCGCAAAAAGCGATTGACAGGAAAACGGGGGCCAGAGGACTGCGTACGATTATTGAGGATAAGATGATCGATATTATGTTTGATCTGCCCGAATATGAAGGCTACAGCGTCTTGATCACCAAAGAAGTGATCGAGGGTCAGACCCAACCGGTATATATAAAAAAGAGTGCATAAAAAGGGTAAGCAGTGTTATTGGATAAATTAATAGGTGTGTTTTCAAGCGATTTAGCGATCGATTTGGGTACGGCAAATACGATCGTATTGGTTAAAAGTAAAGGTATCGAAATTGATGAACCTTCCGTAGTCGCCGTTAAGCGCGAACGAAACGGGGATGATGTTATCCTGGCCGTGGGTCAGGAAGCCAAAGAGATGGTGGGCAAAACGCCGGGTAATATCCGCGCAGTACGGCCGATGCGGGACGGCGTGATAGCCGATTTTGATATGACTGAAAAAATGATCCGCTACTTTATAGAAAAAGCTCACCAGCGCAAAAATTTTCTGCGTCCACGGATTATTGTCTGCGTTCCTTACGGCTTGACGCAGGTTGAGCGAAAAGCCGTGCGCGAATCAGCTCTCAGTGCGGGGGCAAGAGAAGTCTTTTTGATCGAAGAGCCTATGGCTGCGGCAATAGGTGCCGGACTTCCGGTAAAGGAACCAAACGGCAACCTCGTTGTCGATATCGGCGGCGGTACGACCGAGATCGGCGTCGTATCCCTTGGGGGTCTTGTTATCTCCAAATCGATCCGCGTTGCCGGGGATAAGATCGATAAAGCGATCATGGAATACGTAAAGAAAAAATACAATCTGCTCATCGGCGACAAAACGGCCGAAGATATCAAGATCAATATCGGTACGGCTACGACGTTGCGAGAAGATTTGAAAATGCTTGTTAAGGGCCGTGACAGTGTCGAAAACCTGTTGACATCTATCGAATTGACCAGCGAAGACGCCAAAGACGCCATGCGCGAACCAATCCGTGAAATCGGCGAAGCCCTGATGCAGGTGCTGGAGCAGATGCCGCCCGATCTTGCCGGCGATATCGTTGAAAACGGCGTCGTGCTCACAGGCGGCGGAGCGCTTATCAGAAACCTTGACAAATACCTTTCCGATAAGGTCAAGCT
>CAYUAC010000003.1:28020-35100 GCA_964442515.1 uncultured Campylobacterales bacterium | reverse complement strand
TCGCGGAGGACCCGCTGCTTGCCGTTGCCAACGGTTCAGGCAAAGCGTTGGAAGAGATCGATATACTGCAACAATTAAGTAGCCATAATTAACTGATGATGCATGGATAAAAAAATAGGGATCTTTCTGTCGCTGCTGCTGCTGTATTTTATCTATCTGCAGCGCGAATATATTCAGCAGTTTTTCCTTACGCAGTACAACAGTGTAAAAGCGTCCTATTTAGACGGGGTGTTCTTTGTCACCCAGGAGGTCGAAGAGCATTTCAACCAGGCCAATACGATCGCCAGGCAAAATGAAATCATCGCAGATTTGACCAAACAGAATCTGCGTTTAAAAGCTTATCAGCACCGTTTTGCCACTCTTGTCCAAAAGCCGTTGCTCAAAGATGTAACCTTTACCAACGCAATCTCATATGTCAATCTTTCCAACAGAAACCGTCTGTGGCTTGATCCTTTTGAAGGGTTTGATCCCTCAAAAGTATACGGCGCCGTAGACGGGGAGTACAGCAGCGGTATCGTCATCGCAAAAGACGGCCAGCCCATGATCCTGCTCAATTCCGATCCCAAGTGCGTGTACGGCGTTTATATCGGAAAAGAAAAAGCCCCGGGCGTGATTTACGGTATCGACGCCCGCACTATGGAGGTGCGCTATATTCCCTCCTGGATGGAGATTGAAAAGGGCGAGCGGGTTCAAACAAGCGGTTTGGATAATGTTTTCAGTGCCGGTATCGATGTCGGCGTTGTTCAAAGCGTGGAAAAAAAACACGGGTATAAAGTCGCCCGTGTCAAACCCTTCGCCGACAACCTGCGGCCGGAATTTTTTTACATCCTGCAGTAATCAGGGACAGGGGGGAAACATGCAGGGGGTTTGCTCTTTTTTCTCCTTGGCACCCAAAGGGTTGAGATCGCTGTATTGGAAAAGGTGGTCGCACTCATTGTGATACATTCCCGAAACATCGTAATATTCGTTGCAGCGTTCGTACCGGTACTTGGATACTCCCGTTTCCTTGGGGTACAGACAGCCGCCAAGCAAAAGGGCGATGGCTATTAATAATACTGTTTTCATACCTGTATTGTAGCATATTTTACAAAGGATTTATTATGCAAGATTTTCTTTCTCATTTTCAAGCCATTTCAAAAATTCCCCACTGCAGCTTCCATACCGCACCTCTGCGCGATCATATCGCACTGCTTGGCAAAGAGTACGGATATGAAGTCAAAATTGATAAAGCCGGCAATATCGGCTGCTACAGCCGCAAAGAACCTAAAATGACGCTGCAGGCCCATTATGACATGGTGTGCATGGGCCGTGCTCCGGATATAACGCTGGAACAAAAGGGAGAGATTCTGACTGCGCGGGAATCATCACTTGGCGCGGATAACGGGATAGCTTGTGCGATGATGCTTGCATTGATGCAAGAAGGCGCCGCCGTTGACTGTTTGTTTACCAACGACGAGGAGGTGGGATTGCTTGGGGCAAACGCTCTGGAACTGCCTTTGCGCGGGAATAAACTGTTGAATTTAGACAGCGAAGAGGAGGGGAAAATCTATCTTGGATGTGCCGGGGGAATCGATCTGGACTTTTATTATGAACCTGAATACAAAGCGTGCAGCTATCCAAACTTTTATGAACTCACCATCGATACCGGCGGCGGACATTCGGGGATCGATATCGACAAAGGTATCGATAACGCCGTTATCGTTTTGGCTTCTTTTCTGCAGGGCAAACCGTTTGAACTGATCAGCTTTGAGGGCGGATCAAAAAGCAATGCGATTCCGGGGTTTTGTAAAGCCGTGGTAGCTGCCAATACGCTGCAAAGCACAGATGCGGTCCGCGTTATCCCTATTCACGACCCAAAGCAAAAGGCGTTGGTTTCCGGGGCAACGCTTATAAACGATCTGGCTACCTGTCCAAACGGTGTTTTGCGCTACGACAGTGAACTGCAAACGGTTCAGGACAGTTGCAACGTAGCGATTGTGGAAGAAGGCAGGATCCACATCAGCGTGCGCAGCCAGAGTAAAAACGGACTGGAGGATACGGCCAGACGGCTGCGGCGCCATTTTAAGGCTTACGCGTGTGAACAAAGCGGCAGGTATCAACCCTGGGAACCGGTTGAAACCAAGTTTGCCGATCAGGTACGAAGCAGGTACCCCGGCAGTTCGTTTGCCGCTATTCACGCGGGACTGGAGTGTGCGATCTTGCAGCAAAAATATCCTCGGATGCAGATGGTTTCCATCGGTCCCGATATCGTTTATCCCCATTCGGTGAAAGAATATACCAACTTAAGCTCGTGCAAACGGATATTTAAACTAATAAAAACATTACTTTAGCTAAAATATTCTCAAAACTTTCACAAGATACACTATGCAAAGGTCGTTTTTATTATGCAAAAAGATAAACGTTATATATTAGCCGGATTTGTTTCCAGTTTTGTGGTGATGCTGCTTGTTCTGGCCCCGGGGGCACTGCAGGCCAATTCCGACGAAGATGAATCGGTCGTCACGCGGCTGGAGTCGATCAAAAAATTCGAAGAGGTGCTTTCTACCATTCAGTACCGCTACGTGGATGAAATCGATTTTGAAAACGTGATCAACAAAGCTATCGACGGATTGCTGACAAATCTTGACGCCCATTCGGATTTTATGGACAAAGAGGAGTTTAAAAGTTTCCAGACAAAAATGAGCGGCGAATTTGGCGGTCTGGGTATCGTGGTGGGTCTGCGCGACGGTGCGCTGACCGTTATCTCTCCCATCGACGGGACTCCGGCAAGCAAAGCAGGCGTCAAAGCAGGCGATATCATTTTGAAAATCGGTGAGAAAAATACCCTTGATCTTGGGTTGAACGAAGCGGTTTCGCTGATGCGGGGCAAACCCGGAAGCAGCGTGGAGTTGACGCTGGTTCGAAAAAAATTAAAAGAACCTATCAAGGTGGAAATAACGCGCGATGTGATCAATGTCGAATCGGTTGAAACAAAAACGATCGAGGGCGGTTACAACTATATCAAGGTCAAATCGTTTGATAAAAACGTAGCCGCGGGTGTTCAGGAAGCGCTCAAAAACAGCGGTGGAGCCAACGGCGTGATCCTTGATTTGAGAAACAATCCCGGAGGCGACCTGTTCCAGGCTATCGACGTGGTCGATCTTTTTATAGACGAAGGGGTTATTGTCAGCCAAAAGGGAAAAATTGAGAGTGAAAATGTCGAGTATGAAGCTAAATCGGCCGGAACGTATGAAGATATTCCCGTCGTCGTACTTGTCAACGAGGGCAGTGCCAGCGCCAGTGAAATCGTCAGCGGAGCGCTGCAGGATCATAAACGGGCCATTGTCGTAGGGGAAGCGACCTTTGGCAAAGGCAGCGTGCAGCAGATACTGGAACTTGGCAACGGCGAAGCGATCAGGCTGACGGTAGCCAGGTATTACCTGCCAAGCGGCCGGACGATTCAGGCGGTGGGCATCAATCCCGACGTCGTCGTGCCAGATGGCAATATTACGCAAAGCAGCGATGACTTTTCCCTGAAAGAAAAAGATTTGAAACTGCACCTTAAAAGCCAGTTAGAAAAAACGCAAAGCCAAGAGGATAAAGCAAAAGCCCAAAACGGGGATGATACAATTACGGCCGCGCAGTTGTACGATGACGCGCAGCTGAAAAGTGCCGTTGATATTTTAAAATCCATGATCATAATGAAAGGAAATGAATAATGCAAAAACAGGAAATGCTGTATGAGGGTAAAGCCAAAAAGATTTACAAAACCGGTGATGAAACAAAGTATATCGCCGAATTCAAAGATGACTTGACCGCTTTTAACAACGCTAAAAAAAGCAGCGAAGAGGGCAAGGGGTCGCTGAATTGCCAAATTACGACCGAAATTTTCAAAATGCTTGAACAAAAGGGGATAAAAACCCACTACGTCGACACCCTTGACAGTAATAATCTCGTGGTTGAAAAGGTAACGATTATCCCTATTGAAGTAATCGTGCGCAACGTGGCAACGGGGTCGCTGAGCAGACGCCTTGGCATAGAAGACGGCAAGGTGCTGCCTTTTTCTCTGGTCGAGTTTTGCTATAAAGACGATGATCTGGATGATCCTATCATCAACGATGAACACGCCATCTTGCTTGAGTGCGTGGATAACGAGGGTGAATTGGAAGAATTGAGACGCCTGGGAAGAGAAGTCAACGCTATTTTAAAACCCTACTTTCTTGACAAAGGGCTGCGCCTGATCGATTTTAAACTTGAATTTGGTAAAGACGTGGACGGAAATATTATTTTAGCTGATGAAATCACCCCCGACAGCTGCCGTTTCTGGGATGCCAAAAGCAATGAAAAGATGGATAAAGACCGTTTCAGACAGGGGATCGGCTCTGTAAAAGTGGCGTATGAAGAAGTGTTACGAAGATTACAGCAGTAAAGGAAACCGATGGCCAAAGCAACCGTAAATATTTATCTCAAAAACGGGGTTCTTGACCCCCAGGGCAAGGCAACGCAGCACGCACTCAAAGCAACGGGCTTTCAGGGAGTTCAAGACGTACGCATTGGAAAGCAGATCGTTCTTGATCTGGCAGAGGGTACTTCCAAAAAGGAGGTTGAGCAGATGTGTGAAACCCTGCTTGCCAATACCGTTATTGAAGAGTTTGATATAAAGATGGATCAATGAGTATAAAAGTCAGTATTTTGCGCTTTCCCGGGACCAACTGCGAGTTTGATACGCAGTACGCGTTTGACAAACTCGGGGCAGAAACCCGCATTATTTGGCATAAAGATCATGATTTGCAAAATCCCGACCTCGTGGTTGTTCCCGGCGGATTCAGCTACGGCGACTATCTACGAAGCGGATCGATCGCGCGGTTTTCGCCGGTTATGAATGACCTGTTTGCCTACGCAAAAAAAGGCGGCAGAATCCTTGGCATCTGTAACGGCTTTCAGGTTTTAACCGAAAGCCGCCTGCTGCCGGGAGCTTTGAAACGCAACGAGAACCTGCATTTTATTTCAAAACACCACAGCCTCAAGGTTGTAAACAGTGATAACGACTTTTTGAATAAGTGCAGCCAAAATGAAGTGCTCAACATCCCAATTGCCCACGCTGACGGGAATTACTATATCGAGGAAGAGGGACGCAGGGAACTTTTTGACCAGGGACGCGTACTGCTGCAATATTGCGACGGGCAGGGCAATGAAAACAATCCCAACGGGTCGGTGGCTTCCATCGCCGGAATCTGCAATAAGGAAAAAAATATCTTTGGTCTTATGCCCCACCCCGAACGGGCTATGGAAACGATTCTTGGTTCCGATGACGGAAGGAAAATGCTTGAGGGGTTTCTAAACTAAAGCGATGAAAAAACTTTTGGCGGCAAAAACTCTCCTCTTGTGGGTTTTTGTCCTGCAGGCGTGGGCCAACATCTACGCGGATTACGCTATTGAAGCAGATGAACTGTATGTCGGCCAGGTTTTTGAGATCGAAGTAGAAACGATCGCTTTAAAACAGAGCCAAAAAATCTATTTTGATTTTAAAAACGGTTTCAACGTCAAAATTTTAAATCCGCTGGACCCCGCCGCGCAAAAAAAAGATATCAAAACCGTATATACCTTCTTAGCCAAGACGACAGCTCCGCGTGCTGCCATGCATGATATAGAAATCACCATGATTGACGATGAAAGCGTGGCGATGCAAAAACAGACGCTGGAAGGGCAAAAGCTACAAGCCACACGGCTCAATCCGCCAGAACACTTCAGCGGCGTATTGGCCAAACAGCTGCAGCTGGAAAGTTTTCAAACCTCTGTATTTGATGAAAACAGTAATATCGTAGCTTTCAAAATAAGCGCAAGCCGGGCGAACCTGAGTGATTTCGCACTCTCAGGCGTAAAGAAACAGGAAATTAAATCTTTTGAGCGCAACGGCAGAGAAAGCATAATCGCATATTACGCTATTGTGGATAAAGACGCCCGGCAGCTGCAGTTTAGCTACTTTGATCTGGCCAAAAGAGAGTATGAAATCATCACTGTTCCCATCGCCATCATCAGAGACAGCGTCAGTACACAGACCCAGCTCAGCCCGCAGCAGAGCAAACTGTATCAGTTGAAACTTTTCTTGTCTGTCACCGCGCTTGGGCTTTTACTCTTGGTTTTTATTTTCAAGCGTTCGTACTGGCTGCTTGCAACAGCGGCTGCGGTGGGGATTTATCTGTACCTGCTGCTTCGGCCGTTTGCGGATGTTAAACTCAAAGAAGACAGTGTTGTCTATATTCTGCCTACAGAAAACGCCACGGCTATTGTCAAAAACCAAAATCCCGTGCAGGTCAAAAAGCTTGACAGCCACCGGGAGTATGTCAAGGTAGAGTTTGACAACGGGATGATCGGCTGGGTATTGCAAAAGGATATTCATGATTAAGTACTATTTGGCTTATCTGCGCTTTGCCTATCAGACGGCGAAAGTGTCGTTAATCAATTATTTTACGGGGCAAGATGAAAGAAAAAAGATTTGCAATCAAGCGTTTGAAAAGCTGGGACTTGATATAGAAGTCAAAGGCAGCGAGCACGCAGATACGCAGATGTATCTGATCAACCACCAGAGTATGGTCGATATCTTTTTACTCGAATCGGTTTCTAACAGAAATCTTTCCTGGATTGCTAAAGAAGAGCTCAAAAAGGTTCCCTTTTTAGGGTATATGCTCAAAAGTTTTCAAATGATTCTGCTTAAGCGTGAAAACAAAGCGGGACTGCGCAAGCTGGTCAAAGATGTGGATAACAGAACACAAGAAGGCCGGGTCGTGTGTATTTTTCCCGAAGGCACAAGGGTTAAGCGCCAAAAGCTCGGCAAATTCAAAAGCGGCGCGAAATTTATCGTCAGCAAGCTTGATCTTAATATCCAGCCCGTTGTCGTGGTGGGCTCGCACTACATGCTTGACAGTATTGAAAAAAAACACCGCAAGGTGGCTCCAAAAGTGATTTTCTTGCCGCCTGTGGATAAAAGCGTAAAAGGGTGGTACGAACAGATGCAGGCAGATATGCAGGAGGTGATCGATTATGAGTACAGCCACAATCATTGCCGCCGGTAGCGGCGGGTTTTTTGGGGCGGTCACCAGA
>CAYUAC010000003.1:0-28010 GCA_964442515.1 uncultured Campylobacterales bacterium | reverse complement strand
TTTATCTGGTCGGCGTTGTAAACCGCCATCTGCCCCACACGCTGCCCTTTGGTACGCTTTTTGTCAATATCGCGGGCAGTTTTTTGCTTGGAATTGTCTTCGGGCTGCTGTATGTCTCAGGCGGTTTGTCCCCGCACATCAAAACCTTTATCGCAACCGGCTTTTTGGGTGCGATGACGACGTATTCAACCTTTGCGATGGAAAGCTTTTTCCTCTTTGAAGGGGGCAGTTATCTTTTGCTGGCAGCCAATGTCGCGTTGAGTGTTTTTGGTACAATAGCAGCAGCGGGTACGGGATATCTGCTGGTTACAAAGGTGTTTACATGAAAATTGCTGTAATAGTATTACTTACATGCCTGTTGTTACAGGCACAGGATACAAAGGGTGAAACCATGAATGAGAATTTAAACGAGTTTGAAAAGAAGGTGCTTTTTGACAAAGCCACCGAAGCGCCTTTTAGCGGCAAATATTATGATCTTAAAGACAAGGGCAGTTACCACTGCAAAAACTGCGGGGCTAAGCTGTTTCATTCCTCTGCCAAGTTTGACAGCGGTACGGGATGGCCCAGCTTTGACGATGCCGTAGACGGAGCGATCAAAGAAGTCCCCGACAGTGACGGAATGCGCACCGAAATCGTGTGTGCCAACTGCGGCGCCCATCTGGGCCACGTCTTTAAAGGCGAGGGATTTACGGAGAAAAACGTGCGCCACTGCGTCAACTCGGCGGCGCTGGATTTTAACAGCAGCGATGAGTAGAAAATATTTTGTACTGCTGGCGCTGATTGCGACACTTTTTGCAGGAGAGATAATGGCACAGGAAAAGAAAGCGTACTTTGCCGCAGGCTGTTTCTGGGGCGTGGAACACTACTTCAAAAAGCTTGAAGGCGTACAAACGGTAGACAGCGGCTATATGGGCGGCAAGACGAAAAACCCCAGCTACGAAGAGGTCAGCTACGGCAATACCGGTCATATCGAAGCGGTGGAAGTGGTGTATGACCCGGGTGAAATCGATTATAAAGCCCTGGTAAAGTATTTTTTTGAAATCCACGATTTTGAACAGGTCGGCGGCCAGGGTCCCGATATCGGGTATCAGTATATTTCCGCGATTTTTTATCAGAATGAAAAGGAAAAAAAGATAGCACGGCAGGTGATAGAAACGCTGCAGGAGATGGGCTATGACGTAGCGACAAAACTGTTTGCCTACACTCCCTTTTACAAAGCGGAAGGGTATCATCAGGATTATTACGACAAAAAAGGGGCCACCCCGTATTGTCACAGTTACAGAAAAATTTTTAAGGAGCGGTGATGAATCCCTTTATCGATATACTCGTGATCGGATTTTTGTTCTTGTTTATGATCTTTTTGATTAAAGGGTATCACAAGAGTAAAGATTATGAAAACGATGACAGCTACCTGAGTCCGGAAGAAAAAGAACAACAGCAAAAAGAGGACGGTCCAAACAGGGAATAAAGCCCCCTTTTGCTATAATGGCATAAAAATAAAAGGGATAGTTACGTATGTTAAAACCGCTTTTGATCGAAATCGGTGTCGAGGAACTTCCGGCACTGCCGCTACTGAAAATCATCAACGACATTGAAAACAACTGGGCGAAGATATTGGAACACAGCAGGCTGCTGTGTGAATTTGAATTTTTCTACACCCCAAGGCGCCTTGTGCTGTGGCATCCCCAGTTTCCCGTGCAGCAAAGCGACAGCAAAGAAGAACTCTGGGGCCCGCCGACGCAGATTGCGTATGATAAAGACGGCAAGCCCACAAAAGCCGCTCTTGGTTTTGCCAAAAAATGCGGCGTGGATCTGAGTCAGATAGACACCAAAGAGCGCGGCGGCAAAGCGTTTTTGTATTATTTCAAGCAGCAAGAGGGGCAAAAAAGCGCGCACCTGCTGCAGCAGATGCTTGGGCAGTGGCTTGAGAGCATGGCTTTTGGCAAGATGATGCGCTGGGGTGAGCGTAAAGATGAGTTTATCAGACCGCTTCGCTGGCTGATGATCAAATTTGTCAAAGAAGAAGTGGACAATATTGAACTCTTTGGCGTGAAAAACGACAGCCAAAAAACCTGTGTGCACAAGATGGCACACTTTGATCCCGTGGAGGTTGAAGGCTATCAAGCCTATTTTTTCGAACTGGCAGCCGGGGGTGTGACGCTGTATCAGGATAAGCGGCGCAAAAAGATACTGGATGATTTTGACAACCTGGAACGAAAGCACGGTATTACTATCGACAGGGATAAAGCGCTGCTGGATGAAGTCGTGGCGATTACGGAAAATCCCAACGCGCTGCTTGGCGGATTTGACGAAGCGTTTTTACAGCTGCCAAAAGAGGTTGTTATAACGTCCATGAAAGAACACCAGCGCTATTTCCCCGTCTTCAAAGACGGCGAGCTTACCAACAGTTTTGTGGTCGTCAGCAACGCGTACACCGATGATTTTGGCAAGGTTATTGCCGGAAACGAACGGGTGTTGCGTCCCCGTCTGGCCGATGCGATGTTTTTTTATGAAAACGACCTCAAAGCCGGCCTCAATCCCCAAAACCTGCAAAGTATCGGCTTTATGCAGGGGCTGGGTTCTGTGCATGACAAGGTCAAAAGAGAAGAAAAGATCGGGCGCTACCTTGCTTCGATGTATGGCATCGACGAGGACAGATGCAGCGAAGCGATCAATCTGGCCAAAGCCGATTTGACAACGGAGATGGTGGACGAATTCGGCAAGCTGCAGGGGTTGATGGGGTATTACTACGCCAAAGCCCTTGGCAAAGATTCAGACGTGGCTTTAGCCATCAAGGAACAATACCTGCCCCTTGGCGAAAAAAGCGCGCTTCCAAGTTCGCAACTGGCCGCAGTCGTAGCCATGGCCAATAAACTGGATACGCTGATGGGGCTGTTTAGTATCGGCAAGATTCCCACCGGTTCCAAAGACCCCTTCGCGCTTCGGCGTGCGGTTAACGGCATTATCGCTATCGTTTTGGAGTACGGATTTGCTTTTGATATCAAAAGCATGATCAGTCAGCTAAGCACGCATTATGAGGGATTTGATCAGCAGAAGTTGGAACAGTTTATCATCGAGCGTATTTACAAAAGTTTTGATTATAACCGCTCGTTAATCACCGCCGTTTTAGAAAGCGGCGAACGCGATATCGTGCGTATTGATAAAAAGCTTCGCGCCCTGGATGCGATCGTGCAAAGCAGCGGTTTTGCGGAGGTAATGGCAACGTTTAAACGGGTGGCCAATATCAGCAAGGATGTTAATTTGCAAGCGTTGACAGTTGATGAAAACCTTTTTGAACAACCTCAGGAAAAGCAGCTGTTTGCCGCGTTTGCCGGTGTGCAAAACCGGGCGTACGAAACGTATGAACAGCGCCTTGACGCGCTTTTTGGTCTCAAAGAGAAGCTGGATACCTATTTTGACAACGTTATGGTCAATGCCGACAACGAAGCGGTAAAAACCAACCGCCAAAACACGATCGGTTCGATCTACGCCGCGTTTAAAAATATCGCCGATATCAAGGAAATCAGTGTTTGATGTCGCCGTTATAGGCGGAGGTGCAGCCGGTTCGAGTGCTGCTTATTTTTGCAAGCAGGCGGGACTGAGCGTGTGCCTGTATGAACAGCATGCGCTGGCTTCAAAGGCAAGCGGGGCTGCCGGGGCTTTTATCTCTCCTCGTATCGGCAGGGGCGGCAAGCTGCAACAGCTTACCAATGAAGCCTTTGCCTTTGCCGTATCCTTTTATCAGGAGTATTTTCCCTCCTGCTTTCACCAAACGGGCACATACCGTATCGCAAGAGACGCAAAAGACGCCGCGGCTTTTGCAGAGTATGAAAAACACAACACCTTAACGTATGAAAACGCGCGCTTTGGCAACCAGCCGGCTTTTTTTTTCCCTCAGGCGGGCGCGGCCGATGCGGCGCAGCTGTGTGAAGCACTAACGGGCGATATTGAAATACGTTACGAACAGGTCCATGATCTTAGCTGCATCCCGGCCAAACATATCATCCTGGCAACGGGCGCGCAGGAAACGCCGGTGGATACCGCCTACATGGGGCTGCGCAAAACGTGGGGGCAGCGGTGTGACATAAAAACGCCGCATACCTTTGCCGCCTCGGTGCATAAAGACGTCTCCGTTTCAGCAACTATTAACGGGCTGGTGCGCGTGGGCGCGACCCATGACAAAGATCCCGCGCAGCCATGTAGCAAGTGTAATGAAAACTTTCAAAACCTGATGCAAAAAGCTAAGGCACTGCGCGATCTTGGCAGTTACAGCATCCAAAAGGTGTATTGCGGGATGCGCTCGGCGGTACGCGATTACTTTCCCGTAGCCGGCAGAGTCGTTGACACCCGTGCCACGCTTGCTGAATACCCGATGGTCAAAAAAGGGATCAAGCCAAGAGACGGGCTGATTTATCATGACAATATCTATATCATCGGCGGTACCGGGGGCCGGGGGTTTGTTTTTTCACCTATGCTTGCCCGGGCTTTAAGCCGGTATATCGCCAACGCAGAAACAATCGACGAACGCATCGGGCCCGACCGGCTTTTTTACAAGTGGGCCAGAAAGCTGGATTAAAGATGTTTCAAGCTAAAATCGTACGCAATTAATCTGTTTACAAAGAGTGGTTATGGCAAAAAAAGCGTTGATTTTGATGAATATGGGCGGTCCCAACAACTTAGACGAGGTGGAACTGTTTTTGCGCAATATGTTTGCCGATAAAAACATCCTTCCCTTTCCCTGGATATTTCGCAAGATTTTAGGTACGATTATTATCAAATCGCGCCTAAAAGAAGCACAGAACAACTACAAAGCGATCGGGTCCAAATCCCCGCTTCCCAAGCTCACGGACAATATCATCAAAAAGCTGCAAAAACTGGTGGATAACGATACGGTCGTGGTCCCGGCGATGCGTTATACGCCCCCGTTTGCCGGAGACGTGCTGCCAAGTCTTCGTGAAAGCGGGGTAACAAAGCTGTATCTTTTTCCCATGTATCCGCAGTATTCAACGACCACTACCAAATCCTCGGTTGAAGATGTTTACCGGGCACTGGAGGAGATGGACTGGGCCCCTGAGGTCAGCACGGTTGATCACTACCATGAGGATACACGCTATCAGCAGGCAGTGGCCAAAACGATCAATGAAAAACTGAGCAGACACCCCGGCTATGACGTCATCTTTTCTGCCCACGGTCTGCCCCAAAGCATCGTGGACAAGGGTGATCCGTATGAAAAACATATACAGCAAAGCGTGGATGGCATCAGCCGCTATCTGCACGGGCATAACAAAATCCACCTGGCGTATCAGTCAAAAGTGGGTAAGGGTAAGTGGCTCAGCCCCAGCCTGGATGAGAAGCTGCAAGAGATTGAGAATAAAAACGTTATTATTTATCCGATCGCGTTTACCGTAGATAACAGTGAAAGCGTCTTTGAACTCAAGATCGAATACAGGCAGATTGCGCAGGAACTTGGCTTTGAAGATTATGTCGTCTGCACCTGCCTCAACGCCGACGAAGATTTTGTAGACTTTATCAATACAAGCTATGAAAGGATGCAACAAAACGATGCTGGCGTATAAAAAGTGGTACGAGGGTAAAAAGCAGGGTTTTGAACATGTTTTTCAAAGCATTCAAAATCAGCGAAAAAGCCAGAGCGTAGGATTTTATGACCTGCCCGTGTGTCAAAAAACGCTTTTGCAGCAGATTGAGCGGTTTAAAAAACAAAACACCCTCATCAAAGCCAACCGCCTCAAAGATTTGGTGGTCGTAGGTATCGGGGGATCATCACTGGGCACGCGTGCGGTGGATGATCTGCTGCGTTTCAGTCAAAACAGAAACATCAGAAATATCCACTTTTTGGAAAACCTTGATCCTATCTTTTTGATCGATACGCTCAAGCAGATCGAATTTGACAAAGCCCTTTTTTTGGTTGTATCCAAATCTGGTTCGACCGTGGAGACGATTTCGCTGGCAAAATATCTGGTTGATTTTGTCAAAAAGCGCTCTTTGATCCAGGAGTACAAAGACCATGTGGCTATTATCAGTGACGCGGGTTCCCCGCTGCACTCTTTTGCAGAAAAACACGGCCTTGAATTTTTCAGTGTGCCGGCAAACGTCGGCGGTCGTTTTTCAGTTCTTAGCAGCGTGGGACTGGTGCCGCTTTCGCTGCTGGGATACGATATCAAAGCACTTCTGGAAGGGGCAGACAGGCTCAAAGAGGAGTTTTTTACGCAGCCGGGCACGCATCCCATCTTTGAAAAAGCACATTTTTTATGCACCAACGGGGCCAATATCAATGTACTGTTTTCCTACTCGTCGCTGTTTGAAAGTTTTAACAAATGGTATGTACAGCTGTGGGGTGAAAGCCTCGGAAAAATCGACAGTGCGGGAAACAGGGTGGGGCTTACGCCGGCCGGATTGATCGGTTCGATCGATCAGCACTCTTTTTTGCAGCTGATCACGCAGGGGCCCAGAGATAAAACCGTTACCTTTATCAAACTCAAACATTTTGATATCGCTATCAATATCCCAAAGCGCAGTTTTGAATTTCTGTCAAAAACGGATTTTGTCAACGGCCAATCTTTTCAAACCGTTATCAACGCCCAGTGTGACGCTACGATGCGATCAGTGATCGAACAGGATGTCCCCACCGACCTGATAGAGATGAAACGTCTGGATGAAGCAAGCGTAGGCTATCTGCTGTATTATTTTCAGCTGCTTACCGCAGTCAGCGGCGAAATACTGCAGATCAACGCTTTTGATCAGCCCGGTGTGGAAGCTGGAAAACAAAAACTCAAAGATATATTAACACAAAAAAATAAGGGGGAATAGATGCAGGCACAACAGTTGTCGATGATACTAAACATCGTTTTATTCATCGCATTAGCCGTTTTGATCGGTTTTGGAGTAACAAAGGGGAATTTTGACGGGGTCGATAAAAAGACGCTGGAAGATAAGTATATCACGCTTGAGAAATATTATGAACTGGAAGACAAATACGGTTCGCTTAAAGATGAAGCGTATGAAAAAGACAATACGATCTTTGATCTCAGGCAGCGGTTGAAAGAACAAAACGGTACACAAAAAAAGCAGAGCGCATCTGAACAGAAAGAGTGCGCGTTTGAGGATTTAAGTTCCCGGGTACAAAACAGTTTTGTTTCCAAAGAAAAGTTTGAAAAGTTGCAAGCCAAGCTGCAAGAGGAAAGACAAAAGCAAAAAGATGAGCCAGGCAAGAGCGGCGAGGAAAGCGTAAACCACGCAGCAGGCGCGTCGCAAAAAAGTTCCAAAGAGGTGACGTTTACGTGCGATGACGAACTGGAGGGTGATTTTTTCATTACAAAGTCGTGCAAACAGCGACTGGATGCGTTTTTAGAGCAACTTGACAAAAGCTATGACTACAGGGTCGTCGGACTTGTTGACAAAAAAGATTTTGACATTGTCAAAGCCCTGCGCGAAGTAGACGGTGACAAACTCCGCAAATACGGTATCACCGCGTATCAGGTGAAGCAGATTGAACGTATCGCACCGCTGGGACTGTCCAGGGCAAGGGCCAAAGAAGCGATGCAGTATCTTAAAGCGGCTTTTGGAAAAGATGCGTCGGTCAGTCAGGCGTCATATGAATTGATACTGGAAGATAAGCGCGGTTTTGTGATTAAGGCGGTGAAATAAGCGGAGTTGTTCTGGGGGCGGGAAGAGATTTTCCGCCCCCTGTCGTTTGATCTTGGTTATTGCTCTGAGATCTCATCTTCTATATCGATAGGCTCACTCTCTTCTTTCGGGCATTTTGCTACGTGTACGACCCTGTCGCTGCCCACGCTGACCACTTTGACGCCGCTGGTGTTTCTGCCGGCTTTACGGATTGTTTCCATATCCACACGGATCATTTTGCCCGCGCTGGTCAGACACATAAGGTCTTTATTGTCTTCAACAATGACCACCCCGATGAGATCACCGGTAGCAGGTGTCAGCTTCATCGCGATCACGCCTTTGCCCGCGCGGCTTTGTTCGCGGTACTGGCTGGCTTCGGTCCGTTTGCCGATGCCTTTTTCACTCACGGTCAGCAGTTCGCTGTCTTCATTATTGATCGTCGTCGCTCCGGCTAAGTAATCATCTTTGATTTTAAACTTGATTGCCGTTACGCCCCTGGCGCTTCTGCCTATTTCTCTGGCATCCTGAACCGCAAAGCGGATACACTGTCCTTTTTTGGTAATAGCAAAGAGCCACTTGGTCTCAGGCAGGACGATATGGGCTTCGACCAGTTCGTCGTTTTCATCCAGGTTGATCGCTTTGATCCCCACGTTCCTGATATTGGAAAACTCATTCAGGTTGGTTCGCTTGACAATCCCGTTTCTGGTAAAAAAGGCTAGAGACTTATCATCTTCAAAGTCAGTCGTTGGAATGATCGCTTTGATGTTTTCGTTTTCTTCCAGATTGATCAGGTTGACCACCGCTTTGCCTTTGGCGTTTCTGCTGCCTTCGGGAATTTTGTGGACTTTCAGCCAGTACAGTTTGCCAAGGTCGGTAACAAACATCAGCGTATCATGGGTATTGGAGATAAAAAACTTTTCGATGAAATCATCATCATGGGTGGTTACGGCGGTTTTGCCTTTACCGCCCCTGTTTTGTTTTTCATAGCTTTTTATTGGTACCCGTTTGATATAGCCTCTGTGGGTGATGGTGACAACCATCGGTTCGTTGGGAATCAAATCTTCGATATCGATCTCATCGTAATCATCTTCGATATTGGTCCGTCTGGGACTGGAGTAGTGCTCTTTGATTTCAAGCAGTTCCTCTTTGATAATTTCATTGAGGCGTTCTTCGCTTTTTAAGATCGCTTCCAAAAACTCGATCGTTTGCATCAACTCTTTGTACTCTTCTTCGATCTTGTCGCGTTCCAGACCGGTCAAGCGCTGCAGACGCATATCCAGAATCGCTTTGGCCTGCACGTCGCTGAGACCGAAGCGGTTGATAAGTTCCTCTTTTGCTTCGTTGCCGTCCTGGCTGGCCCGGATCAGTTTGACGATTTCATCGATATTGTCCAGCGCGATCTTGAGCCCTTCCAAGATATGGGCCCTGGCTTTGGCTTTTTCCAGTTCAAATATGGTACGTCTGATCACCACCGTTTTTCTGTGGCGCAGGAAGGTGTCTAATATTTCATCGAGGTTAAATACCTTGGGTTCTTTGTTGTACGTTGCCAGCATGATGATGCCAAAGGTGGTTTGCATCGCCGAGGATTTATACAGGTTATTCAGTACGATTTCACTCATCGCGTCGCGTTTGAGTTCAATGACCACCCGCATCCCGTCTCTGTCGCTTTCATCTCTGACTAACGAAATACCTTCAACGATCTTTTCCTTGGTCAGATTCGCAATCTGTTCAATCAGTTTGGCTTTGTTGACCTGGTAGGGCAGCTCATCGATAACAATAACCTCTTTGGAACCCTTTTGTTCAATATGCGATTTTGCCCGTACCTTGATACGGCCTCTGCCGGTGCGATAGGCATCCAGAATTCCCTTTTTGCCAAAGATCGTCCCGCCTGTGGGGAAATCGGGACCCTTGACGATCTCAAGCAGATCATCAATGCCCGCTTCGGGGTTTTCGATCTTATGCACGATAGCGTCAATAATCTCATCCAAACGGTGGGGCGGAATATTGGTCGCCATGCCCACCGCGATCCCGTTGCTGCCGTTTACCAGCAGGTTGGGGATACGTGTCGGTAAGACATCGGGTTCGCTCATGGTGTCATCGTAGTTTGGAATAAAATCCACCGTATCTTTATCAATATCTTTGAGCAGATCTTCTGAGATTCTTTCCATCTTGGCTTCGGTATACCGCATCGCGGCGGGATTGTCGCCGTCGATGGAACCGAAGTTGCCCTGCCCATCAATCAGCGGCTGGCGCATGGAAAAATCCTGAGCCATACGCACAAGCGCGTCATAAACGGCCGTATCGCCGTGGGGGTGGTATTTACCGATAACATCACCCACGATACGCGCACTTTTTTTGTAGGAGGATTTGTGCGAAAGCTTGAGTTCGTTCATCGCGTGCAGGATTCTTCGGTGGACGGGTTTGAGACCGTCTCTGACATCAGGCAGCGCCCTGCCTATAATAACACTCATAGAGTAATCAAGATAACTGCTTTTCATACTCTGTTCAATGTTGATCTTGGAAACATTGCCGTGGTCAAACTGATCACTCATCGATTTTCCTTGTATCCAGAATTTTTAATGAATATTTTATCTGTTATTGACTTAAAGTTAGGTATAATTCCCCAAACTAGGAGAGTTAGGTGGATGTATGACGGCGTTGGTTGATTATAATATGGGCAATCTGGCAAGCGTGAAAAACGCGTTTGTCAAGCTTGGAAGCAGATGTGAACTCATCAGCGATCCCGATAAACTCAAAGAGTACGACAAGGTTTTTCTGCCCGGTGTGGGGGCGTTTAAAGACGCCATGGATCATTTGCGTGCTTCGGGCATGGAGGAAGCGCTGCAAGAGTATGCACGAAGCGGCCGCCCAGTACTGGGAATCTGCCTGGGGATGCAGGTGCTGTTTGAAAAAGGGTATGAGTTTGGCCAAAGCAGCGGTCTGGGATTGATTCCCGGCGAAGTGGTCGCTTTTGACAAAACCCGTTTCCCCTCACCTCTGAAAGTACCGCATATGGGATGGAATCAGCTGCAAAAAAAGGGTGAAAGCAAAATTTTATCGGGATTGCAAGATCGCGAATATCTCTATTTTGTCCACTCTTACCACGCCAAAACCGATGACGCGTATGTTATCGGCACCACGCGCTATGGTTACGATTTTACTTCGGCGGTGCAAAAAGACAATATCATCGGTTTGCAGCCGCATCCGGAAAAATCCCATGACACGGGATTGAAGATAATTAAAAATTTTATTGAATTGTAAAAGGATTGGTATGGAACTTTTTCCCGCAATCGATCTCAAAGACGGTGAAGCCGTACGCCTGACAAAGGGCGTAATGGACAGCGCCAAAGTGTACAGCAGCCAACCCTGGGAGTTGGCCAAGCGCTTTGAACAGCTTGGCAGTGCCTGGGTACACCTGGTGGATCTCAACGGTGCGTTTGCCGGCGAACCGAAGAATTTGGAACAAATTACAAAAATCAGAGAAAACTGCGGCGTCAAATTGCAGCTTGGCGGCGGTATCCGCGATGAAGAGACTATTAAGCGCTATCTTGATCTGGGGATTGACCGGTTGATTTTAGGTTCGATTGCGATCAAAGATCCCGAATTTGTCAAACAGATGGCGGCAAAATATCCCATTGTTGTCGGAATCGACGCCGTTGACGGGATGGTGGCCGGGCAGGGCTGGGCACAGGTGAGCAAGATCAAAGCAACCGACCTGGCCGCGCAGTTTGCCGACGCGGGGGTGCAGGCTATCATCTGTACAGACGTCGGCAAAGACGGCACCCTCAGCGGCGTAAACCTGGATTTTACCGAATCCGTCGCAAAAGCAAGCGGGGTCGAAACAATCGCCAGCGGCGGATTAAAAGATATCGAAGATGTAAAACAACTCAAAAATAGCCGATATATACACGGAGCCATTATCGGCAAAGCCTTTTACGAGGGCAGGCTTGATTTAGAAAAAGCATTTAAAGTTGTTCAAAACTAAATTAAGTTAAAATTTGCGTTATAGTATAGTAAGTCACGATACTTAATACGCGAAGATAGATGAAGTGATAACAGTAGTAAAGGATTTCGTTTGAAAATATTGGTGGTTGATGACAGTTCGACAATGAGAAGAATTATTAAAAATACGCTCGGGCGACTGGGGTATAAAGACCTGCTGGAAGCCGAAGACGGCGCTAAAGCGTGGGAGCAGATGCAGGAGCACGGCGATGAGGTCGGGGTTCTTGTCACTGACTGGAATATGCCCGAGATGAACGGTCTGGAACTGGTGCAAAAAGTGCGTGCGGAGGAAAAGTACGTGGATATGCCCATTATCATGGTCACGACCGAAGGGGGCAAAGGGGAAGTGATCACCGCGCTGAAAGCGGGAGTGAACAACTATATCGTCAAACCCTTTACTCCTCAGGTCCTGAAAGAAAAACTTGAAGCAGTGCTTGGTACGAATGATTAATGAACAGCACGTATAATCAGCTGGTGCTTACGCCCGGCTGCGACACGCAGCTTTTTGCCCAGTCAACTTCCCATCTGCTGGATGAGGGAGCAGAGATCGGCAGCCGGGAGCTTATCGTGCGAAGCAGCGGCGATTTGACCGAAGTTGCCGCCGCCATGCGGCGATTTGCCGATACCAACGGTATCACGCTACAAATCAAAACCCAGCAAAAGCAAAACAGCGACTGGATTGAAAAATACAAACGCTCTATCCAACCCGTTACCGCGGGAAATTTTTATATCCGCCCCAGCTGGTGCGAATCCAAAGAGGGGATGAACGAGATCATTATCGACCCCGCTTTAAGCTTTGGTTCGGGCCATCACGCGACGACGGCTTCATGTCTGCGGGCAATAAGCAGATACGTACAAAAAGAAGATTGCGTTTTGGATGTTGGGTGCGGCAGCGGTATTCTTTCTATCGCGGCGCAAAAACTGCACGCGCATGTTGATATCTGCGACAGCGACGATCAGGCTCTGGTCTCGGCCAGGCACAATTTCACAATAAACAATGCCGCGTACCGTGACGCGTGGACAGGCAGTGCGGGTAATACGCAAAAACAATACGATGTCGTTATCGCAAATATCGTCAGTGACGTACTGATTATGTTAAAATCTCAACTGCAAAAACGTTTGAAACCCGGCGGAGTTTTGATACTGTCAGGAATCCTGCAGGACAAAGAAGCGGCGGTAAAAGAAGCGTACAGACAGTTCAAAGAGATAGAAACGATCCATCAGGATGAATGGAGTACTATAATTTACAGGGGAGTCAATGAAAAACTTTAACAATAAAAACAATAATCAAAACAACGATAATAACAACAACAATTTTTTTAACCAAAATCCGCTTTTAACCTTTGCGATTTTTTCGATTGTGGTGATTGTTCTGTTTAAAACCATCGTCGGCGACGGCAGCGCGCTGAGTTCAGGGTCAAACAAACCCACCACGACAAAAGACGTCAGTTATTCCGAGATTAAAAAAATGATCGAAAACGAGCAGGTTGATCACGTGGCTGTCGGCGAACAGTCGATCAAAGCCGTCAGTGAGCAAAACGGCCAGCGTACGCTGTACATGGCAAAATCGGTTAAAAACGATGATACGCTGGTGCCGCTGCTGGAACAAAAAAATATCAGCTACAGCGGCTTTAGCGAAGGCAACTGGTTCAGTGATATGCTCTTTGGCTGGCTGATTCCTATTTTTATCTTTTTTGCCATCTGGCTGTTTCTGGCCAACCGTATGCAAAAAAACATGGGCGGCGGAATGCTTGGCATGAACAAAGGCGACGGCGTTATTAGCAGTGAAAAACCCGAAGTCAAATTCGATGACGTGGCCGGGGCCAAGGAGGCCAAAGACGAAGTCAGCGAAATCGTGGAGTTTCTGCGCTATCCCGAACGCTATATCGAACTTGGCGCCAAGATTCCAAAAGGCGTACTTTTAGTCGGCCCTCCGGGTACGGGTAAAACACTGCTTGCCAAAGCCGTGGCCGGGGAAGCGGATGTGCCGTTTTTTTCCATGAGCGGTTCAAGCTTTATTGAAATGTTTGTGGGCGTTGGCGCCAGCCGCGTAAGGGACCTGTTTGAAAAAGCGAAAAAAGACGCGCCGGCGATTATCTTTATCGACGAACTGGACGCCATCGGCAAGAGCAGAAACTCCGGCGGCCCCATGGGCGGCAACGATGAGCGCGAACAGACGCTCAATCAGCTGCTTGCGGAGATGGACGGCTTTAGCAGCGATCTGCCGATCATCGTACTGGCTGCCACCAACCGGCCCGAAGTGCTTGATCCCGCTCTCCTTCGTCCGGGACGCTTTGACAGGCAGGTACTTGTGGACAAACCCGATTTTGAGGGGCGTAAAGAGATTTTAAAAGTCCATATTAAAGATATTAAGCTCGCACCAGAAGTCGACCTGGACGAACTGGCGCGCATGACGGCGGGGTTAGCCGGTGCCGATCTGGCCAACATCATCAACGAAGCAGCGCTGCTTGCGGGGCGTAAGAGTAAAAAAAGCGTCGAGCAAAAAGATTTCTTTGAAGCCGTCGAACGCGCGATTGCAGGGCTTGAGAAAAAAAGCCGCCGCATCAACCCCAAAGAAAAAAAGATTGTTGCCTACCACGAGTGCGGCCACGCGCTGCTTGCGGAGACGACAAAAGGAGCCAAGCGCGTTTCCAAGGTCTCCATCGTCCCCCGCGGCATGGCGGCTCTTGGTTATACCCTGAACAAACCCGAGGAAAACCGCTTTTTGATGCAAAAGCACGAACTGGTTGCCGAAGTGGACGTGCTGCTTGGCGGACGCGCGGCCGAAGAGGTGTTTTTAAAAGAGATTTCAACCGGGGCCAGCAACGATCTGGAGCGGGCCACCGATATCATCAAATCGATGGTAAGCCTGTATGGCATGACCGATGTGGCGGGGCTGATGGTGCTGCGAAAACAGTCCAACCAGTTTCTCGGCGGCAGTATGAGCAGTATCGAATACAGCGACAAAACCGCGCAGGATCTGGATGAGTTTGTCAAAAACTTTTTAAACGAGCGCTACGGACATGTCAAAGCGCGCCTTGAAGAATACAGAGGCGCTATCGAAAACATCGTCGCCCAGCTGTTTGACAAAGAGACGATCGAAGGCGAGGAAGTGACGCGTCTGATTGAGGAGTTTGAAAAAGAAAACGGTATTGAAACAAAGATCACCCAGGAAGAAAAAAGCAGCGATGAAAAAGAGGGTGACAAAGACAAAGAGAGTAAAAACGAAAACGACAGCGAAAAAGACGGAGAGAAATAATGCTTAATACAAAAGCGCGGATCACCCAGGTTGTGTTAGCGCTGATACTGCTGTATCTGGTTTTTGGCGATTGCCTGCTTTTTAAACTGATCGCGGTAGCTGCGGGTGCTTTGCTGATTTATAAAAACTACGTCAAAACCAAAAATCCCGCGTGCCGCCAGAACGACTGCGTATTGGCTCCCGTTGACGGGGTGATAACACGGATTGAATACGAAGGTGATGATGCCGTTATCGATATCGAGCCAAAATGGTATATGCCCTCTATCGTGTATATGCCCCAAAACGGTACGCTGGAGGTGACAGAGACCGACGGAGCGGTGCTTGATCACTCCAAAGAGTTGGCTGCAAAGCTCAACGCCCGTATCGTGTATGAAATGAACAACGTAACCCTGCAGCTGCTGCCTTCTTATTTCATGCCCCAAAATTATGCCAAAGGCAATGACAGTTATTTCATCGGGGATATCATCGGCAGGCTGATCTATGGAAAAGTGCGGATGCGTATCAGCGGCGCGGCTTTAAAAGTGGGCAGCGCGGATGAAGTAAAAGCGAAAGAAACCCTGATAGCGTATATTGATGAACACCAAGTTTAAACCTATCTATATCCTGCCCAATCTTTTTACCGCGGGCAGTATTTTTATCGCCGTTTTAAGTATGTTAAGCGCGCTTGAAGGCGATTTTGTCAAAGCGGCCTGGTTTATCTTTCTCTCTTTGCTTTTTGACGGTCTGGACGGCAGGGTCGCCAGAATGACAAAAACCACCAGCCGTTTTGGCGTGGAGTTTGATTCGCTGGCAGATATCATCTCTTTCGGGATGGCTCCCTCTTTGCTGCTGTATCTGTACGCAGGTCATGATTACGGCAGGCTTGGAATCGTGGTCACGGCGCTGTTTTTAATCTTTGGAGCGATCAGACTGGCCCGTTTTAACGTAGCCACTTCAGAAGAGGAACCGGGCGTTTTTATCGGTCTTCCGATCCCCACGGCGGCTATATTTATCGCCACATGGGTTTTGTTTTTAGAACAGTACAGCTATTTTCGCACCTTTGAAGTGGGGCTTTTGATCCTGTCTCTGTTTTTGTCGTTTCTGATGGTTTCCAATTTTCGTTTTCCCAGTTTTAAGAAGATGAATCTGCCAAAAAGCGTCGCGTTTAAACTGCTGGTGGTTATCACTGTTTTGCTTGGATTGATCTATATCTTTCCCGTTGAAAGTTTTGCGGTATTGGTTTCAGTCTATATCTGTTACGGCTTTTGCCGGGGAATTTATACGATCTTCTTGATAAAAAAAGAAAAATTTTAGTATAATAAGAAAAATTTACACAGGAGGAACATTATGCAGCCTACATGCTATATAACGACAAAAAACAGAAATATGACCACGCTCCTCCTCCTACTGCTCAAATAATACTACCGCTAACCTATTCAATCTGGAATACACGTCGGGCCAAAAGGCTCTAGCACAATTGATACACAGTACAGGACAGATACTTATGAAAACAATAAAAATTTTTGATACGACATTGCGCGACGGGGAACAAAGCCCGGGCGCATCGATGAATATAGAGGAAAAAGTCAAGATCGCCATCCAGCTTGAAAAGCTTGGTGTTGACGTGATCGAAGCGGGATTTGCCGCGGCCAGTCCGGGGGATTTTGAAGCTATCAGCAAGATAGCAAAGAGGGTGAAAAACTCCCGTATCTGCTCGCTGGCACGCGCAGTTGACAATGATATCGTCAAAGCCGCGGAGGCGATTAAAGATGCCAGATATCAAAGGATCCATACTTTTATCGCTACCAGCAAGATCCATATGGAAAACAAACTAAAAATGAGTGAGCAAGAGGTGATCAAACGCGCAGTGGCGGCGGTGAAGCTGGCGAAAAGTTACTGCGGGGATGTGGAATTCAGCTGCGAGGATGCCGGGCGCAGTGAAACCCGTTTTTTAAAAGAGGTGATGGATGCCGTTATTGAAGCCGGGGCCACGACGATCAACCTTCCCGATACCGTGGGGTACAGAATGCCCCATGAAATCGGTGCTATGATTGACGAACTGGTCGCCCACGCAGACGGGCGCGCCGTTATTTCGGTACACAACCACAACGATCTTGGCCTGGCCGTTGCCAACTCTTTAAGCGCTATCGAAAACGGCGCGATGCAGGTTGAGTGTACCATCAACGGTCTTGGCGAACGTGCGGGCAACGCCGCGCTTGAAGAGATCGTGATGACGTTAAAAACCAGAGCGGATATTTACGGCCGGTACCAAACCAATATCAATACCAAAGAGATTTATCCCACCAGCCGTTTAGTTTCATCTATCACAGGAATCGTGCCGCAGCCAAACAAAGCGATTGTGGGTAAAAACGCTTTTGCCCACGAAAGCGGTATCCACCAGGACGGGGTGCTCAAATGTCAGCAAACCTATGAAATTATGAGCGCGGCAGATATCGGTATGGAAAACGATAATATCATTTTAGGCAAGCATTCGGGCAAACACGCTTTCAAAACCAAACTGAAAAAGATGGGATACGAACTTGAGGATAAAGAACTGCTGGAACTGTTTGAAAAGTTTAAAGCGCTTGCAGACAGCAAGAAAGAGGTGTTTGACGATGATCTGCGCGCGCTGTTGAATGCGCAGATGAATTTTGAACCCGTTTTTGAGCTGACCAGTATGCAGCTTAGCGATTGTTCCGCGGCGATGGCTACCGCCGCGGTGGAGTTGTCCAAAAAGGGCAGCAGCATCAAAGCCGCCGGTATCGGCAACGGTACGATTGACGCTGTATTTAAAACCATCGATGAGGCAAGCGGCTACAAAGGCGTGCTCAAGGATTATCAGGTCCAGGCCGTCTCACAGGGCAAGGATGCGCTGGCAAAAGTGGTCACGCAGGTCATCTTTGACGATACCAAACCCGCCGTTATCGGCAGAGGACTTGATCTGGATACGATGAAAGCCAGTGCGCAGAGTTATGTCAACGCCCTTAACAGCTATCTTTCCATGAAAGACAGTCTGGGCGTGCGGCTTGATCTGCACAGCGAGGATAAGATTTAAATCTTTTTTACCTCCATAATACTGTCCAGTCGGAATGCTTTGAGCATTTCGACAAAATCCTCGTTGCCCGTGATGATGGTAATATGCTTTTCATCCACGTGAATCAGTTTTAAAAGCGTACCGATCAGGCTTGAGGGCAGTACCGCCGTATCATTGGTAAATTGCAAAATAACGTTTTGGGAGGGGTCTTTTTTGATCGTATTTCGGATGGTTTCGATGTGAGAGTAGTTTAAAATACTGTTTTTGATCGTAATGTGCAACGATCCGTTAGCGGTGCTGACGTCAAAATCCATATCCTGTCCCCGGCAATTTTTGCGTTTTATGTTAAATGAAGTACATTTATTTACGATATAATAGTATAGCAAAAGATGATAAAACAGTACTTACCCAAACAAACTAAGAATATACACGGAGTGAATAATGGCAGAAGAAGAAAAAGAAGACCAGAAGCAGGAAGAGAAAAAAGGCAGCAAACTTGTTTTGATTATTATCGTATCACTACTGGTGATTATTTTGGTCGTAGGCGGCGTGGTGGCGTATATGCTGCTTTCAGGCGATGAAAGTTCCGCACCGCCCAAACCCCAAAGTTCTTCGCAGTCAGAAAGGGGCGGCGGTTCCAGTGCCGATGATTTAAAAGTCGGCGCGATGTTCCCCCTTGAACCCTTTACGGTCAATCTGCTCAGTGAAAGCGGGCGGCGTTATCTCAAGGTGGAGTTGAACCTGGAGATGTCAAATTCCAACCTTCAGGCAGAACTCAATAAAAAGATGCCTGTGGTCAGAGACAGCGTGATCGGGGTGCTCAGTTCCAAAACCGTTGAAGAGATCAGTACCAGAAGAGGTAAGGAAAACCTCAAAGACGAAATCATAGAACAGGTGAATAAACGCTTGGAAGACGGCTACATCAGCCGTGTGTATTTTATGATGTTTGTCATTCAGTAATGATCGGTATCGATATCGTATCGATCGCGCGCATTAGCCGCATTTATGAAAAAAACAAAGAAGCGTTTCTGCGCCGCTATTTACGTGACAGCGAGATAGCGCAGGTGCGCACTCCGCAAAACGCCGCGGGGTTGTGGGCGGCCAAGGAAGCCGCGGCAAAAGCTCTGGGAACGGGGATAGGCGGTGAACTTGGATTCCACGATATCATTGTCTTCAAAGATCAAAAAGGAGCGCCGCTTCTGGATTTTGCCCCGGAGGTGAAAAAAAGGTTTCACCTGACTTGTTGCAGCGTTTCTATCTCCCACGACGGCGGGTTTGCGATAGCGGCGGTTATGCTTCAGGCAGGCTGAAGCCGGCAAACGCTTCCAGCAGACGCCGGTAAATCTCGTCAAAATCGGTTGAGTAGACCCGTGTTTGCCCCACCGCTGTGATAAAATTGGTATCGCGGCGCCATCTGGGTACGATATGATAGTGCAAGTGTTCGGCGATGCCGGCTCCGGCGGCGGCTTCAATATTCATGCCAAGATTGATGCCATCAGGCCGCAGCGTCTTTTTTACAATCTTGGCGCTTTCATGAACGCCGCTGCTGAGTTTGCGCCAGAGTGCAGGCGGTACCTGGTCAAGGGTTTGCAGGTGGTTTTTGGGAATAACCATAAAATGCCCGGGCGTATAGGGATAGGCGTTCATGACGATAAAGATATCTTCATCTTTGTACAACACCCCGTTTTCCCTGTCGCGGTCCTGTTCATAAATGCTGCAAAAGACGCATTCTTTCTTTTTTTTATCCTTGATATAATCATCACGCCAGGGGGCATACAGGTAATCCATGAACCTTCCTTAATAAAAAACAGCGCTGGTATAACCCACAACGCTTGATCTGTCGCCGCTCATATCGCTGCTGGTTCTGTAATCCAGAATTTCAGGAGTAAGCCCCGCTTGCTGCGCGTACTGCAACAGTGCCGAAATTCCCAGTATCCCGCACGCTTCACATCCGCTTTTTTCAATGTCTGTATTCAAAGAAGCGATAGCATCCAGACAGATACTGTCAAGTTTGGTGGCTTCTTCAAGGTTGTAAAAATGGCTCAGGTCGGAACTGATAACGACCAGCGTATCTTTTTTGGCCGCTACATGAGCGATGAGTTTTTCCAGCCGGCTGCTTTGTATATTGCCGTAGACGATCTCTGTGACTTTTGCTTTGGGCAGGTAATGCTTGATAAAAGGCATCTGTGTCTCAGTCGAATGTTCGGCGTGCGCTCCGGGTTCAAAATCTATAAAATCAAATGTTTCGCGCAGTTTGTTTCCAAGTTCCGTATCGATGGCCAGATTGCCAAGAGGGGTTTCATATTCATCATACTGCGCCACTGACGCGCCGCTGAGATAAACCCTGTGGCTGGGGCCGATGACAACGACGTGTCCGGTATTTTCGGGCACGGTTTTATAAGCCGCATTGGCCGTAAATCCGCTGAAAATATATCCCGCGTGCGGTACGATCAGAGCCTTTGGCCGGGCAGTCGGCGGCGTGAAATCACTGCTTTGCAGCAGTTGGTCAAGCTTGTTCAAAAGGCTTTGCAGTTCCGCTTTCTGCGCAGGATAAAATCCGCCCGCCGCCGCTGTTTGGCGTATACTCATACTTTCTCCTTTTATTCGCTGTATTTATGGGCCCGGTACGTGTAAATGTCTGGATGGCTGTCGATACAATCAGCTCCTAATCCCGACTTCATGCACAGATTGGCAAGAAAATCTTCGGGATTTGGCAACTGTTCCCACACGCTTGGCAGAAACGTCCCCTGGTGCGCTCCCTGCTTTAAAATCAACCCGTCGACAAAGGGTTCGATCTTGTTTAGTAAATCCTGCTTATCTTCATAAATCAGTTCTTTTGGAGCGCTGAGGACGGAGATTTCAACAGATACTTTCGCAAACTCCTCTTTGTCAAGGGGCGCAAACCGGGGGTCCTGAAACGCCGCGTTTTGCGCGTTTGCGGTGATGTCTTCAATCAAAGGGCGGTGGGCCAGCAGCGAGCCTATACAGCCCCGAAGTTCTCCGCCGATTGTCAGGGTGACAAAGCTTGCTCCTTCCTGCCACAGCCGGGTATCGTTTTTATACGCATCCAGATCGGGTTTTTGGCCTTCAAAACCCGCTTCAATAGCCTGCCTTGCGATCGTTGTTAACGTTTTTGCCTCCATAATCTGTCCTTTTACACGAAATTGGGCGCGTCGTTGGCAAACAGGATCAAATCCCCGGGCCGTGTATTGGCGGCTAAAAACTCTTGCATCTTTGCTTTGTCCGCCAATCTTTCCAGGCTGCTTATTTCAATAGTATCACAAAATATTTTGTAATTCAACTGCGAGGTGACTACAATCAGGTCAAAAACCCCGTCGGCTGCTTTGGCCACTTTTTCGTTCAGGGCCGTATCGGCTTCGACAAGACCGGCTGTGACCAGGACTTTGCGGCCGTTATAGGTTTTGACAAGTGCAAAGCTTTCAATCATTCCCTCGGCGTTGCCGTTGTAACTGTCGTCGATAATGAGCTTGCCTCCGGCTTCAATCTTTTGCAGACGGTGGGCAACAGGCTGCAGCCCGGAGGTTTTGGAAACCAGGTCTTTTGCCCCGAGTTCTTGTGCCATAGCAAGGCCCAGGGCGATATTGCCCGCGTTGAACGCCCCGAGAATCGGCGCGTTGTATGTTTGACCCTCGTATACAAAAGTGATTCCCTCAAGCGTGGCTTTTGTGTGCAGCACGGGAGAAAATGAAACCACGTTACCCGAAGGGTTGATATGGGCGGACGCATCGACAAACGCTTTTTTCAGGCGCTTTGAGTGGATGAGTTCAAGCTTGGTGTCGCGGATGTTTTCCAGGGTTTTAAAATACTCAATATGGGCCGGACCGATTTTGCCCACCAGGGCGTACTGGGGCTGTAGCAGCTTTGTAATGGCTTCTATGTCGCCTCTTTGTCTTGCGCCCATCTCCACGATGTAAACCTCGGTGTCCGCAGGCAGATCGCAGTTGATATCTTTGACGATGCCTGCGAGGGTATTGACGCTTTTTGGGGTTTTGTAAGCCTTGAAATCATCTTTTAAAAATTCGTACAGAAAGTTTTTGATACTGGTTTTGCCGTAGCTGGCGGTGATACCCACAATAATCATATCGTTGTGTTTGGCAAGTTTTTTTTGCGCGCGGCGTTTATAGGCGCCAAAAAGCAGGGCCTCCACGGCCTGCGAGCCGATATAGGCGCCAAGCAGGGGCAGCACGATACCATACAGCGCGCAGCTTTGGGTTGCAAGGCACAAAAAATCCTGAAAAACAGTCAGCACCGCCAAAATGGCAAAAAACCGCTTGACCCTGTCTGTGAAAACTAACTTTTTGTCGATGCGTTTATGCCATAAAAACAGGACCGGAAGCAAACCGAAATAAAAATAGATCCAGAAAAAACTGTCCGTTAAGTAATAAACAAAAATAGGCAGAACGAAATAGAGCAGGTGCCATCTGGGTTTGCTGTGATGAAAGATCACCCTGTTTAATCTGTAACCGTACAGCTGCAGATTGGTAATAAGATAAAAACCTAAAGCCGCGATAAGCAGCATGTGTGAAATGAGTTCAAACCAGACCAAAAATATCCCTTTTAATGATAGAACGTGTTGTAAGGTTATTTTATCGAAAACGTCTGAAAATTAACGCTTTTTCATTTGAAGACAAAATGTATCTTTTTTGGAAAACTTTTTGCTTAAAATAAGAAGTGTTTATGATAAAATACTGTACCATTGATATAAAATATGCCCAAAAAGGCAATACAAGGACGATTGCAATGTTTTTTTCAAACAAAAACGAACCATCGCAGAGAGAAAAAGAGTTAGAAGCTAAAGTTCAGTCGCTGCAGCAGGCGTTAGAAGCCAAAGAGGAGGCTGTGGGATTTTCGCAGCAGGAGGTTATTGTTATCCTCTCTCCCTCGGGTAATCTGGAGTTTGTGAACGACCTTGGTAAAAATATGATTAAAAATGAAAATGAACTGGTCAGAGAGTTGCAAAAAAACGAAGATTCCATCACCGTGGAAGGGTGCAGCGGTTCGGTCCGGCATAAAAAGCTGCCAGATGGCAATACGCTTTATTCGGTCCTGAAAACCGATGTGCGAAACGCCAAGGACAGCGGCGTAATGAGTATCCACCAAAAATCGATCCGCCATGCTCTGGGCGTGACACAGTCAACCTTTTCGGAAATGCTTGATGAGCTTAAACTGATGAAGAAAGAATCTGCAGCCATCGCCGAGGATTCCAGAGACGGGCTTACTATTATCACCGAAACGTCATCTGAGATGGATCAGCTCAACCAGCATATGCAGGAAGCGCAGGAACGCTCCTCATCGCTGGCCCACAGAAGCGGGGAGATTTCTGACACGGTAACGCTGATCGAAGATATCGCCGATCAAACCAACCTGCTGGCACTCAACGCAGCCATTGAGGCAGCCCGCGCCGGCGAGCACGGCAGAGGGTTTGCCGTCGTTGCAGATGAGGTCAGGCAGCTTGCCGAACGGACCCAGAAAGCAACCAAGGAGATTTCGCTGGTTGTTAAAGCGATGCAGCAAGATACCAGTGAAACCGAAGAAAAAACAAAAGAGGTCGGCAGTATCGTCGAAACCACCAAAGACCGTATCGACACGCTTTTTGAATCCATTGAGCGGTTTGAGAAAAACTCTTCGCGGTCGGTGTATGAAGTCGAGCATATCAGCGACAAAATCTTTGCCTCGCTTGCCAAGATCGATCACGTGGTGTACAAAAACAATCTCTACTCGCTGCTGTACGGCGAAACCGATGATTTCAAGCAGGTTGACCACAAGCACTGCCGCCTTGGCAACTGGTATTACGAAGGGATCGGCAGGGGCGAATTCAGCAAAACCAAATCCTATCCCAAGCTTGAAAAACCCCATGCCCAGGTCCATACGGTCGCAAATGCACTGGCTGATGAGTGCAGCGGCGGCGAAGCGATCTGTTCTAAAGAACATATCGAAGAGATGGTCCAAGAGATCGAGGAGAACAGTAAAGACGTCTTTAAACTGCTAGATGCCATGGTTGAGGAAAAATCCGAGCTGATGATGAAAAAAGCGGCCAACGATCTGTTTAGCAGCGCGCAAAGCAAAAAAACACCATCGAAGGAGAAATAAATGGCAGCAAGTAATCTAAAAATCGCGGTAGTCGATGATGAGAATGAAATCTTGAATATTTTAGAAAAGTTTTTGAAAAAAAAGGGTCACAATGTCAGAACCTTTTCCAACCCCGTAGTCGCAAAAGATCAGATTGACAGCAGTTACGACGTGGTACTGCTTGATATCATGATGCCCCAGATGAGCGGGCTGGAACTTTTGAAAATCCTCAATCAGAAAAACAAAAACTGCAAGGTCGTCATGATGACGGCGTATTCGACTCTGGACAAGGTACTGGAATCGCACCGCGAAGGGGCGAAGTATTATCTGATGAAGCCGTTTAAATCGCTGCAGGAAGTTCAGGATAAAATTGATGAGGTGATGAAAAAGTAACGCAATGAAAAACCTGCACCTTGACTCGCAAAAAATGCTTGATAAATATGTCATCTTTTCAGCTACCGATCCCAAAGGGGTGATCACTGAAGTCAGCCAAGCCTTTTGCGAGATTTCGGGCTACAGTAAAGAGGAACTTGTGGGTAAACCCCACAGTATCGTCCGGCATCCGGACATGCCCGCAGATACGTTTGAAAAAATGTGGCGGCTTCTGAAGCAAAAGCGCACATGGGAAGGCGATATCAAAAACAGAAGCAAAAGCGGACAACCCTATTGGGTTCATGCCAAGATCGAGCCGCTGTATGAGGGGAAAAAGATTGCCGGGTATTTTGCCATCAGGGAGGATATTACCGATAAAAAGCTGCTAGATCAGGCAAACAGCGACCTTGGCAAGCAGGTTGATTATATAAAAGCGATCCTGGACAGTTCCAAAACCGCCATCGCCACCATCGGTAAAAACGGAGTACTGGAACAGGCCAACAGTTATTTTCTAAAAAAGTTTTCTTTAGACAGAAGCGATTGCGATCATGTAAAAATCCAGGATTTGATCCAAAACTATGATGATGAAACCTTTTTAAAAAATATACTATCCCCCCTGAAAAAAAGCAAAAGCGTACAGTTTGAACGCATGGAACTGTACAAAAATTTCAGAAAATACAAAAGCAAAACGGTGCCGGTAGAACTTAACTTCACCCTTTTGCCCGAAACCGGCAGCGTCGTGGTGGTAATTAACTTTATCAAAGACCGGCTGCGGCTTAAAAATTCTCTGAAAAAATCCCAGATCTATTTCAAAAAAGCTTCGGTGGGGTTTTTCATTACGGATGAAAACAATGTTATCCTCAAAGCCAACCCCAAGTTTCGTTCGATTACGGGATATAAAAAGGGTCAGTTGAAAAAAAACAGTCTTGATGTGTTGTTTGAATCGGAAGTGAAATACCGCCACTGTCTTGACAAGGTCACTGCGATGGTGGAAAAGCAAGACGGTAAAAGTTTTGTATTCCTGATGAAAAAAAGCGACGGCAGTGAATTCTGGGCCGAGGTCAACGTGTCGAAATTCCTGCCTTCTGAGCGTATAAAAAATGAAAATATCTTCTGGAGCGTGCGCGATATCACTTCAAAAATCAAATCCAAGAGGTTGATAGAAGAACAAAACGAAAAACTGACCTATCTGAACGAAAAGCTTGAAAAAGAGGTGCAAAAAAAGGTTGATGAAAGTATCAAAAAAGATCAGCTGCACCGGCAGGAGCAGGTCAGAAGCGCCAAGTTTACCGCTATCGGGCAGCTGGCGGCGGGAATAACGCATGAGATCAATACGCCTCTGACGTATATCAAAGGCAACCTTGAAATGATGGAGCTTGATTTTGACGATATCAGCGACAAAAGCGTCAGGGACGAGATCAAGCAGCAGATGCAGCCGATCAAAGAGGGACTTTCTCGAATTTCCAATATTATTGAAAATATGCGTGAAATGTCGCAAAAGACAAAAGAGGAAAAAAGCGTTACCAATATATACGCTACGATGATTACGGCGCTGACGATGCTGCACAACCGCTCTATCCACATCTCAAAAGTATACCTCAACGGTCAGGAATTTTCTATCGGGATGGATAAAGATGCCCAGCAGTTTTTGAGTTACGCCCAGCCCCAGCGGCTTGAACAGGTTTGGGTGATTATTATCAACAACGCTTTTGACGAGCTGGCTTCGCTTGAACCCTACGAAAGGCGCAGAGTCGATGTCGATATCACCCAGGATGAGTTCAACGTGTATGTCAAAGTGATCGATAACGCGGGAGGAATCGATCCAAAGATACTGGATCAAATCTTTGAACCCTTTGAAAGCAGCAAGGATAACAAAGGTATGGGAGTGGGTCTGAGTGTGGCCAAGCAGATCGTGAGCCAGCAAGAGGGCAGTATCAAAGCGTATAACAAAAGCGGCGGAGCTATTTTTGAGATAAAGCTTAAGCGTTACAGGAGGAAAGAAACATGAAAAAAGTGATTTTGGTCGTATTTTTAGCCATAGCCGCAGTCGGAACGTTCAGCGGCTGCGAAAAAAAAGAGTATAAACACCCGATGCACCGCTAAAAGCGGTACACTCAGCGCCGCAGGCGTTCGTATGCTTTGAGCACGGCTTGTAAAAAGCTGTGGCGTACGGCGTCTTTTTCCAAGCTTTGGACCCCCTCTATCGTCGTACCCGCGGGGCTGCTGATCTTGTCTTTGATCGCGGCGGGGTGTTCGTTGGCAATCAGCGGCGCAAAAGAGTAAAAGTTGCTGGCTACAAGCGCATTTGCCAAATCCCTCTTCATACCGCATTTGACCGCGCCGTCACTCATGCCTTCAGCAACCAGGGCTAAAAACGCCGGTCCGCTGCCTGCTATCGCGGTGGCGATATCAAGCTGTTTTTCATCTTCGACCCAGATGGCTCTGCCGATATGTGAAAAGATTTCCACCGCTTTTTTGCGCAGTTGGATATCGCCGGTCATGGTTGTTGTCGATGCGTTGTAGGTAGCGGCGACGTTGGGCATGGTGCGTACGTATCTTTTGGCATCGACTGCTTGTAAATCTTTTATCGGGACCCCGGCCAGCACCGAATACAGCGCGGCGGCTTTCCCTTTAAGGAGTGAAGCCACATCCTGTAAAACGTGGGGTTTGACAGCCAGGATGACTTCCTGGCTGGAGATGTCGTACCCTTCCAAAAGCGCGTATCTTGCCTCTGTCTTTTCGCAAAACCGTTTTAAATTCTGCTCATCTCTTCCCACAACGGTTATGGCAAAGCCTTTTGGCAAGCCCTGGGCGATTGAGAGGGCCATAGCCCCGTTGCCGATGATCGTGATCTTCATAAGAAAAACCTTTTATTTCAAGTAGTCGCCGATCTTTTCTGCCAAGCCGTACTGGGAGTATTTCATTTCTCCCAAAATAATCTGTGCGAATGTTTTGTTTTTGGTGTTGAAAATAAGCGGAGCGGCAAAATTGATGCGTGACTCTTCTATAGGCGAGGAAACGACCATAATGTTAAGCACGCTCACGTCCGCGGCATCTTCGATCTGCAAATCCTTGACCAGGGTATCGGGCAGGTCAAACTCATAATTTCTAAAAGCGAAAGGATTGACCAGAGTGAACGTGGGGCTGCCGTCGTCATCGACGTTTTTTAGACTGTAAAAGGTGTCATCAATCTGTTCCAAATCCATCTTTTTGATCTTTTCAAAACCGTAAATAGGGGTTACGACATCATAAACCATTGTGTTTCCTTGTCTGTTTTGTTGTAAGTGTAACTATTTTAGCATAAATATCAAGCAAATAACGTGCCGATGTTAAGAATTGTGGCATTTTTTTTTAAATTTTTCTATAACAGTCTATATTAGTTGATCTTAAAGCAAACTTTTTAGCTACAATCTGTAAGGCCAAATCTTTAACGTATCAGGTCTGAGTCGGTGGGGACACCGCGTAAGCAACAATCACATAAGGAGAAACACATGAAAAAAAGTTTTGTTTCTATGGCCGTTTCCGCGGCACTTGCAGTAAGTGCCGCGGCAGTTGAGTTTGTAACCATCGGGACCGGCGGGGTAACGGGCGTGTATTATCCCACCGGCGGCGCTATTTGCCGCCTGGCTA
>CAYUAC010000002.1:0-41486 GCA_964442515.1 uncultured Campylobacterales bacterium | reverse complement strand
ATATACTTGAATTCTTAAAGTATGCAAAATTAACTCCAGAAATGTCTATATGTATTGATATTTCTGGCTTCATAAAACCATATATGATATTTTTATTGCCTTATCTAAAACATTTAAAATTTACCAATATTGATATCATTTATTCTGAACCGAAAGCATATAAAGAATCATCTAATACAGAATTTGCTCAGAAGGATATTTTAATTAATAGAAACATTATGATGATTGATCAAGAGTACTTTGAACCTTCTTCAGATGATTTATTCATAGTCAATGCTGGATATGATTCACGATTAGTAAAAAGTGTGCTTCAAGATATTCAAGTAAATGAAACAACTGTTTTGATTGGCTATCCTGCCCTACAGCCAATTATGTATCAAGAAAATTTAATCAATATTGAAAAAGCTCAAACATCACTAAAAATTGATCATACTCTTGAACCTTTAACTGCTCCAGCTAATAATCCTTTTGAAACTGCAAAAGTCATTTCAAACTATATACATGCATATTTAAAAATACATTCTAATATAAGAAATATATATATTGCATCTCTGGCCACTAAAGCTCAAGCTCTTGGTAGCTTAATCTTTTATATGTGTGAAAATACGTTTTTTACAAACGCAGGAATATCAATTCATTTCCGCTATCCTTTTACATCTCATTATTCTAGCCAGTCAAGTATTGGAATTTTCAGAATTAATAAATATTCATTAGAGTATGATAAGATGCGTGAATGGTTCGCTGAATAAATATATCATTAAAGTAGATAATATTAAAATTCTTTAGAATATTATGTAACTTTCCTCAAAACACTCTCACACCATCTTTCAACACTATCATCATCAATATCACCATTTCTATGTTCTTTTTGAGCAAAAGAAAGTGAATAGTTATTTTTTACGTAATCAGTAAGCTTTGTATACTTCAAATTTTTTTGAATGTAATGTTCTATGATTTTTTTCATATCATCTTCAGAATATTGTTGAGTATTCTCATCTGTAAAAAATATCCATGTAGATGGTCCCCAGGTTAAATCCTGTTCTATTTCAACTATATAGATCATTTTTTTGTTATAAGACAGTATTCCAAAAAGAAATCGCCTTGGATCATTTTCATTTCCAAACAAGATAGATTTTGATTTGACAGACTTTCGTTTGTCATTTCTTATTTTATTCAGTTCAAAGGGTCCAAAAAGCTCAGAGCCATCTACATAGGCATAGCTTAACAGTGCTTCATAGAACTGGTTAAAGTTGTTTAGGTTAAAAATCTTCTTTTCTTTGTCTTTTCCGTCTACATCATTTGAAGTTATAACTTCGCCTAAGTTTTCATCTCCATTGCTTGAAGGAGGTTCAAAGCTACCTCCAACTTTGTTTTCAGAACTTTCGACTTTTAATTCTGAGTTACTTTCGCCTTCCCCGTGAATAGTTGATCCATATATAGATACATGATTTTTGTAATATTCCTCTTCACGAGTATGAAGCGTATATCTTAGGTATTCACTAGAAGGTATTCCTGTATAAATCGTATTTGTTCGTTTAGGCTTTTTTTTCTTAAATTTATTTTTTGGTCTGGGAGGGATGTCATAATGACCTGGTTCTATCTCTTTTGGATCTTGTTTTGCACTATATTGCTTATAATAAATTTTACTAAAACCAAGCGGCGAGTTGTCTGAGTGAATATTGAGTACCAAATACTTTGGCTCGCCTCTTTCATCATCACCTACATAAATATATGAGGCATATATATCAAAAGAGTTTCTAACTGGAAACTGTGCTTTTATCGGTTGGTATTCTCTATTCTCACTCAATGATTTTTGTTCATTGAGGTATTTGAGCCTATTTTGTGCAAAAGTACTGCCTGCAAAACGGCATATAAACGGCAGGTCTTTTTTCCCTGCTTTCTTTTTAATGTGAAGCTTTACAATAGTTTCACCTTTTTTATTAATATCATGATGAAAACTCCCTTTGTAGTATAGTTCTTCAAGTGTTGTGCTCATAATTGCATGTTTCATTGATGAAGACAAAAAATAAAACCTGTTTGCAATTGTATAGCAAGGGATTATCAAAGTAAATTCATCTTGTTTTTCTACATGTACATATTGCCGCAATAAGTATTTATATACATCTTCGTAATCAATGATATTCTTTACTTCATCTTGGTTGATATGATGAGATAGGCGGTCTACTTCAATATCAGTGTTTTTATTAACTCTAAATTCAGCTTTTAGCAAAGAGGGGTTTTGTCCGACATGTTTACCGTTAGTGTATATATGACCGACTTTATATTTATACCGCATCATTTCAGGAGTTATTTCTGTTGCGTGAAAAGCACCTGTTTTAATGTTTTTAAAAATTGCTTTGTAGTAGTTTGGGTGGAGTTTGAGATTTATATCAGTAACAATTATAAACTCAAAAGGTTCATTTTTGTGCTGATTAAAGAAGTTGAGAATTTGATTGTCATTTTTAGCCAAATCTTCACTCCTTTAGTAACATTTTTCTTTATAGAATAACATTTGTTATTGTAAATGACAGCTTACGTTCTGTAATCGGCGTTGATTTTTACGTATTCATAGCCAAGGTCGCATCCGTATGCGGTATACTCTCCCTCGCCGGCGCCCAGATCGCAGGTGATTTTAAAGCTGCTTTGGCCCATGATTTCGGCGGCTTTGTTTTCATTTTCCTGATCAAAATATACGCTGCCCTTGTCGTAAATGAGCAGGTCATCAAAGAAAATCCGTAAACTTTCTTCGCTGCACGTAACTTCGCTTGCCCCGATGGTAGAAGCGATCCGGCCCCAGTTTGGGTCTTGGCCAAAAAGCGCGGTTTTTACCAGCAGCGAATTGCTCAGTTTCTTTGCCGCCAGTTTTGCCTCGTAGTCGTCTTTTGCGCCTTTGACGTGAAATGCCGCCAGTTTTGTGGCCCCTTCTCCGTCCCCGACGATCTTTAGCGCCAGTTCCTGCATGACCCGGTCCAGGGCAAATTGAAACGCTTTTTGTTCATACGCTCCGCTTTTTGAACTCATCAAAAACACCGAATCATTGGTCGAGCGGTCTCCGTCCACGCTGATTGCGTTAAACGAGATTTCGTTGGCTTCTTTTAACGCCGTGTGCATATGCTCATCGGGAATATCGGCGTCTGTGGCGATAAAACAGAGCATCGTCGCCATACTCGGATCGATCATCCCAGCTCCCTTGGCGATTCCCGCAACCTTGAAGCTGCTGCCGTCATCAAGTTCGACTTCATAGGCGCACTCTTTGGGTCCGCTGTCGGTGGTCATGATCGCTTTTGCCGCGGCGTGGCTGTTTTTTTCATTGATATCGAGATTATTGATGCCGTTTTTGAGTTTGTCGGTATCTAAGCATACCCCGATGACACCGGTTGAACTCATGATCGGGCTTGTGGCTTTGTGGGTTTGTCGGACATGTTCAAGCAGCGTATCGACATCTTTTAAGCCCTGCTCCCCGGTAAGGGCATTGGCATTTTTTGAATTCAGCAGGATAAAATCGCACTGTTTGAAACCGTTTTGCAAAACATGTTTCAAAGGCGCGGCTTTAAAACGGTTTTTGGTAAAAAGATACGACAGCGAACAGGGTTTGTCGCTTCTGATAAAGCCAAGGTCAAGTTCTTCGTTGGGTTTGAACCCGGCGTGGATTCCGCCGCTGTAAAAATCATCCAGACAGTTAAAACCGCCTTTGACGGGGATTGCGTTAAACATAGCTGAGTTCCTTTGGTTTTTTGTTTTTATTGATCAACTGTTTTGTCAGGCTGATGCCCTCGGCTTTGCCGATCAGTAAGAGTTTGCACTGGCCGGTAATGAGTTCTTTGGAACTTGGCATCGATTTGAACACGCCGTCTTTTCTGCGGATACCGACGATGGAGACGTTGGTAAAATCACGAAAGTGCGTATCTTTTATCTTTTTAAGGACCAGCCAGCTTCGTTTTGGTACTTCCACCTCTTCCATATCCAGCGCGCTGTCGCCGGAATACATGAAGCGCTCCATAATATTGACCATATCCGGACGCAGGGCCATAGAACCCACTCTCTGGGCCATCAGTTTTGTGGGGATGACGGTATTGTCCGCTCCCAGTTTCTTAAGCTTTTCATGGTCGCCGGAATTGTTGGCTTTTGAAATAATCTGAAACGGCGTTTTTTTGACGATTTCCTGTTCATACAGCCTGGCCGAAGTGATCGTGGCGATATTGTCGGCGATATTGTCAGCCAGCGTAATCAACCCCTTGGCACTGGAAAGAAAGGATTTGAGCATCGCTTCGTTGGTGTGGGGATGGGCTTGCAGGTAGTAGGTATAGCCCTGTTTCTTGGCGACATGTTCTATATCGTCGCCTGGATCGATGATAACAAAGGGGACGTGGGCCTGTTTGAGCTGGTCGGCTACCTGGATGGTGAATTCGTTTTGGTAGCAGATAACAAAATGTCTTTTGAGCCGGGCGATTTTATAGAGCATTTTGCGCTCCTTTATAAGTTTTTGCAGTTCGCCGCTTTTGAGTGCTTCGGCGACGATACCGATGGAGATCGTAAAGATCAAAAAACCGATGATAATAAGCGTGACCGTAAAGACACGCCCCTGATCACTGATAGGCGCGATCTCGCCAAAGCCCACGGTGGTAAAGGTGATACCGGTTTGATAGATGGCGTCCATTAAAGGAAAATCGTCAATAACCATGTAGCCTACCGTACCAAGCATCATCACCAGGACAATGAGGATAAAAGGCAGTCGAAACGGTTGCAGCAGACTGTATATCTGCGCATTTAAGTTGATATGGGGTTTTGGCTGGGCTTCCCAGTGCAGAAGGTTTTTGAGTTTAGAAATAAAATTCAAGAGGGTTCCTCCAGAAGGAGGAATTTACGAGTTTTGCTTCTTCATCGTTCTAAGCTCGGAAGCAGCAACTTTGATTCGCTTTGTAGTGCCGTCTTCAAGTGTGATTTTTACACTTCTGAGATTAGGCATTTGTCGTTTTTTCATTTTGTTATTGGCGTGGCTGACGTGGTTTGCTACGTTTGGACCTTTGCCGCTAATCATACATCTTTTTGCCATAGCTTGACCTTTGTTTCTGTAATTTTACGAAATAGTATCCAAAGTATTATAATATCCAGCTTAAGTATTGCAGCGCCCCGTCTTTGCACAAACCCGGGTTTAATCCAACTTTGGATAAAATCAGAGAAAAAACAGGGTGATAATGTTTAAAGTTATGCAGTTGATACTGGCCAGGTTCTGGCCGTATATGAAAGAGTACAAGCTCAAATTTGTTTTGGCTTTTATCGGCATGGGGCTTGCAGCAGCCGGTACGGCCGCCACGGCTTACGTGATCAAACCCGTCCTGGATGAGATTTTTATCGAAAAAAACGAAGAGCTTTTATACCTCATTCCCTTTTTGGTGGTAGCGACCTATTTCGCCAAGGGACTTGGGGTGTATATGCAGGCTTATTTCATGGCTTACATCGGCAATGATATCGTCCGGCGCCTGCGCAATCTGACGCTGCACAACCTGCTTGGACTGGAACTGGATTTTTTCAATAAATTCAGAAAAGGCGAACTGATCAGCCGTATGGTGGGTGATATCGAACAGGTCAAAGCCGCCGTTTCTTCGGTACTGCCGATGATGCTGCGAGAAATGCTGACGATTGCCGGACTGATCGTAGTCCTTATTGTCCAAAGTCCCCAGCTGGCGTTTTTTGCCCTGGTGGTACTGCCAGCAGCCATCTTCCCGGTAAAACTGCTCAATAAAAAGATGAAAAAAGTTACCAAACTGGCCCAGGAAAAGATTGCTGATACCACGTCGATCTTGGGTGAGATTTTTAATAATATCGAAATCATCAAGGTCAATACCAACGAAAATTTTGAACTGCAAAAATATGAATACGATAACCAAAAATATTTCAACTACTCCATGAAAAAGGTCAAAGCCAACGAACTGGTTTCTCCGGTGATGGAAACGGTGGGCGCCCTGGGTGCAGCGGCGGTGATTATCATCGGCGGGCAGCAGGTTATTGACGAAGAGATTACGGTGGGCAGTTTCTTCTCTTTTATGGCCGCGATGTTTATGATTTATACGCCCCTTAAGCGGGTAACCAAACAGTACAATTCGCTGCACGGCGTTTTAGCGGCGGTTGAGCGGATGGATTTCTTGCTTGAACTAAAGGCCAGGATCATTACCGGCGGCAGTAAAGTAGGGCAGATAAACAAGATTGTAGGCCGCGATCTGCGCCTGTCCTACGGCGATATCCAGGCTCTTAAAGGCATCAATTTTGAAGCCAGAAAGGGTGAAGTGGTCGCTTTTGTGGGCGACAGCGGCGGGGGAAAAAGTTCGCTGGTGAATCTGCTGGTGCGCTTTTATGATTGTCAGGGAGATTTGAGTTTTGACGGGGTCGATATTAAAGAACTTGATATCAAAAGTCTGCGAAACGCCACATCGATGGTGACTCAAAGAGTGTATGTATTTAACGATACCGTGGCAAAAAACGTCGCCTACGGCCAGCACGTTGATGAAACCAGGGTGATTAGCGCGCTGAAAAACGCCGAGGCGTATGATTTTGTCAGCGCCATGAGCGAGGGAATTCATACCGTGCTTGACGAGTTTGGCGCCAATCTCTCCGGCGGTCAGCGTCAGCGTATCGCCATAGCGCGTGCGTTTTACAAAGACCCGCAGCTGCTTATCTTTGACGAAGCCACCAGCGCGCTTGATAACAAGAGCGAACGCGCCATCGCCAAAGCGATGAAACGGCTGCAAAAAGACCGTATCACGCTGATGATTGCCCACCGGCTTTCCACGATCGAACACGCCGATAGAATCTACGTGTTCAAAGACGGCAAAGTTGAGTGCAGCGGCAGCGACAGCCAGCTGCTAAAATCATGCAAAGAGTACCAGAGGCTAAAAGGTACGCTGCTTGAATAAGATCTTTATCGAAATCCCCACATGGCTGGGCGATGCGGTGATGGCTACGCCCGCCATTGAAAATATTGTCAAAACCTGTCCGGACGCGCAGATTGTACTGTTTGGCTCCTTTGTGGCAACACAGGCTCTGGGCAAGCATCCAAACGTTTCTGAAGTGGTCGTTGATGAGAGCAAGAAAAGCAGGTGCCGGCTGTGCGCTTTGTATAAAAGTGCAAAAAAACTGGGTCACTTTGATCTGGCAATCAGCTTTCGGCGGACGATGAGCGCGAAGTTTTTACTCTTTGCGTTACGTGCGGACAGGAAAGCCGCGTATACACGAACGACTAGCAAAACCCAGCATCTGGTTATGCATTACAACGATTTTGTCAACAAGCTTTTCAATACGGCCCACCGGCCAGGTCCCCTGCGTTTGTACCAGAAGCCAAAAACGCTTGCTAAAAAAACGCTTGGCATCAACCCCGGTGCCACCTACGGCAGCGCCAAGCGCTGGTATCCGGGGCGTTTCGCGGCGGTGGCGGCGGATTTGAGTGAAGAATACACGGTTGTTATCTTCGGAGGCCCCGGCGAGATCGAACCCGCCGGTGATATCCAAAAAGCGCTCAAAGATTTGGGGGTAACGGATGTGATCAATCTGGCGGGCAAAACAAGCGTGCGGGAACTGATCGAATATATCGGGGGTCTTGACCTGTTTGTCACCAACGACAGCGGCCCCATGCACGTAGCCGCGGCGTATCAGGTACCAACAGCGGCGATCTTTGGTCCGACCAAGTACAGTGAAACCTCTCAGTGGCACAATCCCAAAAGCGCCGTGGTGAGCAAAGATCTCCAATGCGCACCCTGCATGAAGCGCGTGTGTCCGCTAAAGACGCACGAGTGTATGCAGGCAGTTCAGGCAAAAGACGTTATCGGCGCAATCAGGAATCTTTAAACGTTCTTGTCTCCAGCAGATCCGAGGGTTTGGCGATATGAAAGCCCTGGACGTAATCGATATCGACCTCTTTTAAAAACTGCAGCACCGCGTCATCCTCGACAAATTCGGCGATCGTTTTAATCCCGAGTTCATGGGCAAGGGAGATGATGCTTTTGACAAAAGCGTAATCTTTTTCATCCTTGTGGATATTGACGATAAAATCCCCGTCAATCTTGACAAAATCGATCGGAAACTTCTTGATATAGTGAAATGAGGAAAAGCCCGAACCGAAATCATCGATGGCAAAGCGGAAACCTTCCAGCTTGAGATTAAAGACAAATTTTTCCAGAACCGCAAAGCTTTTGACCGTTTCGCGTTCGGTGATTTCAAAAACGATACGGCTTTTTGGGATATTGTACTTGTGGGTTAAGGCATTGATCTTTTCCATGAATTCGCTGATGATCAGCGCCTTGGGTGAGAGGTTGATAAACAATACACCCTCATAGCCGGTCTCTACCAGTTTTGCAAAGGCTTTTTCAATGACTACATAATCCATCTGGTGTACGATCCCAAGGCTTTCAGCCGTCTGGATAAACTGCCCGGCGGTCACAGTCTGGCCGTCCAGATCGATGCGCATCAATACTTCATTGATCTCGATGCGGTTGTTGGCCGCGTTCATAATGGGTTGGAAATGGGGAATAATATTGCCGTTTTTGACCGCATCAAGGACCAGCATCGATTTGTCCTTGCTTTCCTGGTGGATCTCATCCAGTTCCACTTCACTGGGCGTTCGCACCGCGTCCTTGCCCTCATTTTTGGCCCTATACATCATCGCATCGGCGATATTGAACAGTTCGGTTGCATCCTGGGCGTGGGTGGGATAGATCGCGATACCGATGGAAACGGTGACATTGACCTGGGTGCCATCAGGTGCTGTGAGGTTGAACTCTTCGATCGCGCGCAGGATACGCTGGGCGACCCGGTAAGACTCTTCCAGTCCCGATTCGGGCAGCACGATAGTAAATTCGTCGCCCCCGTAACGTGAAAGAATATCCTCATCGCGTTTATTGGCTTCCAGCAGGTTGGCAAATTCGGTTAAAAAAACATCCCCGAAACTGTGGCCGTAGGTGTCGTTGACGGGTTTGAAGTTATCGCAATCGATCACCAGCAGGCCAAATTCGTAACCGTGGCTGTGGGCTCTTTTGATTTCATAATCCAACAGGTCTCTGAAAACGCGCTGGGAAAACAGCCCCGTCAGCGGATCGCGGGTGGCGTAAAACTCCAGGTTTTCGGTGTATTTATGGATCGCCTTGACCGAGCCGACCAGGTTTAAAAGCGTGGTCAGAATCGAATCGATGACGATGTGGTACACGCTGTCTTTGGAGGTATCGGCCTGGATGCCAAGCCCCACGATGCCGCCGATCTTTGGCGCATCCAGCAGCAGCGATTTGGCTTCGTGCTCAATCTCGTGGGTGGCTATGGAGTTGAGGCAGCTGTTTTTATTGACCACGGTATGGTTGACCGAGGCGGTGGTGGTGACGTGGTGGTGTTCTGTGATCATGGTCTGGGCCAGATCTTCCAGATACTTTTTGATGTGGGCTTCGGGTTCGCCAAGCCAGAAGATTTCCACTTCGTAGACTTCATCTTCGGTTTTAAAGATCGTAATCAGGCAGTATACGGGCAATACATGGTTGATCTCACCCAGCAGTTCTTTGATATATTCCTTCCAATCCTTGACCACTTCGGAAGTGATGATGAGCTTGTCAAGCAGTTTGACTTCAAATTCCAGGATGTCTTTATCCACCGCGATATTTTTGAGTTTTTGGCTTAAGCTGGTGACTTCAGTCATCATTGTTTCAAATTCGCTGAAGCTTTGCTTGACGTTGGAGGTGTCTAAGTTTTTAAAATCCTTGACCGAATTGATATTTTTAATCTTTTTGTTAAACATCCCGATAGAATCATCGATCTTTCTTAGCAGATGTTTTGAAAGCAGGTAGGTGATCAAAAACATCAACGGCAGAATAATCAGAGAAAACAGCAGGTAGTTAAACTGGGTATCCTTGATCGTCTGGGAAAAATCATAATCGATTGAAACAACGCCCAGCACATCCCCAACCTTGGCGTTGGTATGGCACTGAAGGCACTCCTGGCCGGCTTTCATCGGCGTGATCAGCTTCAGCGAAGCGTCATCAGAACTTTCATAACGCATTCCCGTATCAAAAACGCCTTTGACGTTTTTGCTGAAGGCATCCTGTTCAATGGTGCCATACAACTCTTCTACGATTTCGCCCCGGTAAATATCCACATCATAAGAGGTCTTTTCAAAAGAATTCTTCGTGGAGTTGATAAACTCTTCCAAATCTCCCCTGGACCACCCCTGACGCATGACTTGATACATCGATCCAAATACCTGTTCGCTGACGGCGTTTGCCAACTGTTTGTTTTCTTTGATCGTAAGCGCGGTATGCAGATAGGAGGAGAAAGCGTAAAAGAGTATGAAAATAGCAAACGTGATCGTTATCATAGAGATGCGAAAATAGTTTTTGAGTGTTTTGATCTTCATCCCGGCCCCTTGTACGGCATATATTAAAGTCTGTTATTGTAACACAATTATCGTGTTCTCAAATCAGAACTGAGGGTTTTGACGCTTTTATCTTCAGCAAAAAGCACATAATCCACTCCCCGGTAAGAATATAACAGTTGTAAATCCGGGGTGGTATACTCTCCGATAGTGTAAGCCGCCTTCTGGCTGTAGAGTTTTATCCCGATGGTGTCACCGGCAAAAAACGTGCTAAGAGCAACGGCAAACGTGCATAATACGCCCGCGCCCGCGCCCTTTTTGGGCAGATACATCGCCGCAAGGCAGAAGAGGAAAAAAAACAGAAATCCGTAGGGCTGGTTGCTGGAAAAAAAGGCGTTAAAATAGATTTCAACACCGTAGCGGTCCAGATAGTTGATCTTAAGCCCTACCAGGAATAAGAAGGTAAAGATTAAAGCAAGCAGGACCGCGGCGAAGATTTTCATTGGTATTGTTTGACAAAGGCTTCAATACGCTTGATACCGGCTTTGATCGTATCAAGATCCATCGCGTAGCTGAAGCGGAAGTAACCGTCCGCGCCAAAGCCAAGACCGGGAACCGTGGCGATTCCCGCGTCTTCAAGCATCGCTTTGCAAAACTTCATCGAATCGGGTTCTATCTCTTTACAGTTGACAAAAAGATAAAACGCGCCTTCGGGCTTGACCACGCTTAAGCCTTCAATAGCGTTAAACATCTCCACGGCCGTTTCACAGCGCTGTTCAAACGTGGCCCGCATATGCTCGATCGCATCATCGACGCTGCCGTCCAGGGCGGGGATGGCAGCTTTTTGGGTGATGGAGTTGATATTGGACGTAGACTGGCTTTGGAGTTTATTGATCGCTTTGATCAATTCTTTATCCTTGCACGCCATATAGCCAAAGCGCCATCCCGTCATCGCGACCGATTTGCTCAGACCGTTTACGGTAATGGTACGCTTTAACATATCATCACTGATGCTGGCAACGGCGGTAAACTCCCTGCCAAAAACCAGCTTTTCATACATTTCGTCACTGACTACGGTAATATCGGTGCCTTTGAGCACTTCTGCCAGCGCTTCCAGCTGGGCTCTGGTATACACCGAACCGGTCGGATTGGAAGGCGTGGTAAGAATCAAAATCTTTGTTTTGTCCGTAATCGCGTCTTTGAGCTGCTGCGGCGTCATTTTAAAAGCGCTGCTGTCATCGGTGGTCACCTCTTTGACCGTGCCGCCGCTGTATTTGACCAGTTCGGGGTAGGTAACCCAGTAAGGAGAGGGGATGATGACTTCATCGCCTTCATCGATCAGGGCCTGAAAAATATTAAAAAGCGTGTGCTTGGCGCCGTTGTTGACAATGATCTCGTCAGTTCCGTATTCCAAGCCGTTGTCACGTTTGAGCTTTCCGCTGATGGCTTCAAGCAGTTCGGGAATACCCGCGACGGCGGTGTATTTGGTAAACCCTTCGTCGATAGCCGTTTTTGCCGCGTCTTTGATTCTTTGCGGCGTATCGAAATCGGGCTCGCCGGCGCTGAAACTGAGCACGTCTTTGCCCTGGGCTTTCAAATCTCTTGCCAGCGAAGAGATAGCGATCGTCAGTGATTCCGAAAGCGTTTGAATCCGTTTTGATAACATACAATAATCCCCTGTTTTTTGAAAAGTTAAGCGCGGTTCTTTCCATCCAAACCCGCTTGTCGTGCTTGTATTGTACCAAAATTATGATATAATCACAGCTTAAGACTACAAGGCACTTGCTTGATAGAAATTTCTTCCAGACGTGAACCACTTTCGCATAAGAGAGGACTCAAATCAAGAATGATCAGTCATCATAATCTGCATTTGTAGTCAAATCTCAGGAAAAAAGAAGAATATATATGGAACAAAAAGTAACATTTGATTCATTCGGTTTTGGTAAAGAGATCAGCACCGGAATCAAGAGAGCGGGTTTTAAAGTCGCAAGCCCGATACAGGCTATGGCTATACCGCTGGTACAGGCGGGTGAGGATATCATCGCACAGGCCCATACGGGTACGGGTAAAACGGCGGCGTTTGGTCTGCCTATTATGGATATGATGGAAAACAAGGGTTTTGGCGTTGAATGCCTTATTATTACGCCCACAAGAGAACTGGCTAACCAGATCAGTGACGAAATGTTTCGCTTAGGCGCGCCAAAGGGTATCAAAACCGCCACCGTTTACGGCGGCCAGTCATACAACCTGCAGCGAAAGCGGGTTAACGGTTCGGCAAACGTGGTCGTGGCCACTCCGGGTCGGCTTTTGGATATGCTCAGCAAAGAACAGTTCAAAGAGTTCAACCCCCGTTTTGTCGTGCTTGATGAAGCCGATGAGATGCTGAATATGGGCTTTTTGGAAGATGTCAAAGAGATTATCAACTACCTGCCCCAAAACAGACAGACCCTGCTGTTTTCAGCGACCATGCCAAAAGCGATCGTAGAACTTGCCAATACCATCCTGGTGGAACCCAAAATGGCCAGGGTCGCCCAGGAACAAGCCACCAACGTAGATATTAAGCAGGAATATTACGTCATCGAAGAACATGAAAGAGATGACGCTATCATCAGACTGCTTGATTCGCTCAATCCGCCCAAATCAATCATCTTCTGCCGCATGAAAAAAGAGGTTGACAGGGTCAGTGAAATGCTGAGTGCGCAGGGACACAAAGCCGTGGGACTGCACGGGGATATGGAACAGCGCCAGCGTGATAAACAGATCGGAGCCTTTAAGAAAAACCAAAGTGATATCTTAGTTGCCACCGACGTGGCCGCAAGAGGGCTTGATATCAGTAACGTCACCCACGTTTTTAATTACCACATCCCCTTTGATCCCGAAAGCTACGTGCACCGTATCGGCCGAACGGGCAGGGCGGGCCAGAAGGGCTTGGCGATTACGCTTGTAACCCCGCTTGAGTATAAAGAGCTCGGCTCAATAAAGAAAAAGATCAAGTCGGATTTGCGACAGTCGTTTATCCCAAGCGCCAAAGAAGCGGGGGAAAAGCACAGTCAGAAATTTGCCAAAAAGATTAAGGAACAGCCCATTAAAGATGAGGCAAAGCAGACGTATGAACTCATCAAGGATGAGGTTGATTCCACCCAGCTGACGATGAAGCTGTTATCGATGCTGCTTGATACCAAACAGTTTAAAGGTCCCGAACGTATCGGTATCTCTCCCGAACGCCTTGAAGTGATCTTAAAAGATATCGAGCGCAAAGAAAAGAATAAGCGCGGCAAAAAAGGCGGCGGCAGACGATCGGGCCGCAGAAACAACAAACCAAGAAGACGCTAGTAAAAAATCTTGCTTAAGTACAGTCCCTGGGGCTGTGCGGGCTTGGTGCAAAACTTTTTGCCTCCCTCAAGCTGCAAACGCAGCTGCTGCAGCTGCATACGTGATGACGCCGTCATCAAAGCCGCCTGCATCATCAGGCGTACCTGTGAACGCAGGAATCCGTCAGCCTTGAAATAACAGATATATATCCCCTTATACCGTAACACCCTCGCGCTTGAAATCGTGCGTATCGTTGTTTTGACCCCGCCGCCGCTTTTGCAAAAGCCGCTGAAGTCGTGTCTGCCTTCAAACCGGCGCAGCGCCTGCTGCAAAAGGACGGGATCAAAGTTTGTGTAATCGGCCATAAACCTTCGTTCAAACACGTTGGCATCTTCTTTGATGAGATAAAGATACGACCGGCTTTTGGCGCTGAACCTGGCGTGAAAATCGTGCGGTACTTCCTGCAAACGCAGCAGTTCAATCCCTTTTGGCTTGAGGTTGATATTTACAATATGGTGCAGCTTTTGCAGGTTTTTCCAGTGGGAGGGCAGCTTAAAAGAAAGCACCTGTCCCCTGGCGTGTACCCCCTTGTCCGTTCTGCCGGCAGCATCTAATTTTGTTTTTATATGCAGCGTGTGCAAAACTTCTTCTATGCAGCCTATGACGGTTTGTTTTGTTTTTTTCTGGCGCTGCGAACCCAAAAAGAGCGATCCGTCATAAGCGATCACTGCTTTTACCCGCATACGGCCTCCTTAATAATGGCGCAGTACCCGCTGATGAAATACAGCATAACCCAACCCTGCCACCAAAGCGCACGCTCCGGCTATAAGGCCGGATTCGGCGTATTTTGAAAGGAAATTGATAAGGATAAAATACCCGACAATGATCACGCTTAAAGAAAGAAAAAGTATATTTTTTTGATAGCGGGGGTGGATGACGCTGAAAGCCGCTACGGCAAAAAAGGTGAGCACGGGCATAAGCGAGATCAGGATAAACATTTTCAAATCCTCGCGCCGGTCGCTGTCTGAATCGATCTGCTGCCAGTATGCGTAGATCGATTCCTGGTTGACCCTGCTGACGATTGAGGATTGAAACAGCGTTAAATCCTTGTAATTGATCTTGTTGATCTGGTTGTGGTTATAGGTGTAACCGATGCCGTCGATGAGTTCAAAGGTGGTATCGATCCCCCTTTTTTGCAAATCCCCCTTTTGCGAGATAAAGAGTTGGTCCTGATCTTTGTCCGTTTGAAATACAACCACGTGTTGAAACAGTCCTTTTTCATCCTCATCGGCTACGTAGACAAAGAAGTTGCCAAACTTCTGGCCCAGTTCGCTGGGTTTGATGTTGAGTTTGGCATTGGCGCTTTTGTCCTGTTTATAAGCGTCAAACAGCTGCTGGGCCTGAGGCATGATATAGATTGAAAGCGTCAGCAGAAAAAGACTCAGCATCACCGCAATCAGGAAAAAACGGCGGAAGATATAAAAGGGATTGGCCCCGCTGGCAAAGAGAATGATGAGTTCATAATCGTTTGAAAGCCGATTCAGCGTCACGCCAAGGCCGATGACAAAAGACAGGGGCATGGTGTAAAACAGGATTTCGGGAAGCGAGTAGAGATATATTTTACCCATCTGGACCAGGTTGACTTCGATATAGGATGTCAGCGACGCGGTGGAAATGAGCAAAATTAGCGACGCGATGGCAAACAGGGGCAAAAAGACGGTGATAAAACTGCTTGAGAAACTTTTTGACAAATACGCTTTAAGCATACAGGGCCTTTGCCAAGAGAGTGAAATACTCGTCAAACAGATACACGATCAGTGTCGCCAGAGCCAGAAACGGAACAAAAGGAACCCGTCCCTCTTTTGCTATAAGCGAAGGGATTAATGCCAGCAGGGCCGAGACAAAGATCGCAAATAAAACATTCGGCAGCCCCAGCAGTGCGCCCATGGTCGCAGCGATCATAATATCGCCTTCACCCATCGCCTCTTTTTTGATCAGGTAGCTAAGAGCAAAGCGAAGCAGCGCAAATCCCCCCGCCAGCAGCAGGGCGTCCTGAAAGGAGCCGATAATATCGCTGCCAAGCAGGGCAAACACGATCGCTGCGAGATTGAGGCTGTCGGGAACGGCGAAGTATTTAAAATCAATAACCGATAAAGCCAGCAGCATGGAAAAAGCCAGCGTTGCACCCGCAAACTCCAGGCTGAATCCAGTTTTTAAAAACACCACGGCAAAAAGACCCGCTGTAAGGGCTTCGACCAGCGGATAGGAAGCGGGAATAGGTTTGTCGCAAAAGCCGCACCGCCCCCGAAGCCCCAGCCAAGAAAACAGCGGAATATTGTGGTACCAACGCAGGGGGTGCGCGCATTGCGGACAGTGCGAAGCCGGGTAGGCGATGTTTTCATTTTTGGGAACCCTGTAAATCAAAACGTTTAAAAATGATCCGAAAATAAGCCCGGTCAGGGAAACAAAAAACAGTTCCATACTACAACCCTCCAAAGCGCCGGTCGCGTGCAGCAAAGGAATCCAGTATATCGTCAAACTCCCCGGCGGTAAAATCGGGCCAGAGGGTGTGTGAAAAAAACAGTTCGGCATACGCCCCCTGGTAGAGCAAAAAGTTTGACAGCCGCAGCTGGCCGCCGGTGCGGATAATGATATCAAGGTCGCGGGGGTAGTCAAGACAGGCTTGAATATCCCCGCTTTTTGCCGCGGCTGCTTTTTGACAGGCCCGCTGCAGTTCGTCCCGGCTGCCGTAATTCAGCGCCAGATACTGCGTCAGCGCCGTGGCGTTTTGTGTTTGGGCTTTTAAGGTTTGGATCTGTTCACGCAGGGAGGGGGAGAAAACACTCAGATCGCCTATCGTTTCAAAGCGGATATTGTTTTTGATATAGGTCTGGGCCTCTTTTTGCAGGTATTTTTGCAGCATCTGCATCAAAAACCGCACTTCGTGTCCGGGGCGTTTCCAGTTTTCGGTGCTGAAGGCATACAAAATGATATCCTCAATATCACCTCTGCGGGCACAGTGAGTGATGATATCGCGGACACTGTTGATACCGGCTTCATGTCCCTTGGTGCGTTTCAAGCCGCGCTTGGCGGCCCATCTGCCGTTGCCGTCCATAATGATAGCTACCGTTTTGCCCACGCTTATCCTTTTACATCCAGCAGTGAATTGTTCAGATTATACAGCGGCTTTGGTTTGCCGGTGCTGATATTGACCACGTCAAAGTTCAAATTTTTTGTCTGCTCTTGCAAATGTGCCGCGCTGTTTGCAAAATGCAAGATCATATCAAGCTGCCTGAACTGCGCAGCCGTACTTACCGTGCCCGAAATCGGTCCCAGGTTGACAAATTCGGCAAAAAATTCTAAAGAATTTTTGTTGATGCTCATTTTGTTTTTATTCTTGTATTGAAACAGGGCGTACCTGTTATTATACTCAAAAGGGACGGTGATGATATTGTTGTGCAGCCCCAGGAGCATATCGGTAATGAATTTGAACTCTTTTTCGCTTTGGGTATTGCCAAGCGACTGTACCAGCGTCTGTTTGTAGATGTCCGGGCGCTGCATCATTGAAAAATCAAAGTTTTTCAGAACCAGCGGCGGCTTTTCCTGCAGGTATTCGGGTTTTTTCAGCAGGTGCTGCAGCTGAACGACGCCTTTGGATTCGCGCATAGTGGCCCAGTATTTGGCACCAGGTTCCAAGTTCATGAAGCTTTTGGTCTCAACCTGCTGCTTTCCCACTTCAAGCATATAGCGGTTGGCAAACAGCTTTTTGATCACCTTGATTTCAAAGGCCAGCGAAGTATTGATCTGGATACGGTTTTTGTCAAACTTGGGCTGCAGCGTATCCAGGGCGGTAAGCTTTTGAATAAAGGGAATCATAAAGCTTGGGCTTCCCTGAGTATGGCAAAAGCCAGCGTGAGTTTGTCGGTTTTGCCAAGCTGTTTGTTTTTGTCTTTGGTGATAAAATCAACCGCGTTATCGCTGCTGCCAAAATCCCTGCTGCTTTGCAGGATATTCAGACACACCGCTTCAAGGTTTTTTTCTTCCAGTATCCGCTGCGCGTTTTGCTTTGCGGTGTGCGGGTCCATTTCGGCTTTGAAACCGATGACATTGATTCCCTCTTTATCTATATTTGACAAAATATCTTCTGTCCGGGTGAGTTCTAACTGCCAGTTTGTGCCAAGACTGTCTTTTTTGAGCTTGCCCTTTTGGGGGTACGCAGGCGTGAAATCCGCTACGGCTGCGGCCATGAAAAGCAGGGGACGCTTTTGGATCAGCGTGCGCGGTCCGCTTTGCATGGTCACGTCGCTGAGTTTGCCTTTTTTCGCTACGCGGATGGCGTCAATGAGGTATTCATGCATTTCTTTTGTATCTTGAACAAAAAGGGTATGGACCCCTTTGGGCACCTCATTTTCGGTAAAGGAAAGATAAAACACGTCCGCACCCCGGTAATACAGCGCTTTTGCCAGCGCAGCACCCATCTTTCCGCTTGAAAAGTTGCCCACAAAGCGGACGTCATCGATTTTTTCACGGCTGCCGCCGCTGGTGACGATGACTTTTCTGTCTTTGTAGTATTCATCGCTTAAAAGCGCGCGAATCGCGGCATCGGCGATATCTTCGGGATCAGCCAGCGCGCCTTTGCCGATGTCGTTGCAGGCTAAGGCTTTGTTCTGCGGTTCGATAATGGCGGTTTCATTGACTTTGAGCATCTTCAAACTGGCAACGGTATTGGCATCTTCGATCATATTAGTATTGGCTGCCGGCGCGACGATGGTTTTTGCTTTGGTCGCCAGATAGGTTTGGGTGAGTAAATTATCGGCGATGCCTTTTGAAAGCTTGTTGATCGTATTGGCCGTAGCGGGGGCTACGATCATAAGATCGGCCCATTTGGCGCAATCGATATGATTGAGATCACTCGCCCAGTCTTCGCTGTCTTGGGTGAGAACCTTGCAGCGCGTGAGGGCTTCGAACGTAAGCGGGCTGACAAAACGCTGCGCTGCGGGCGTCATAACAACGCGGACCTGCGCCCCCTGTTTTACAAGCAGCCGCACCAGATCGCAGGCTTTATACGCGGCAATGCTGCCGGTGACGCCAAGGAAAATGTTTTTATTTTTTAAAAGCATAAATATCCCGATTTCGTAAGATAAAACTGTTTACGTTTATTGTGCTATTTTATCTTTTCTTTGATGAAGATTAGTTTATATACAACAGTTCCTGATTGACACAGCAAAATCAACGTGCTATTATTATACATATGTAGATAATACATAAAGGTTTTAAACATGAAAATATTAAAAGTAAGGAAAAACTTTCTTCTGGATCAAGATGCGGTGGAAAAAGCGGCAGAAGTGCTTAAAAAGCGGCATCAAAATTTTACCGGTGCGGTAAATCACTACTTCCGGGCGATAGCGAAAGATCCGTCTATTTTAGATACGGTAGAGGAAAAAGCGACGGCAAGAACGGGAAATTTTATTGGCATCCTTGACGGTAAAATCGGTGACAAAGATTATAAATCGATGAAAAAGACGCATTAAGAAACGGATGTGATCTTTTTATGAGCAATGACAAAGCGGTTGGGGCAATAAATACGTTTTATACAATTAAAATAGAAAGTCCCGGTGCTTAGACCTTATAACTTTTTTTGCTTTTGCAATACTGCGTTAAAAAGCATTGATCGCATTTTGGGTTTTTTGCCGTGCAGATATAGCGGCCAAAGAGCACCATCGCCTGATGCAGGCGGCTCAGGTCGCTTTCAAAGCGCTTGACCAGGTCTTTTTCGGTGTTTGCCGCCGTTTTGGCGTAACTCAGTCCCAGACGGTGCGAAACACGAAATACATGGGTGTCAACGGCCATAAGGTTGTGTTCAAAGTATTCGATCAGCACGACGTTGGCCGTTTTTTGGCCCACACCCGGCAGGCTGACCAGTTCTTTTTGCGTCTTTGGGATTTGACCGTTAAATTCATTTTGTATTTTTTTGGCAAAACCAAGCAGGTTTTTGGCTTTATTGTTAAAAAACGAGCAGCTTTGAATCAGCGCTTTGATCTCTTCAATATCAGCACTTGCCAGGGTCTCGGTGTCGGGGTATTTTTCAAAAAGGGCCGGCGTGAGGATATTAACGCGTTTGTCCGTACACTGGGCTGAAAGCATGACCGCCACGACCAGCTGGTAGAGGTTGTCATAATGCAGTTCGGTCACGCTGCTTGGATAGTGGGTTAAAAACAGCTCTTTAATTTCAGCACTTCGTTTAGTCATCTTTAAACTCGATCGTTTTAAAACTGCTGTCGTTTTTGAGCATCTTCATAGCATCTTTTCTGACCGTCTCGTCGCTGTCTTTGGACGCGGCGATATCTAAAAGCTTATTGATGCGCTGCTGGTAAAACTCCTGCTGTTTCATATGCGATTCGTGCCGCATTTTCTCTTCCTGCAGTTTTTGTTCCGATTTTCTTTTTGCTTTGGATATAAAATACCAGATAAGGGCAAAAATCAGTGCCACCGCCCCAAATACGGCAATAGCGGTTTGATACATGCCCACGTCTTGTTCATGGGTGGCTGCTGTGAGGTTGTGCTCGCTTTTGGCCAGCCTTTCGTGCACCGAAAGTTCTTTTTCTTGCATCTGCAGACGCATGGCTTCAAGCTTTTGTTCGTTTTGGGCTTTGAGTTTTTCCAGCGCAATCTCGCCTTCTTGTCTTAACTGCAGCAGCCTGGTTTGATTGGTTTCAGTCTGATCGGGCTGTTTCAGAGGCTGCTCCTGTTGCGCAGATTCCTGCTTTTGTTCCATCAGGGCTGCTTTTTGGCGGTCGATATCGCAGCCGCCAAGTAGCAATAAAGCGCCAAGGAAAACAGCTGCTTTGATCATTTCAACTCTCCCCAGCTTTTTGCGATATCCAAAGAGGTTTTTAAAGGAACCTTGAGACTGTATACCTCCTGCAGGATCGTTTGCAGCCGTTTGCCGTACTCTTCTTCTTTGCCGCTTTTAATCTCAAAGATCAGTTCATCGTGGATTTGCAGCAGCATTCGTACATCCGGGTTGTCATGGAAGTTGTCAAAGATTTTGTTCATCCCTTTTTTGATCAAATCCGCCGCGCTTCCCTGAAAAACGGTATTGACCGCTTCTCGTAAATACGCGTTTTGCATCATCGCGTTGGCACTTGCAAAATCAAAGTAGCGCCTGCGGCCCGCGATCGTGGTAACGTATCCGTCTTCTTGCGCCTTTTGCTCGATAGAGTTCAGATACGTTTTGACGCTGGCAAAGGAGGCAAAATAATCTTGTATGATCTGCTTGGCTTCTTTTGCGGGGATACCCAGTTCTTCGCCCAGCTTGCGGCTGCCCATCCCGTAAAGAAGGCCGAAATTGACGCTTTTGGCGAAGTTCCTTTTTTCTTTCGCCCGGTCGCCGAAAAGCTTCCTGGCCGTTGCCAGGTGGATATCTTCGTCATTGTTAAACGCCTCTATCAACGCTTTGTCCCGGCTGAAATGCGCCAGCAGGCGCAGTTCGATCTGGGAGTAGTCGATACTGACCAGGCTGTAACCCTCTTTGGCTACGAAGCAATCACGCACCTTCTTGCCAAGATCGCTTCTGGTTGGGATGTTTTGCAGGTTGGGGTTATTGGAACTCAGCCTGCCCGTAGCGGTGCCAGTATGCATGAAGTTGGTATAAATCCGGCCGTCAACGAGGTAGCGTTCCAAGGGTTTGACGTAGGTGGAAGAGATTTTTTGTACTTCCCGGTATTGTAAAATCTTTTCGATGACGGGGTGTTTGTCGATAAGCGTTTGCAAAACCTTCTCATTAGTACTGAAACCGGTTTTGGTTTTTTTGCCTCCTTGCAGTCCCAGCCGTTCAAACAGCACCGACGCCAACTGTTGCGTGGAGTTGATATTAAATTCCGTGCCGCTTAGTTCATAGATGGTTGTGGTCAATTCCTGCAGCCGTTTTTGGGTTACTTCTCCCAGATGGTGCAGCTTTTGCCTGTCTACGGCGATCCCTTCCAGTTCCATGGCAAGCAGCACCCGGATAAAAGGGATTTCGATTGTTCCGGCGATGGTAAAGAATTTGTCATCGAGAATGTTTTTGTATTTATCATACAGCAGATATGTCATCCACGCGTCTTCGGCCGCGTAAAAGCACGCTTTGCCAAGAGCGACATCGGCAAAAGTCTGCCCCTTTGCAACCAGTTCTTTAAACGGTTTCATCGTGTAGTCAAAAAAGCGTTTGGCCTGAATATCCAGGCCGTGTTTGAGTCCGGGATTGTGCAGCCAGGATAAAATCATCGTATCGCAAAAGGGGGCGGGCAGGTTCTGGCCGTATTTATGCAAAACCTTGAGGTCGTATTTGATGTTTTGCCCCACGATTTTGCAGCCAAAAAGTTTTTTGATTCCTTTCAGTGCGTCCTGCAGATCAAGCTGGTTGCCTACGTCAAGCCCTTTGTGGGCTATGGGAACGTAATAGGCTTTGCTTTTTTGCGTACAGAAACTAAAACCCACCAGGTTTGCCTGCGTAGCGTTTAAAGAATCCGTTTCGGTATCAAAAGCGACGATATCGTTGCTGCCAAGCTTGTCGATCACGGCCTCAAGCTTGGCACTGGTATCAAGCAGCAGGGCTTCAAATTCGTAACTGTTGTGGTGCGCATTGGTTTTTGAGTGCGAACCGACCTTGCCAAGAACCCGCCGGAGTTCATATCTTTCCAACTCGTCTTTGATCTTGACAAGCGGTTTTTCCACCAGGTCGAAGGTTTTGCTGTCAAAGTCTACATCAACGTCGTCTCTGAGCGTTACCAGCTGTTTTGAGATAAAAGCGGCGTCTTTGCCCTCGTGCAAAAGCTTTTTGATCCGGGGCGTACCGGCGATATCGATGTTTTTGTAAATATTTTCAAGCGAACCAAACTGCGTCAAGAGTTTTTGCGCCGTTTTGGCGCCGATGCCTTTGATACCGGGTACGTTATCGGCGCTGTCGCCGACCATCGCCTGATAATCAACAAACTGGTCGGGCCTGATGCCGTATTTTTCCATGCATTCGTCGGGGCCGATCTCTTTTTTCTTGATGGGATCATACATGTGGATATTGTCTGAAATGAGCTGATAAAGGTCTTTGTCGTGGCTTACGATGCGGACTTTGTAGCCCGCCTTTTTGGCTTTCTTGGCCAGCGTCGCGACGATGTCATCGGCTTCGAATCCCGGCACGGCTTTTGAGGCAAAACCGATCTTGTCAATCCACGAAATCGCCACGGGAAGCTGTTTGAGCAGGTCCTGGGGGACATCGGGACGGTGGGCTTTGTAATTTTCATCGATATCGTTTCGAAAACTCTTCCCCTCGCTGTCAAGCGCAAAGACCAGATAATCGGTCAAATGCTCGCTGTAGATATTGGAGATAAAATTGGCAAACCCTGTCAGCAGACCGGTGGGAAAGCCGTCTTTGTTTGAAAGCGGGGGCAGGGCGAAATAACTTCGAAACAAAAAGCCAAAGGTATCGATGATGGTTACAGTCTGCACTTACAGCTCCTTCAGGGTTGTTTCCAGCAGGTGGGGGTCCAGATCGTTTTTCTCGGCCAGTTTGATCGCTTTGTTGATGCTGCGCTGGGTCAGGCAGAACCTTGGCGAAGCCGCGATTCTTGAAATCTTTAAAATCCAGTCCTGCGGGGTGCTCGGATTGACGCTGCCCTCAATCAACGCAATGAGACTGGCATCAAAATTCCAGTGTTTGAGTATTTCGGCACTGAGCTCAGCGGCGGTGGTATCAACATAGCTTCGTTCTGTACGTTCGGTGTCGTAGTTGATATCCAGATCGGCCAGAAACTGGCTGGATTCGTTGTTTTTCAGCAGTTCGTTGGCAATAAGCAGCATTCCCACATCCTGCAGCATCGCGGCCAGTTCCAGCAGGTCGGCGTTTTCAACCTTGGGGTGCCATTTTTTAACGATAGTTGCCTGCAGTACCGAAGATCTGGAAAACTCCTTGGTCGTGATACCGTAGGGTTCCAAGTCCGCGTCAAGGGCTTTTCTGATCGTAATCTGGGTTACCAGGTTTTTCAGCGGTTTAAACCCAAGCAGCATAATGGCCTGCCTGATCGATTTGATGTCGGCTTTGAAGGTATAGGCGGCCGAGTTGAGGGTTTTGAGTACTTCTGCCAGCAGCATGGGGTCTTTTTCCATGTACGCTGAAATCTCTGCGGGATCAAAATCTTCGCTGCTTCTGATAGCGCGCAGCTTTTGGGCGGTTTCGCTCAGCGGCGGCAGAGAGGAGATATTTGTAAAAATGGAACTACTCAAAATTACTCCTTTATGGTTTTGAAATTTCTTTTTTGCGCTTTGACGTGTTCTATCCCGTAGGTAAACTGTCTTGTCTGCTGCTTGTTTAAAAACTTTTGCAAACCGTATGCGGTGGTAAAATCGATCCACTCGTAACGCAGGTTGTTTTGCAGCAGTTTGGCATATCCGGTGAGATGTTTGTCCATCTGTTCGATCGAGTTGGCAATAACCAGGTTTTCACGCTCTTTTGGCTGGGTCATTTTCAAAATATGGGGCGTATACAGAATCTGGGTGGAGACGATGCGCTTGGGTTCGATCTCATACAGGCGAAGCTGGGTTAAAAACAGCGTTGCCGAAACAGGCGGCAGATTCAAAAAGATTACTTTTTCGTGCAGCCGGTCTTTGTTTCGGGTCAATACGCTTTTGAGGTTTCTGACCTGTTTGAGGCGCAGGTGCTTGCGGATTTCAAAGTTTTCTTTGACGTGCGCATCGATTTGAGACGTGATATTGGAACTGTTGGAGACAATGGTTACGGGTTCTTTTATAAGCTCTTGAAACGATTCCACCTGGGCTTTGTAATCGATTCCGCCAAAATAAACCCGGTCATTGTCGCAGGTGAACTCCCCGCTGTTTTGGGTGGGGATGTAGTACCTGTTGGCAAGCGACCTGTCACACAGGGCTTTGGCGGCATCTTCCATCAACGGCGCGATAACGAGATTGTAGCGCTTGGCTTCGACTTTTGACAGAGCGTTGTCAAATTTGGCGGCGTCAAAAATATCGACGGTGTAGGATTTGTTATTGCTAAGCAAGGTGGCCAAGGCGCTGTTGACCGTACTGGTGGCGTATCTGCCGATCTTTTCTTCGGCCATGAAAAAAGCCAGCTTGTAAGCAAGCGACTTTGAAAGCGTTCGGACATTAAGCGCCTGTTTGTGCATATTCAGTGTCTGCTGCATATTCCTGTCAATTTTATCATAGGCAAGCAGTGAAAAGATTCTGCCGTTTTCATACAGCTTTTGGGCGGTATCCGGATCGTAATCGGTGATGCCTGTTTGCATTACCGAGGTTACGGGCAGGGGGATATTGGAGATCAAAAAACTTTTTGCCTGCAGGGAGATTGCAAGCAGGGCAATGAGTATTATTCGCATAGAAGGCTCTTTATTTTTAATAAATCTTTATAACTTTCTTTTTTCATCGACGGATTGCGCAAAAGATAGCTTGGGTGGTATGACGCAATAAGCTGAAAACGGGGCATGTTCACTATCTCTCCTCTTGCCTTGCCAAGGGCTGTTTTCTGGCCGGTAAGGGCGTTGAAAGCAGTCGCGCCCAGCGCCACGACCAGTTTTGGCCGTATCAGTTCCAACTGTTTGTCCAGATACGGTTTGCATTCAAAAATCTGTTCATGCGTGGGCGTCGCGTTGCCCGGCGGCCGGCATTTTAAAATATTGGCGATATAAACCTGCTGCCTTTGCAAACCCAGTACATTTTCAATCATCTTACTAAGCAGCTGTCCGGCTCTGCCGACAAAGGGTCTGCCGGTATTGTCTTCTGTCTGGCCCGGGGCTTCGCCCACAAAAACAAGATCGGCGTCGGTGTTTCCTTCGCCAAAAACAGTGTGCGTTCGGGTTTTGCTAAGCTGGCACAGATGACACTGCGCTACGGTTTGTTCCAGCTCCGTCATGCGGCCGGGCAGTTCATGGTCTATGCTTTGGTCGCTGTGTGGCTGGATTAAATCTGTATAATTATATCCTAAGTTTTTTAACTGCTGCAGCCGTTTGAGCCGGAGCGTATTGATCAGGTTTTTCATATCCCAAAGTATATCGAAGTGTAGCTATATTTTTTCTAAAAAAACAGCAGTTTTACAAATCCCAGAACAAAAAGAACCGCCGCGATCTGTTCACGGTCAAACTGCAGCACGAAAAAAGCTGAAAGCATCAAGGCAAACGACACGGCGTAGGATTTGACGCTGTCTTTAAGGCGGCTTTGGACCGCCTGCAGCTGGTTGGCGTCGATATTGACGCTGATACTGTCCTGGGCGGCTTTGTTTATGATGGTGCGCAGGTGCCTGATCGTAAGGGGCAGGGAGTGGATTTCGTGTTTGAACATAGCGGTGAGTTTTTCGCCGCCAAGGGCGGTGGTAAGGTTATCTTTGAGGATGGGCAGGATATCTTTGATACCGTTGAAATTTTCCTTATACGTGGTTCCCAGACCTTCGATGATGGCACTGACTCTGAGGACGTAGATGGCGTCCTGGGGAAGCTTGAAGGGCATATCCCTGGTACTTTGCAGTACCTCCGTGGCAAGTGTCTGCATACTTTTTGCGTCCAGGTGGTCGTTTTCAAAGATGGAAAACATTTTTTGCGTAAAAGCGACCATTTCGCTTTCATCGGCATCGTAACTGACAACGCCCAGACGTTTGCAGGCGCTGATATAGGTTTCAAAATCCTGTTCGTTGGCGGCTTTGATGAGTTCGACCAGGGCCAGACGGGTTTTGTTGCCGATGTTTTTCACCATTCCAAAATCCAGCAGTACCAGTTCCCCCTGCGGCGTAATCAGGAGGTTGCCCGGATGCGGATCGGCGTGAAAATACCCCTCAAGCAGCATCTGTTCAACGTAGAAATTGACCAGTTTTTTAATAATGCCGTCGATATCAACAGCAGCTTTTTGGATGTTTTGTTTGTCATCGAAGCTAAAGCCCTCCAAAAAATCCATCACCAGTACATCGTCATTGCATAAAGGCGGATGCGGGGTGGGAAAAATAACGCCGCAGTGGGCGTATTTTTGTGAAAATTTTTCTAAATTGTTTTTTTCCTGAATAAAGCTGACCTCTTCAAAAAGCATCTTGGAGTATTCGCTGATCACGCTTTCAATGGAGTTTTTGGTCTTATGGCTGAAAAGCGGGGTGAAAAAGCGCAGCATCGTACGAAGAATTCGCATATCTGCAGTGATCTTTTCTTTTATCCCTTTTCTTTTCAGTTTGACAGCAAGTTTCTTATCGGCAATGCGGGCTTGGTGGACCTGGCCGATAGAAGCGCTGGCGATGGGGTTTGGGTCAAAATAATCAAAAGGCAGTACGGGGCCAAAAGCCTGGTGCAGTGCGGCGTCAAAATCTTTTTTCTTCATCGGCGCCACGGCGTCATGGACTTTTTGCAGTTCGTGCAGATACCTTGGCGGAAAAAAATCGCTTCTTGTGGCAAGCACCTGGCTGAGTTTGATAAAACTCACGCCGAGATTTGTGATCGTGTTGCAAAAAGCGTCTGGAGACAGCGGCCGTATCAAAAGCAGCGAGCGTTTGTTCTTGATCAGTAAAAACACCGTTACCAAAAAGCGGAATACGAAATAGATCCGCGCGGAGTTGTAATGGCGCAGTTTCAAAGGCTACTTTTTCAAATCTTGCAAATCTTTTTTGGTCGCAAGACCCATTTCATCGATGACCTCTTTGATCATGGATTTGAGTTCGTCTTTAAACTCGGCTTCGTGTTCTTTACCCTTTTGTTCCATCTGTTCATACAACCGGCGTGCTTTTTCTTTTGATTCCCGGTTTTTGTCCCGGCAGTCTTCCAGTTCCCGGTACACGCGCTCTTTGGCAAGAAGGGCCGCGCCCATTGAGGTATACATCAGATTTTTCAGCATTATCCGCTCCTTTTCGCAAGTAATAATTTATTATAACGCACCGCGGGTTTGTTTGATAGTGCGTTTTTGTTATTTCATATCAGCTGTCAACCCACTGCATCGCTTTGTCGGCGTCGGTGAAGTATCTGACTTCGCCGCCAAGCAGCCAGCTTCCCAGCTTTGTGGCGTATTTTTCCCAGTTTTTGTTGCCCACAACCGCGAGTTTTTCAAAATCGTTGCGAAATTCAAGGCCGAATTTGAAATCATCCCACGCCGCGCGCAGTTCAAACCCCTCAAATCCCCGCATATCCACGATCATCCGCATCTTTTTGTTTGGCAGCGACTCCATAGCTTCTTTGATCATGGGTACAAAATGTTCGTAATCGGCGTGGGTGAGCTTGCCTTTGATCGAAAGTTCCACAAACAGGTTTTCACTGCTTCGTACGATACCGACATGGACTGAATGAAACATGGCGTCTCCTTGAAAAGATAGTATAATCACAGTATAGCATGAGTATGCAAAGGATCAAAATGATACGACGGCTTTCTTTCTTTTTTTTCGCAGTGTTTTTTATAAGCGGCTGCGCGACGCTGCATTACAGCGTGGAGTCCGATCAGTTTCGGCTGGACCCCGGCGGCGCGGATATCGCCGTAACGTGGCAGCAGCGCGGCAGGGTAGGCGCGCCGTGCGTAGCGCGGGCGTTTACGTTTCAAGACAAAGCGCTTTGGGGGGAATATATCAAGCTTGAGCGCAACTGTTCGTACAACGGACGCCCGGCAAGCCTGTACAGGAATCTCCTTAACGAAAAGATGCAAAAGATTGAGGTTTTGCAGCGCCACGCGGCGGGCGCGTATGAAATCATCCGCTACGGCACGGGTGAGGGGGTGTTTTATTTTATCTCCTCCTACAGCGGACAAAGCAATCTGTTCATTTTGGATTACAGCGGAAAGATCGCTGCAAAGCTCTGTGACAGGTGCGGCGTGATCGCGCCGGAAAAAAGAGTGAAATCCGCTTATGAGATCAGTTTGGTCAAGCGTTCTGTGCTTGGGGATGTTTTCTCAAAAGAGAGTGCGCAAAGCAGCGAATGGCTGCTTAATTGACCGTCTTGTCCTTAAACTCGATGAGTTTTTTGACTTCGTCTGCGGGGGTGAAAAAGATCGCTTCAAAGACGGGATCAAGATAGGTCGTTCCCTCCGGTGTCGTCGCAAAGGCTTGCATGGCAAAGCCGCTGCCGTCTTCAAAACGCTTTGGTTTGACGATGAACTCCACAGGAGCCAGCGTTCGGATGAGGTTGAGGATTTTTTTATGTGCCTTTGCATCGCTGCGGTTTGGTAGAAAATCTTCCCAAAGCGCTGTTTTGGCACTGTGTCGGGCCAGCAGCGCCACTTTGTCTTTAAACAGGACTTTATTCCACGTGACGGTTCCGTTTTGAAACGAAAAACGGCAGGAGTTGGCTTCAAGGGGATGGACCTCTCTGTCCCTGGCTTCTTCAATCAGGTTTAAAAAAAAGTTTTTGCCCCCGATTTGATCAACTTTTTCATTGAGCAGAGAACTGAGCTTGATCTTGTCTTCTTTGTCGAGTCGGTTGAAATTTTGCATCTGTTTATATCCTTTGGTGCGCCATTATAACAAAAGCGCTGAAAATAGCCGATTATGATGTTATGACTTCACGGTGTCTGCAGTTAAAGCCGATTGTACAAAGCTTTCAAAAGTGCGAAAAAGCGTGCTTTTGCTTTTTCCTTATTAAAAATATCAATTATTATAGTAAAAATAATTTATTTTACAAATTTACTGACAACGGCGATGGCTGCTTTGGGGATGCAAACAGGCATCGAAAAATTCAAACAGGCGGGATGTAAGCCCGTTGGAACCGCTTTGGTGATGTTTGTATGGCTTGTGGCAGGCGGATATGTGACAGCACTTTTTGTGTTATAATCGCAGATAAAAAAGGATCATATGCGTGAAAAAACTGTTTTTTGCCGCCGTGGCGCTGCTGATAGGGGCGCAGTTTATTCCCATGAATCTCACCAATCCCTCCTATGATGCCGCTGTCAGTATGCAGGTGCCAAAAGAGGTCAGGCCGATTTTGCAAAAGGCGTGTTATGACTGCCACAGCAATCATACGAAGTTTCCGTGGTATGCCAAGGTCGCGCCTGTTTCCTGGGTGCTGGCAAGCCACGTCAACGAGGGCAGAAAAGCACTGAATTTTTCCACATGGAAAAAGATGGATAGCTCCTTGCAGCAGGAGCGGATTGACCGGATGTATCACGTGGTCAAGATCGGGTTTATGCCAAAGCAAAGCTACACGTGGATGCATCCTGAAAGCAAACTGGACAAAGCGGAAAAACAGGTGCTCAAACGCTGGGTTGAATCACTCGGTCAGAAAGCAAAAAAGTAGGGTAACTCTGATTTTGGTGTTTGCAGAGACTGAAACGGCTGCAGGCTTGTTTGAGCGCGTCTGTATCTTCTGATTCGATCGCGATGGAGGCAAAGGGGCGCTGCCCTGTGACTCCCTGCGCGTATTCAAAAGTAACCCCTTTTTCATAAAAGATCGTCCGCTCTTTTACAACATCAATGACAGAAACCCTTGGATGTTTTTTGCAGGCATAGAGGTAGCTTTGTATATCGGATATATCGCAGTCTAAGCCATGTACCGCAGCCAGCGTTTCCAGACGCAGTCTGGTTTGCAAAGGCGGCAGCGGACGCCACTGTTGAAACCCCTCTTTACACGTGAGGAGTTCTTTGATATCTATACGCCGGTTTCTGATTTTGATATTAAGATCGCTGCGGTTTTGAAAAAGAGTGTAGGTTTCGCTGCTATGTTTGTGCGATACGCGGGGCAAAGCGTTTTGCCAGACATGCAGTATCTCCCTGTCTGCGTCAAAGTGCCTGTATTCAAAGCGCAGCCCCATCTTAGGCGTAGGTATCCAGCAAAGCGTCGGTTGTAACCCTGGGTTCCACCGGCTTTTCCTGGGCGTTTTGAAAACTTTGGGCCTCTTGCAGGGGTTGGTTTGCATCCTTTGTAAACGTATCTGCCTGTTCCTCTTTTGACGCGCTGGGGTCTTCCCTGCCTACCTGAATACGGGAGTGATAGGGGGATTCAAAAACATAGCTTTTGCTTTGGATATCCATATCAGCCTCCTTTTAAGCTGCTATACCACTATGATAGCAAAATTTTTGTCAGGAAAAAAATCCGGTCATTTATAACAGGTGACTTTGTTCTTGCCCGAGTTTTTGGCTGCATACATCGCGTCATCGGCCCGTGAAATGATTGAATCAAGCGTATCGCTTTCGCGCAGGGTGCTTACCCCGATGCTGGCAGTAATCTGGCGGCCCGTGATCTGGACGAGTATTGCATCCTGTTTGATCGTTTGCAGGATTTTCTGGGCGTTTTGCACCGCCATCTGGCTGTCGCAGTCAATGAGTGCGGCGATAAACTCCTCCCCGCCCCACCGTGCGACCAGGTCGGTTTTGCGAAGCGTGTTTTCCAGGATGCGCGCTATCTGGCAGATAACCCTGTCGCCTGTGGCGTGGCCGAAACTGTCGTTGATGGCTTTAAAATCATCGATATCTAAAAACAGGATCGAATGGGGTTTTGCGTCGCGTTTTGCCAGGGCGATATGGTGTTTGAACTTTTGTTCGAAGTCGCGCCTGTTGGGCAGCTTTGTCAGCGGGTCGTGGGAGGAGTAAAACTCAAGCTTTCTGCTGTAGTTTTTGATGAGATAATAGATGATAAAAGCGACAATGAGCGTAATCATGATTGAAACGGCTACATTTAAGATGAGGACTTTTTTGACATCTTTGGTGAAATCCGAGAGTTTGGCTTCAACGCTTAAAAAAAGATTCAGTTCGGGGATATACTTGGTTGTCAGGAGGCGGCTGGAACCGTATTGTTTGTACTCGATCATACTGCTTTTTGGCGAAAGAATCTCATCTTTATACTGTGACAAAACCGCAAAATCGTCGATGTGGGCGGTGAAATCTTCATTGCGTTCAGCCAGGACGACTTTGCCCTCTTTATCAAAAAATGTAACGACAAAGTTGTGGTTGGTGCGAAAATCTCGTAAAATACCGTCAATATAGGACAGATTCATGGCAACGCCGGTGGTGCCCAGATAAGTGCGGTCGTGATCAAAGATTTTATGATTGATAAACATGATCAGTTCATTGGAAAAATTTTCATTGTGGTCAAGATTGATCTCGTGGGTCGGGGCTGAAAGTTTGAAATCGTAATACCACTGATTTCTCGGGCGTTTGGCGCTGACCTTTTCGACAAAGCCTTCATGCGTGTAATAATTTTTTGTGATATCGGAGACTAAAAAGGTATTAAACATCCCGTACCGCTGCTGGATGGCGCCCAGATATTGCCGGACTTCGTTGACGCTTCTGCTTTTTTCGTGGTGCAGCCAGTCATGCAAAAAGGTGTCGTTTGCCATCATGGAAGAGATGAGGCTTGGTTCGATGATGTGTTTTTGGATAACGGTGTAAATATTATCCAGAGACAGGGGCAGCGACTGGTTTTTAAGCTGGGATTTTGCGTTTTGCATCGATACCGAATAGTTTAAGAACGAAAGCGCAATAGAGAGTGATAAAAGCAGCAGGGTGATGATAAAGACAACGCGGTACTTGGATGTTGTCATCTGATAAAGCCTTTTTTGGTATATTGTACCGCAAAAATCCCTAATGTAATAAGTACGTAACACTATAAAGGAACCGTATGCAAAAAACAAAGATGAAAACGATTGTGATCGTCGCCGCGATCAACCTGCTGATCGTAGCGTTGGAGTTGGTTTTTGGTACTGTCAGCAATTCGCTGGCGCTCATCACCGACGCGCTGCACAACCTCGGCGACGTGCTGGCCCTTTTTGTCGCCTTGATCGCTTCGTATTACGCGATGAAAGCGGCAACGGCAAGGATGACTTTCGGATATGTCAAAGCCGAAATGATGGCAGCGTTTATCAATTCGCTGTTTTTGATTATTACGATGGTGTATGTTTTGTATGAAGCCCTGATGCGCTTTTTTAATCCCGTGGCTATTGAAGCGGGCAGCGTCATAGTCGTAGCCGCCGCAGCGCTTGTGATCAACGCCGTAAGCGCGTACCTGCTTCGAAATTACCACGGTCTGCACGCGCACGGGTCGATGTATGATGAGGATTGCTGCCACGATCACGGTGAGGATTTGAATATGAAAGCGGCGTTTTTGCATATGCTGGGAGATGCGGTGATCTCACTTGGCGTACTGCTTGGCGGGGCGGCGACCTATTATTTTCAAAACTATCTGATTGATCCCATCATCACGTTTATCTTCGGGGCATATATCATCAAAAGCAGTTTTTCGATACTCAAAGAGAGCTTTTTTGCCCTGCTTGATGCCAATCCTACCGATCTTAAACGTTTTGAAAAGGTGCTTGATAGCTTTGATGCGGTCAAAGAGTTTCACGATCTGCACTTTACCGCGCCCTCATCGGAAGAAAAGTTTTTTTCAGCCCATATCGTTTTGGATGAAACCTACAGCTTGGAAGAGGTTGAAAATATTTTGGAAAGCATACGGCAAACGTTCAAAGAACGCTTTGGCATTACGCATATCTTACTGCAGCCAGAGACCCAAAAGTACAGTCAGATCAAGGCCCACTGCGCTTCGCATATGTGATTTCCAAAAGAGACAGAAATGGTGAGGGCTTTATCCGGTTTCGTTTCACAGAGGCTGTGACAGGTTTGGATACCGACAGGGTTATGACGTATTATATCGCCGGTGCTGCCGGTTTTTTTGTGGGCATATATCTTTTTATGAAAAATTAACCAAGAAGAGGGCGGGGAGAGAGTATGCGGTTCAAGGCGGTTGTAATACATAGATTATAGACAAGATATATAGCATTTTGATAAAATAGTGTTTATCTTAAATGAAATACAGGAGTGTATTATGCAATTAGCAATCGATATATCAATGCCTAATATTTTAAATTTAATTTCTCAAATGAATTTAAATGAAATAGAGGAAGTTAAAAAGAAAATTGTAGAAAAAGAGCTTTATTTTAAAAAATTTCAAAAAGACAATGTTGATAATATTATAAGTGATTTTCAAAAAGAAGGATATTCGGCCGATTTCTTAAAAGATTTAGAAGATGGATTGAAAAAGAGTTCGGTTTATAATGAAAATTAAAGCCATAAGAGATGATTTGCAAAGTTATCTCCAAAAGCATAATTTAACAAAAAAATATCAAAAAGCAAAGAAGCTTTTTGAAAATGACCCGTTTTACCCCTCTTTAAATACCGAATTACTAGAGCCAAAAGATAGGTTGATTTATTCATTTCGACTTGATAAAAAGTATCGAGCAATTTTTATCTATATTGATAAAGACACGATTGAAATTATAGCAATTACCAATCATTACAAATAGCAAACAGCTCAGTTCATTTTTTGCTACAATTGCACTTATTTCCACAAAGGTCATTATGGAACTTTTTGCTTCGATCGCGGGCGTTTTTGCCATTATCTTCAGCGGCGTGGGGATGTCTTCGCATGATGTAGTCAAATCAAAAGTGTTTATCGGTCTTGGGACGGCGTGCGTAATCCCCGATCTCTATGTCAGCGGCGGCTTGCACGGGGCGATGCAGACGATAGTGATCGCTTCTTTGTTTTTTATAGGCGCGCTTGGGCTCAAACAGGGAGAAAAGGGGTTAAAACTGTTTTTGCCGCTGTTTACGGTTTATCTGCTGTACAAGCTGCAGGAACCCTCGGGCTGGCTGCTGGTGCTTGCAGGCATTATGACGCCTATTGCAACAATTTTGCATGACAATCTGAAAATGAAACTGATTTTACTGGTCTCGGTCCTTTGCTGGCTGACGTACGCGCTGATTCACGGAGCGTGGTATACCGTAGCCTTTGATGTGATCGCTTTGGGCGGGATTGCATACTCGCTGTTAAAAGAGTACCGCTTCAGAATATAATCCACCTTTTACAAAATATACTGATAATCTTTCTCACAATTAATAAAACTGTAAGTTTTGTTTGGTTATTATTTGATTTTGATTATTAAAATGAAAAGGATTTACATGAGACTGTCACATACAAAACTTCTGTTTTCAGCAGTCGCGGCAAGCGCGGCACTGATACTGAGCGGGTGCGCCAACACGGCTGCATCAAACAATACCAAATCACAAAAACAGGTCGCAAAATCAGATTCGATTGTGCAAACCTACGCCGATATTGCGCTGCACAATTACGCCGACGCATTGGCCGATGCAAAAGATTTGCAAAAAGCGGTGAACGCTTTCGCCGCCGATCCGACACAACAGCACCTGGAAGAAGCCAAAGCCGCATGGCTGCTTTCCAGGGAATCATATGGCAAGAGTGAAATCTTTCGTCTCTCAAACGGTCCCATTGACGCCGAAGAAGGCTGGGTAGCCCAAACATACGGCGCTCCCGAAGGCCAGATCAACGCATGGCCGCTGGATGAGAATATGATCGATTATACGATCGATGCGGACGGGGAAAAAACCCGCGGCAACATCATTGACAGCGCAGGCGTTTTCACCCCCGGAGGCGAGGGCAGCAGCAGTGTTGACGTAAGCGAAATTACCGTTAAAGCCATTACCGCACTCAATGAAAACGGCGGAGAAGCCAATGTCGCTTCGGGATACCACGCCGTTGAATTTCTGCTGTGGGGACAGGATCAGGATTATGCCAACTTTGTCGTAGACAGTATCACACACGGAGCGCTGCAAGCCGGAGATCGGCCGTTGAGTGATTTTATAGATGATAAACACGCTAAAAGAAGACTGGCGTATCTCAAAGCCGCCACCGATAAGATCGTGCAGGATTTAGAGCTGGTTAAGGGAGCGTGGGAAAAAGAGGTTTCGGGCCAAAACGGCTTGTACCGCCAGGCGTTTCTTGGCAAAGGCGACAACGCCATAGACACAAAGCAGGCTTTGGCGCAGGTGTTTTCGGGGATGGGCGTTTTTATGAAATCCGAACTGGCCAATGAGCGTATAGCCGTTGCCGTGCTGACGCCCAGCGAAGAGGATGAACACTCCTGCTTTTCAGACAATACCCACAGAGATATCGCGACCAATTACCAGGGGTTTAAAAACGTCCTGATGGGTACGTATAAGGCAAAGCATTACGGCAAAGCGCCTATCGACACCGTGGATATGCGGACAAAGAAGCAGATTCTTGCGCTTATGGGCGAGATAGAAAACAAAATCCAAAAGATCGACGCTATCGCCGAGGCAAGCAGACACTTTGACTATCAGATCAGACCAAACGATCCGCAGGCAAAAGAGATCGTTTCACTCAAAAACAAGATGAGAAAACTGGGGGATATGATGGTGCCCGTTGCCAAGGCAAACGGGATTGAACTCAACAAACAAGATGTTACCGATGCCCAAGAAACTCGGATATAGCCTGCTTTTCAGCGCTGCGGTTTTTACCGCATCGCTGCAGGGAGATAATGCGCTGCGTGGCAAATACTTCACCGCCGATGATACGAAATCGATGTTGACCCATCCCGTGGAAGGCTTGAGTAATGCAGACCTGGACCGTTTTATCCTGGGCAAAAGCTTTTTCAGCGTTCCCTGGGTCCAAGCCCCCAGCGCAACCACCGCCAGAGACGGGCTCGGTCCGCTTTTTAGCGCTAATACCTGCACAAGCTGCCACCCAAATAATGCCGTATCTTTTGTTTATAATGAAAACGGCACTATAAACAGAGGGTACGTGTCAAAGCTTTCGGTGCCCAAAGAAAGCATCAAAGATTATGAAAAAATACTGGCAAAAAAAGGATTTCTGCCAGAACCCACCTACGGCGAACAGATCAGTATCAATTCCACGACGAATGTTGCGTATGAGGCAAAACCGAAAATTGAGTATGAAACGGTAAGCGTGCGCTACCCGGCCGGGGATGAAACCCTGCTGCGCAAACCAAAACAGGGTATTGCAAAGCAGCTTACCTCCCTGCAGTACGGCCCGCTGCATCCCGATACCAATATAGCAAACCGTATGCCCCAGGCTCTGGTGGGACTTGGGCTTATTGAAATGCTCAGCGATGCACAGATACTGGCCAATGAAGATAGAAACGACAGCGACGATGACGGGATTTCGGGCAAAGCCAACCGGGTTTTCAGTCCGATGACGCAGCAGTACGAACTTGGCAGATACACATGGAAAGCAAGCCGCGCGTTTGTAAAAGACCAGGTCGCTTCGGCTGCGCATAATGATATGAGTTTGACCTCGCCGCTGTTTGCATCAGAAAATTGTACACAAGAGCAAAACGAATGCCTAAAGGCGCCAAAAGGCGACAGTAAGCGAGCCGGCAGCGGCTTTGACCTGCCTCCAAAACGGTTGGATGCGATCACGTTTTATCTGCAAAATCTCAAAGTCCCCCATGCCAAGATTACGCAAAAAAGGGGGCAAAAACTGTTTGAGACAGTAGGCTGCGCCAAATGCCACGTCAGCGAATTTACTTTGGAAAACGGCTTGTCCATAGCCCCCTACAGCGATTTTTTGCTTCATGATATGGGCAAAGGTCTCAGCGACGGAAGGAGCGAATTTGACGCGCTGCCAAGCGAGTTTCGCACTCAGCCTTTGTGGGGGATAGGGCAGTATAGCCGCGCCGTGGGTCAAGAACTCAATCTGCTCCATGACGGGCGGGCCCGCACGATAGAAGAAGCGATCCTGTGGCACGGCGGCGAAGCAAAGCAGGTTAAAAAGCGTTTTATGCGCTTAAGCACAAAGCAGCGCGACGAGTTGATCGAATTTATCAAGGAGTTATAAGATGAGGTTTTTTATTATTATTGCAGTTTTTATTCACGTGGTGTATGCAAATGAGCATTTGCAGTCTCTGTATTCCAATATTTTGCTTGCAGACGCAAAAGAAGCCGTTGGGGCTGCCAAAAAGCTTGAAAAAACAATAGCGCACAACGATCCCGGGCAGATGCGTCATGATTTTACCGCCCTGGTGACACGGTGGAAAAGCGTCCAAACCTTTTATATTCTGGGAGAACTTGACGGCAGCTATCTTGATACGCCCCGCTATATCGATATTTTCCACCACGGCAACGAAGATATCGCACAACAGCTCAAGCGCGTAGTCCGCAGTGACGGTGATGTGCAAACGGCCCTTTTCAAGCACTCCTATAAATCGATCAATGCGCTGGAGTATATTCTGTTTGCGCATGATCCTTCTAAAGCAAGAGTCAATGCCATCGCAACTGTTATCATCCAAAGCATTCAGGGGTATCTGCGCGATATTGTGCAAGGATATGAGCAAAACAGCAGGCGCTTTGTCTCGGATGAAAAACGTGCCAACGCGATGGTGCTCAATACCCTCAGCCAAAGTTCTTATAAACTCAAAGAGTGGCGTATCGGCGATCCGGCGGGACTGAGCCGCAAATACGAAAACGATCCCGATAACGGCCGGGCCGAGTATTATCGAAGCCAAACGTCCAAACAGGCGATTGCGGCCATTGTTGATACCCACCTCAGGGTGCTGGGTCCCGGCCCGCATAAAAACTACGGATCGCTGCTTACAAGCTACGGCGCGGATAAAGAACTTGCACAAACGCTGCAATATCTGCGGCGTATACGAAACAACCTGCATCTGATCGAGGGGGATGATTTTGGCAATGCCCGCAGGTTGTATGATCTGGCCCAAAAACTGCATACGGCGTATTACGTGACGCTGATAGCCGAACTCAAGGTTACTTCCAAGGTACTCGATGCTGACGGAGATTGATTTTACGCAGCAGCTGCTGCTGTATTTTGAACCGGGCAAACGGCTTTACTGGCTCTATCTGCTCTCTTCGGCAGTAATTGCCGCGATCTATCTTTTTGTGCATAAAAGGCAAAGACGGGTGGTACTGAGCAAAAAGCTGTGGCTGCACACCAGCGCGCTTTTGGATTATAAATACTTTATCGTTTCTTTTTTTATCAAAACCGTCCTGATCCTGCCTTTGGTTTTTGGGGCGCACGAAGTCAGCCTGTATGTCCACGGCGTTTTGCTTGATCATTTTGGCCTGTATCAAGTCAGGGCGCTTTCTTATACCGCCGTACTTGTTTTGTATACCGCGGCCATTTTTGTCGTCAGTGATTTTACCCGCTACTGGCTGCACAGACTGCTGCACACCGTGCCTTTTTTATGGGAGTTTCACAAGGTCCACCACAGCGCGAAAGTGTTGACGCCGATTACTTTTTACCGCATCCACCCGGTAGAAAACCTGCTGTTTGCTTTTCGCTACGCGCTTTCCATCGGTGCGGTAACGGGGGTGTTTATCTATTTTTTCGGGGCATATATCGCCGTGATTGAAATCATCGGGGTGAACCTGTTTTTGTTTGTATTTTCGCTGATGGGTTCAAACCTGCGCCATTCCCACGTCAAACTCAAATACCCAAAGATTGTGGAAAAAATCTGCATCTCCCCCTACCAGCACCAGATCCATCACAGCACCGACTACAGCAATAAAAACTACGGCGGCTACCTGGCGGTGTGGGATTGGATGTTTGGTTCGCTGATGCGGTCAAAGGATGCCCCAAAGATTCGATTGGGACTTGGCAGACAAGAGTTTGCGACGGTGGCGCATCTGCTTTTTCAACCTTTTGTAAAGATAAGGAGTTTATTATGGTTCAAACGCTAACGTATCAAATACTATGGAGCCTTGCGGTTTTATTCTTGCTTGCCGGATGCAGTAAACCGTTGCAAAAAAGCGATCCCGAAGTTTTTTCACAGCTTGAAGCAGACCTTGGCAGGCAACTTTTTTTTGATCCTATCCTTTCAAAAAACAAAACCCAATCCTGCGCTACCTGCCACAACCCCGGCCATGCCTTTGCCGACAACCGTCAAATAGCGCCAAACGGCGCGGTAAGCCTGGGCGATGACGGCCAGAGTTTTGGTGACAGAAATACCCCTACTGCCACCTATGCGCAATTTAGCCCGCCTTTTCATTATGACAGCAGAGAACAAGCCTTTGTGGGCGGACAGTTTTGGGACGGCAGAGCAAAAGATTTGCAAGAGCAGGCCAAAGGCCCGCCGCTTAATCCCGCGGAGATGAATATGGTTTCCAAAAAGGCTATTTCCAAGCGCTTCTACCAAGACCAAAACTACCGCCGGCAATTTGCCAAGCTGTATTCCAAAACAATCTTTGAAAATCCCGATAAAGTCTATGAAGCCGCAGCAAGCGCGATTGCGGCTTTTGAAAAAACCAAAGAGTTTGCCCCTTTTGACAGTAAATACGACAGGTTTTTACAAGGCACGTACGAATTGACGCCCCTTGAAGACCTCGGCCGGAGTCTGTTTTTTTCCAACAACAATACCAACTGCGCTTCCTGCCATCTGCTCAAAACTGAAGACGCCGCCAAAGAAACATTTACCAATTACCGGTACCACAATATCGGAACCCCGCGCAATAAAAGTCTGCTGTCAAAGACAATACACCCCCAGGCGTTTAAGGATATGGGGCTTATGAACAATCCGGCGGTAAAAAATCTTTCAAATGCTTCCAGTTACGCCGGGAAAATGAAAGTCCCCACCCTGCGAAACGTGGCCGTTACGGCTCCGTATATGCACAACGGGGTGTTTGAGGATTTGGAAACGGTTATCTTGTTTTATGATCAGTATGTCAATGAAGAAACGGCGATCAATCCCGAAACGGGACAGCCCTGGGCCAAACCCGAAGTAAAGGTGGGGCAAGAGGATTTAAAGCTTTTACAAAGCGCCAGGCCCATGAGTGAAAGAAAAGTACAGGCACTGGTAGCGTTTTTGAAGCTGTTAACGGATAAACGGTACGAACATTTGCTGGAAGATGAATAAATAGTATTGACAATGGTTATCATTTACAGTAAAATACTGAGATATATTATCAAAAAAGGAAAAATATGCGATCATTTTTGACAAAAGGTCTTCTGGCCGTTTCGGCGCTTGCGTTTTCAAGTACGTTGTTGGCAAATGAAGTCAACCTCTATTCCCACAGACACTACGACAGTGATAAACAACTCTATAAAGAGTTTGAACAGCAAACGGGCATCAAGGTCAACGTCGTCCACGCCAAGGCCGACGAACTCTTGGCCAAGCTCAAAATAGAAGGAAAGCGCTCACCGGCGGATATGTTTGTTACCGCCGATATCGGTAATTTGTATCAAGCCAAAAAAAGCGGACTGCTGCAAAGCATAGAGTCAGAAAAACTCACCTCCGTCATCCCGGCCAATCTGCGCGGTCCGGACAACCAGTGGTTTGGCTTGACCAAGCGTGCGCGGGTGATTATCTATAACAAAGAAAACGTCGACGTGGACAAGCTTTCCACCTACGAAGCCATAGCCAAAGAGGATTTTCCCTATTCTATCACCGTAAGAAGTTCGTCCAATGCGTACAACAAGTCGCTCATGGCTTCCATCATCGCTCACAACGGCAAGGAAAAAGGATTGGAATGGGCCAAAGGGGTGGTTGAGAATATGGCCCGCGTGCCAAAAGGCAACGACAGGGACCAGATGCGCGCAGCCGCCAGCGGCGTGAGTGATATCGCTATTGCCAATACTTACTACCTTGGCAGGTTTGTCAACTCTTCTGATCCCATGGACCGGGAAGTCGCGCAACAAATCGGCGTCTTTTTTCCCAATCAAGAAAGCAGGGGAGCCCACATCAATATCAGCGGGGCGGGTGTGACGCAATCGGCCAAAAACAAAGAAAACGCCATCAAACTGCTGGAATTTTTGATCAGTAAAAAAGCCCAGCGCGCATTTGCCGATGCCAACTCCGAGTACCCGGTCAATCCGGCCGTCAGTCCAAGCAAGCTGGTCCAAAGCTGGGGGGAGTTCAAAGAAGATGATATCGCCCTGAGTAAAATCGGCCAAAACCAAAAAGCCGCGGTCGAGGTTTTCCAAAAAGCCCAATGGAGATAAAAAACCTCAAAGCGTATATAGCCCCCTTTTTCGGGGCTGTTATCGCTTTACCGCTGCTGTATCTGCTTTTTTATGCCCTCAGCGAGGGGCTTGGATGGGAT
>CAYUAC010000001.1:19567-59504 GCA_964442515.1 uncultured Campylobacterales bacterium | reverse complement strand
TTAATCTACTGATCTCTCATGTGCATTACCGGTTTTTAAAGGCTGCACGGGCAGTCTTCTGACCGGGATCACGATGCACATGAACCAAGACTATAAACACGTAAAGGCACTCCATACAAATAGCATCAAAAATTTTTAACAAGCTTTCCAAAACATGGGCACGGGTATGCAGCCCGCTTCCCGAAGATAAAGAAGAACGGCTCAACAGCCTGACGCACCTGATCGGTGCCGTATTGGCACTGGCGGGATTTATCGTGCTGGAAACTGAAGCCGTGCTAAGCGGGAACTCGACCAAGATCGTTGCCTTTGCCATCTACGGTACCACGCTTTTGATGCTTTATACCATCTCCACCATCTACCACGGGTTATCAGGCCGTGCCAAGTGTGTTTTCAAGGCTTTGGACCATCACTCGATCTATCTGCTGATTGCGGGTACGTACACGCCCTTTAGCCTGGTGGTATTGGGAGGCGCCTGGGGATGGTGGGTTTTTGGTATCGTGTGGGGCCTGGCGGTGCTTGGCATCATTCTGGAACTCATCGGCACCGATGAGCGGCGGATCATACCGGTCGTGATCTATCTGATCATGGGTTGGCTTATTCTGGTCGCGCTCAAGCCGCTGCTGGCGGCATTGCCCATGTGGGGCTTTGTCTGGCTGCTGATGGGCGGACTTTTTTACTCCGGCGGGGTGGTCTTTTATGCTCTGGATGAACGCTTTGCAATGTTTCACCCTATATGGCATCTGTTTGTGATGGCGGGCAGTCTGGCACATTATTTTACGATTTTTGTTTTTGTGCTTTGAAATTGATGTTAAAAAATACAATAACTTAGAAAATTTATGATTTGTGACGTTTGTGTGATACAATGGAGGGAACTTATATAAAAAGGAGGTTTTTATGCCTTGTAATATCGGGAAAACTGACAGGATCCTACGGATCGTAATAGGGGTCGTATTGATCCTTGTGGCTATTTTCTTTTCTCAGCCGTGGGCGTATATCGGGATTATCCCCCTTGTAACGGGTCTGGTGAAATTCTGCCCGATCTATTCGCTGTTAAAGCTTAACACCACGTGTGAGAGCAAAGACACGCCCGAAGAGAAAAAAGAGGAATAATCACTTATATTCCAGGTTGAACGAGGAGGCGATATCGTCCAAAAACTCCCGCTTGTCAAACTCTTTTGACTGGTGGATTTTGATGCCGGCGGTATTGGCCCTGGCTTTCGTTCCGTTGGAGTAGCTTAGTTCATGCTGGCTGACAACAAGCAGCATCGCTTTGCTCTCCACATCCAGATACTGTTTGATCGAATCCAGCTTATACACACTGTTTTCGATATTGAGATTATTGGCAAATTTGCACTCGATAGCGTGCAGGTGGTTGTCTTTCATCAGCAAGATGTCAAACTCGTTAATATGCCCCGTTTCAAACTCCACCGTCACCCCGCACATAATATCATCCACATGCAGATGATCATAGATTAGATGAAAAATATACTCTTCAAAGACCACGCCCCTGACATAGTTGGTCGCATTGACGTCATCTAAGTCCATATCCTGCAGTATAGAGTTAAACCGCGCAAAACGCTGCTTGTCAAAGCTGGGAAAATGCTTGGCAAACTGTTTGAACTCGCCCAGGTCTTTGGCCAGTTTTAGCACCGTTTTTTTGCGGCTGAAAAGATCATATTTTTTATAATGCCCCAAGATCCTGTACCCTTTGTAGCGCAGGTGGTTTTTGATATCCAGGCTTTCGATCCCCTCTCTGATAAACAGTGCCGACTGTGAAAGGATATGCACCTTGTTGTCGTATTCGTCATATCCAAGCACCCGTCCGCCTTGTGGCAGAATTTTGGTGCTTAACTGGGCCAAAACGGGAGCAAAAAGGCCGCTGCCGTCAAGATAGATACGGTCGTATGCGTGCGAACAGACGCTGGCGATGGATTCAAAGCACTCCTGGACCGAGTTGAACGAATCCGGGTCGTAGGTATACAGCAGTGTTTCATAACTGATTTCACCCTCATCGCGCATCTGTTTTTGGGTTTGCAAAAAGCTGTGGGCGTATTGCAGGGTCTCTTTATCGCTGCTGCAGATAAGAAAATGGGTATCGATCTGTCTGCGGTACTGGTACAGCAGGGCAAAACTGCTGTAGTACCGGCTGTTGATAGCGGATATAAAGTACATATAAAACTATAGCACAAAGAGGCGAAAATGCCTCTGAAAGTGCGTTTAGTTTTGCAGGTTGCCCCAGCACTCTTTTTTGTAGTAGTAGTTGTCCGCGCCTTTGTAGACGGTGACGCTTTCGTCTCTGGCTTTGTTTTTCATCTCAATCGTCGCGGGAAGTCCCTCGCCGGTAAGTTCGGCCGTTTCGATGTCCGTTTCGTTATAGACAGCGATGGGGGAACACGCGTTTTTGACCTGCGGGCAGTTGACTTCGTAGTAGTTGCCGTTTTCAGCCTGCTGGACGTATACGTTTTTAGCATTGAGTGCCGCGTCAAGGACATTGCCGCTTCTGCTTACGGTCGGGTAGCAGGCGTTTACCATATCTCTTAAGCCAAATACCTTGGCTTTGCCCTGAAACATCCACTGCAGTTTGACGATATTGTCCGCCTGGTCCGTTCCCGTTCTACAAAAGCTGTAGACCGCTCCGACCTTGTCGCTGTGTCTGCTTTCATCTTCAAAGGCTTTGTTCCAGCCGCGAAGCGGTACCAGAACTGCGCCGTCGACGGTCAAGCCGTGCTGCTCGCTCTGGGTTCTGGAATCGACGACGACAACGGGCTTGCCGTCAACCTTTTTACCCTCCAGGGCGGCTCTGACTTCACCGGGCGTGGCGTAGTAGCCGGTTTCTTTGATGCGCGATTTAATCTTGCCGTTGGTTTGACCGTACCCCTGATTGACTTCTAAGTCTCCGAATTTCTCGTAAAACTCGCCAAAGCCCGAGGCGCTCAGTGTCGCCGCTGCCAGTGATAGACCCGCTGCCGCGGTGATCAGTTTATTTCTCATCTTTTCCCCTTTTTTTCTTTAATGCTATAGAAAAATTACAAAAAGAGATAAGGCTTTCTTGCTATTTTGTGTATAAAATTCTAAATATAATCAGAAAGAATAAATCTTATAAACAATTCTTAATCATTTTGTGCATAGACATAGGCAAATTCGTCTGTGTTGGAGGCGATATACTCCATATCGTTTTTGGCATCCCTGTCACATGCGAACAGGATACTGTCTCTTGCCTGCAGTTTGGTATCGGGCGAGGGCAGCAGATACTGTTTTTTGCCTCTTTGCAGCATCAGTGCCGTGATTTTATTGTGATACTGCCTGTTGCGGCGCGAGCGAAGCAGGACACCGAGACTGACCTCTTCATTTTTTTGGAGGCGGTCATAGATCTGCGGGGCTTCGTCGGCGTTGATGCGAAGGCCCACCGCGTGTGGTCTGGTTCCAATGGTCAGCAGTTTTGTGATCAGTTTGCGCCCCCATATTTCATCCTGGGTATCAAGCAGCTTGGAAAAGCGGTCAATCATCGGCCGTATCAGGGCGTTGGTGGTTTTAGTAATCAGCAGTTTGGAGGGCATGAATATATAATCGATATTGGAACTTTGAAAAATAGAAAAATCCTCCATCTCGTTTTCCCTGACGATGGTGATGATGTCGCTGTTGAGCTTCTTTGCCGTGGCCAGGATGGAGAGGTTGGTCGTATCGTTGCCCGTGCCTATGATGATGGCGGACGCTTCCTGGATACCGGCTTTGGTCAGTACGTATTTGTCATCGCTGTTTGCCGTGATCACGTCTTCTCTTTCCTCGCTGTCAAGCTGGGCGGTCTGGTCGGTATCGATTTCTATAAACGCCGCGTCGATGTTGTTTTCTTCTAACACTTCGCGCATTTTCTTGCCCATTCTGCCGTAGCCGCAGACGATATACCTTCCTTTGGGAAACGGTTGCAGGTCCATATCAATGGGTCCTGCTTTATACAGCCACCGCTCGATCTTGAGCAGACTGGGGGCGTTGATGGCTTTGTCGATCTGGCCGGCGATGATATCAAAAGGGTTTTCTATAATCTCAACGCCCACATCGGCCAGGTTTTCGCTTTGGTTTGGGGTGGTGGATTTGACTGCCAGTTTAACGTGGGGGTTGAGGATTTTTGCCGTCAGCGAGATGCGAAGATTGAGTGAGTCTTCCCGAAACAGCGAGACCAGACCTTTGCAGTAGGCAGATTTGATTCCGGCGGTCTCCAGGGCTTTGGGATCGTGCACGTCGGCTTTGAGCGCGGGGACGTGGGGGATGAAGCCCTCCAGCATCAGTGTACTGATCTTGGCGTCGTTTTTTTCTATGACGACCACGCGAAGCTGCTTTTTCAGTGCCTGCCTGATCACCTCTTTGGTCACGCTGTTGTAGCCAAGAACGATGATAAAGTCTTCTCTGAGATGCTTGAGCTTTTTGACAAATCTGCCTTTGGCTATCTCTTGCAAAAAGACTTTATCCTGGATCATGGAGATGATCGAACCGATACAGTATGCCCAGGCCATCACCGTTATGTAGATAGAGACCACTACCCACAGCCGCTGGCCATAGGTGAACTCATAGGGTATTTCCCCAAAGCCGATCGTGGTCGCGGTGTAGCTTAGAAAATACAGTGCGTCAAAAATTGTCAAATGGTGCGGGTTGCCGGCGTCGTCGACACCCTCTATAGTGGTTAAACCGATAATGGCGATTGTATAACTTACAATCAGCGTAATCAGCGGTGTTCTCATCCGGTAAAGGATGAGCCACAACGAGTTTCTGTTCATGGTTGCTTACCGCTTGGATTTAAGCGTATCGCCGATATATAAAACAACCGAAATGAGGTTGGCCAGCAGGGCGCCGCCTGAGAGAGAGACGATGACTGACACCGTCGATGCGTCCATCGTGTATACATATGCCGAAACCGCCCAGACAATGGCTGCCGTGATCAGCTGGATATCGGCTACCAGCGAGGTGGCCAGCAGTACCGAACCCGTCTGGGTCTTATCACCCATTTTTAAAATGGTCGCGATGAGGTTGACCACGATCGCCGCCATCAGTTCAAACCGGCTGTGCTGGGCGATATCGGTGGGATCGCCGTAGAAAAACCCAAAATTCAGCGTCATGGCCAGGATAATAAAAAATCCCGCCCGTACCTTGTCTATATTCATGTTTCTGCTCCTGTATATGGTATGTTAATCTCAAAGCAGGCACCGCCGTCTTTGTTGTAAGCATGTACTGTTGCGTTGATCTTTGCCGCGATCTGGCGGACCAGGTAGAGCCCGATCCCGCTGCCTTCATCTTTACCTTTGGTGCTGAAACGGGGTTCAAAGATGGTGTCAAGTATTTTTGGATCGATCCCTCCGGCGTTGTCGCATATCTGTAAAATTGTACCATTTTCATCACATTTCGTGCTTGCTTTGATACGGCGCTCTTTTGGCTTGTTTTCCTCAAAGGCGTCTTTGGCGTTTAGGAGGATGTTTAAGATAACGTGCTTAAATTCGTTGGGATAGAGGGTGACTGTGCAGCCGCTTTGTTCGTGGACAAATTCGATACCCGCCTGATGCAGACTATCCTGACTTAAAAGATACGTTTCCTCGATCAGCTTGTCCAGACTGATCGTCCTGGTTTCTTTCTGCTCTATGAAAAAGCTGCGAAACTCATCGATGGTCTGGCCCAGATGCCCCACATGCGCGGTGATTTTTTCCGCGGCTGTTTTGACCCTGCCCGGATCAAGCTGGTCATGCATCTGCAGATCCAAAAGCAGCTGCTGGGCTTTGATATTGATCGTGGAGAGGGGTTGTTTGAACTGGTGGGCGATGCCGTCAATCATCTCCCCCATCGCCGCCATGCGCGACTGGTGAAAAAACAGTTCCTGCTCGCGTTGGCGCAGCATCTGCTGGGCGGTGATATCTTTTTGTACGGAAAAAAAGTACTGAACTTCACCCTGTTTGTTTTTGATAGGCGAAATTGTCCACTCCACGTCGTAGGTGCTGCCGTCTTTGCGGTAATTGGTGGTATGCCCGGTGAAAAACTCTCCCTTTTTCAACGCCGCTTTGAGCTCATCGAGCATAATCCGGTTGCTTTTTTCTCCCTGCAGGATACGGGGCGTTTTATCCTGAAGTTCATCCTTGCTGTAGCCTGTCATCTGTTCAAAAGCTTTGTTGACGTAGACAAAGCGGGGGCCGGGTTCTTCAAGCCTGGCTTCGGTGACGACCATGGGTGAGACGGTGTTTTCAAAGACCTGCTTGAGCAGATCGAGGTTGTCATCTAAGAGTGCATCAAGGCGCATTATTTTTCCTTAAAACGTTTGTATCAGTGTATCCAAAGCGTTATAATCGGTTATTAACGCCTGGGTATCCGCGTGGTCGCTAAACCCCCAGCTTACAAGCGCGTGGGCGATGCCCGCAGCCTGTGCCGCGCGCCTGTCTTTGTGCGAATCGCCGATAAGCAGGGTTTTATCTTTTGGCAAGCCAAAGCGCTCCATCGTATCATGCAGCATCTGCGGATGGGGCTTTGGCGTCTGAACCATATCCGCACCGATGACAAAATCAAAATGCGCGGCTACCTGCAGGTGTGAAAGTATCTTGTCGGCAAATCTGGTGTGGGCGTTGGTAGCGATCGTGAGGGTGAAATTACGGCTGTGTTTTGCCAGCAAATCCGCCATGCCCGCATACAGGGTCAGTTCATGCAGGCAGTAGCGGTCGTAATAGTATTCAAAAAGGGCAATCTGTCTGTCCGTGAAGCGTTCTGTGCCGTAAAAATAGCGTGCGGAATTAATGTCGGGGTCGTTTAACACTTCCAGTGTGGGCTTTTCCTCCAGAGGGAGAAGACCAAGATCGTGACGTACCGCGTTGATGGTTTTTGCGATCATAGGACCGCTGTTGACGACGGTGCCGTCCATGTCAAAAATAATCAGTTTGCTCATACTAAAAGTATAGCACAATCTTTGCTATACTTTGGCTTATGAAAACAGATCAGACTTTTATCCATAAACACCCTTTTGCTCCTGTCGTATTTGATGATACGACCAAACTCATCGTCGGTACGCTTCCCCCGCCGCGCTTTAGCATAGAGGGGGCGCCGCTGAAAGAGGAAGATGTGTTTTTTTGCTACGGCTCGGCCGATAACACGCTGTGGCGTATCATCGATGCGATTTATGGTTTGGGATTGGAGTTTGCACCTACACAAAAGGCGGTCGATCAGCGCATGGCGTTTTTACAACGGTATAAAATCGGCATCTGCGATATCGTCGAATCCTGCACGCGAACCAAAGCCACCGCCAGCGATACGGGAATGAAAGATATTGTCCCCCGAGATCTATTGGGAATATTGTGCCGGCATCCAAAAATCGATACGTTGCTTTTGATGGGCGGGGGCAGCAAAAACGGACCGGAGTATTTTCTGCGAAAGAAGCTCAAATCCGAAAAAATAGCCTTGGAAGCAACAAACACCCAAACTCCGAAATGCCACGAGTTTAGCTATGAGGGCAGAAAGATCGAAGCGGTGTCGCTGACTTCGCCGTCCAATGCCGCCAACCGCTCCATAGGGGCCAATGCGCTGTATAAAGAAAATAAAAGAAACGATCCGCGCTACAGCACGTTTGATTTTCGGTTGCAGCAGTACAGGCGGTTTCTTCCAAAACGGTAACTCTTGGCAATTGTTACGTAATCACTCATCCAAAAGCGCCCATTCGTAAAACGGCATCGCTTCACAGGACAGACTGCCCACTGTAAAAGAAAAATCACTGCTGATAGTGATGATGATCGTTCTTTTGATCCCTGCTTTGCTGTAGCTGCCCACGTGTTTTTGCATCCGCACCCAGCTGGCTTCTTCGCTGGCAAAGGGTTCGACCTTGAGCAGGGTGTCGCCGATGAGGTAGCTGCTTTGTTCCATGTACAGCGGCGTGATCCCTTTTTTGCTCAGTTCGTTGACGACCAGGTTTTGAAAGATATTGATAAAGCCCACCCCCATACCAAGGACGTTGACAAACTCCTGGTTGGTAATAAAGAGCTTCTTTGCCGCTTTGGGTGCGCCGTGTTTTGACAGAAAGTAGATAAATCCCTCCGCCTCCAGATGGCTTATACATTTATACAGCCAGTCTTTGGAAATTTTGGTGTATTGTTTTAACTGCAGATATATCTGGTTGATGCTGATTGGTTTGGCGCACAGGTTGCACAGGTGCATAAACACGTTGATTCTGTCGCCCAAAAACGCTTTGGCCAGCCGCTGAAAGCCGATCTCGTCTTTGCTCCCGGCTTTGAGATACGCGTTAAAAGCCTGGGTCTGTGACCCCTGGCCGGTGGCTAAAAACTCTTCAAAATCAAGAGGGTGCACCCGTATCACTTCAAACCCCTCAAGATCAGGCGGACGCTGGCAGCTTAACACGCAGTCGATGTCTGGAAGCGTGAAACCACCTTCGTAATTATCCACGGCCAGCAGTTGGATACCCTCCTGTGTTACAAAATGCGGCAGGTGATCCAGCGCTTTGTTTTGCAGTCTGAGATCATGCATATTCAGATACAGGTAGTTTTTGCCGCTTGTTTGCAAAAAATCGACCATGATCGATGTTTTGCCCGAAAGCGGGGGACCAACCAGGCAGCTGCTGGCATGTTTGATCGCTGTTTTTCGCGGGAAGATATGTTCGGGTTTTGGCGGATTTTCGTAAAAGTGTTCCAATATTTTCATTATTGTCCTTTTGAAAAGGAAACTAATTTTGTATTTTATCATAAAAAGTATTGAAAATCCACAATCTATTGTGTATAATTTCGGTTCCTGATAAATATGTCAGGCAAACTGACGAGTTCTTTACTAAGGAAAAACGCAATGGAAAAAATCAGACTTAAGCTTAAAGCTTATGATCATCGTGTCTTAGACCGTTCCGTTTCGTCTATTATAGACGCAGCAAAGCGAACAGGTGCTGAGATCAAGGGTCCAATCCCTATGCCTACGAAAAAGAAAAAGTACACGGTACTGAAATCTCCGCATGTTAACAAAGATGCCAGAGAGCAATTTGAGATTAGAGTTCACGGAAGACTTATAGATATAGTTTCTGCAACCCCGGATACAGTTGATTCATTGATGAAGCTGGACTTAGCTCCGGAAGTCGATGTAGAAGTTAGATCTTTAGATAAATAAGGAGTGGTGATGGAATTTTTAGTAGAAAAGATCGGTATGAGTAGAACTGTTGCGGTACCGAGTGTTCCCGTCACTCTTTTGAAGCTTAAGGATGTGAAAGTTTGCGAAGTTACCGAAAACGGTAAAGCGATCGTTGCTTACCAAAGCGGTAAAAAAACAAACAAAGCGATCCAGGGTCAGCAAAAGAAGTATAATCTTGACAAGCACTTCAACGCTTTCAAAACAATGGAAGTTGCCAACGAAGATGCGGGTGATCTGGACACAGGCAAGCTGGAAGAAGCAAAGATGCTTAAAACATCGTTTACCTCAAAAGGTCGTGGTTACACGGGTGTTATGAAGCGTTACAACTTCGGCGGCGGTCCAAAAACCCACGGTTCAAGATTTCACAGACGTGTCGGTTCAATCGGTATGGCCGAGATGCCGGGCAAAGTACAGCCTGGTCAAAAGATGCCCGGTCATTACGGTAACGAAACCGTGACGGTGAAAAACGAAGTAATGTCATACGATGCTGAAAACGGCGTTATCGCCGTAAGAGGTTCAATCCCGGGAGCAAACGGTGCTACGGGTGTAGTAAAGGTTGTTAAATGAAAGCAATAGAGTTAAACGATAAATTGGAACAAAGCGGAGAGATCAAGCTTGACGCAAGCTTTGAAAACATCCATCCGCACAATTTGTATCTGTATGTGAAATCGTACGCTGCAAGCGTCAGATCCAATACGGCTCACACAAAAAGCAGAGGCCAGGTCAGCGGCGGCGGTAAAAAGCCCTGGCAGCAAAAAGGCGGCGGTCGAGCCAGAGCAGGCAGTACCAGATCGCCACTATTTGTCGGCGGCGGCGTGATTTTCGGTCCAAAAGCAAACAGAAATTATGACCAGAAAGTCAACAGAAAGCAAAAGAAACTTGCGTTAAAAGCAGCTCTTGCTGAAAAAGCGGCAAACGGCAAACTTTTTGTGGTTGATTCTTGCACGGTTGAAAGCGGCAAAACAAAAGACGCTTCAAACATCATCGGTGCGCTCAAAAGCAAAGACGCGCTGATTGTTAAAGAGTTAATTGACGACAAGACGTACTTAGCATTTAGAAACCTGAAAAACGCTTACCTGGTTGAACAGAATGAACTAAATGCTTATTTAGCGGCAGCTTACACAAGCGTTGTGGTGGAAAAAGCTGTTTGGGAAAAATTAACAAACGAGGGCTAAGATGGCAGATATAACAGATATTAAATCAATCCTTTATACGGAAAAAACACTGGATTTGCAAGAAGACGGTGTTATCGTTGTGCAAACTAGTCCTAAGATGACAAAAAACAGTCTGAAGCAGGTTTTCAAAGAGTATTTCGATATTCGGCCGTTGAAGGTAAACGCCCTGAGACAAAAGGGTAAGATCAAACGATTTAGAGGCAAAGAAGGCAAGCGAGTGGATTTTAAAAAGTTCTACGTGACGCTTCCTGAAGATGCGAACATTGAAAGCTTAGCGGTATAAGGATAGACAATGGCGATAAAACATTATAAACCAACTTCACCGGGGCGAAGGTATATCACCAACGTAGACAGCGGTGATATCACTTCAAAGCCGACGGTTGCAAAGTTGCTCAAAAAACTTCCCGTTACGGCAGGAAGAAACAACAACGGCAGAATCACCTCCAGACATAAGCAGGGCGGTGCCAAGAAGCTGTACAGAATTATCGATTTCAAGCGAAACAAGTTCGGCGTTCCGGGTATTGTGGAAACGATCGAGTACGATCCGTACCGAAACTGCAGAATCTGCCTTGTCAAATACGCAGACGGTGAAAAACGGTATATCCTGCAGCCTCAGGGCTTAAAAGTAGGCGACAAGATCGAAGCTGCAAAAGAGGGGCTTGACGTCGTTCCAGGCAACGCGATGGCTATCAGAAGCATCCCGGTGGGGACGATTGTACACAACGTTGAAATGAAACCGGGCAAAGGCGGACAGCTTGTGCGGAGTGCCGGCGGTTATGCGCAGATTGCGGGCCGTGAGAAAAAATACGTTTCACTCCGACTTCCAAGCGGTGAAATGCGCTACGTTCTAGGAGAGTGCATGGCCACTGTCGGTACCGTTGGCAACGGCGAATATATCAACGTCGTCGGCGGCAAAGCGGGGCGAAGCAGACACCAGGGCAAGCGTCCTCAAACCAGAGGTAGCGCGATGAACCCGATCGATCACCCCCACGGCGGCGGTGAAGGCAAGAAAAACTCGGGCCGTCATCCGGTTACGCCATGGGGTATGCCTACAAAAGGTTTCAAAACGCGTAAGAAAAAAGCTAGTGATAAATTGATTATCTCTAGAAGAAAAAACAGAAAGAGGTAAACGATGGCTAGATCAATCAAAAAAGGTCCATTTGTAGACGACCATCTACTCAAAAAGGTAACAAAGGCCAAAGAGGAGAAGTCGAAAAAACCTATCAAGACATGGTCACGAAGATCCGTGATCCTTCCTGAGATGATAGGCTTGACTTTAAACGTGCACAACGGTAGAGATTTCGTACCGGTATATGTTACAGAAAACCATGTGGGCTATAAGCTGGGCGAATTCGCTCCCGGCAGATCTTTTAGAGGCCACAAGGGTACTGTACAAAAGAAAGGTTAGGGGTAATCTAAATGAGTAAAGCAACATTGAAATTTACGAGACTATCACCTACGAAAGCAAGACTGGTCGCAAGAGAGATTCAGGGGATGAACGGCGAACTTGCACTTGCTACTTTAGAGTTTATGCCCAACAAAGGTGCGAAAGTCATCTCTAAAGTTCTCGCTTCTGCGATCGCCAACGGTGATTTTGAGCCTGAAGAGGTTACAGTTACTTCTTGTACGGTGGACAAAGGTCCCTCGCTGAAGAGATTCAGACCAAGAGCAAGAGGTCAAGCTAGCCAAATTCTAAAACCAACGTCACATGTCAATGTGATCGTTGAAAAGATTTAAGGACACTGAATGGGACAAAAAGTTAATCCAATCGGTATTAGACTGGGAATCAACAGAAACTGGGAATCACGATGGTTTCCAAACAAAGAAAGAACTCCCGAGTTTATCGCTGAAGATGAAAAGATCAGAAAGTTTTTGAAAAAAGAGCTGTACTATGCGGGTGTGAGCAACATCATCATTGAAAGAACGGCAAAAAAACTGCGTGTTTCACTCGTATCTGCCAGACCCGGTATCATTATCGGTAAAAAGGGTGCTGATATCGAGAAACTCAAAAACAGACTGCAAAAGCTAGTGAACAAAGATATCTCTATCAATATCAAAGAGGAAAAGCGTCCTCAGAGTTCTGCACAGCTGGCGGCGGAAAATGTCGCGATCGCTCTTGAGCGAAGAGTTGCATTCAGACGTGCGATGAAAAAAGTAATCCAGGGTGCCATGAAAAGCGGCGCCAAAGGGATCAAGGTTTCTGTTTCAGGTCGTCTGGGCGGTGCGGATATGGCCAGAACAGAGTGGTACAGAGAGGGCAGAGTTCCCCTGCAGACGCTTCGTGCCAAACTGGACTACGGCGCTGCCGAAGCATTGACGACATACGGCAACATCGGTGTCAAAGTGTGGATCTTTAAAGGCGAGGTCCTGCAAAAAGGGATCCAGAGCGAACCGGCTGAGAAAAAAAGAAGAAAACCCAGCAAAAGAAGAGGTAAGTAATCATGTTGATGCCAAAAAGAACCAAGTACAGAAAGCAGCAGAAAGGTCGAAACAGAGGCAAATCGTTTCGTGCCAACCAGCTTGAGTTTGGAACAATCGGTCTTAAAGCCGTAACGGCCGGACGAATCAATTCCAGACAGATTGAGGCTGCCAGGATTGCGATGACCAGAAAGTTGAACAGAGAGGGAAAATCTTGGCTGAGAGTCTTTCCCGACAAACCTCTTACGAAAAAACCTCTTGAAACAAGAATGGGTAAAGGTAAAGGTTCTGTTGAAGAGTGGGTAATGAATATAAAACCCGGCCGGATGATTTATGAAATAGCGGGAGTTGATGACGCCGTAGCAAAAGAGGCGTTGACGCTGGCTATGCATAAGCTTCCCTTTAAAGCCAAAATCGTAAGTAACGAGGATAGACATGAAATATACTGAGATAAAAGAAAAAAGTCTAGAAGAGCTAAACAAGTTACTCAAAGAAAAAAAGCTAGAACTTTTCACGCTGAGAGCGAAGCTGAAGACAATGCAGCTTCAAGACAGCAGTGAAATCCGAAAAACAAGAAAAGATATTGCTCGTATCAGCACGGCTATCACCGCTGCGAAACAAGCAAACTAAAAAAGGGTATAACGATGCCAAAAAGACAGATTCAAGGGACTGTGGTCAAAAAAGCGGGAGAAAAAACCGCAACAGTTTTGGTTGAAAGAAGGGTTTTGCATCCAAGATACCACAAAACCGTAAAAAGATTTAAAAAGTATCTTGTGCATGATGAGGGTGCATCAGCCAACATCGGCGATGTTGTAACAGCGATTGAATGCAGACCGCTTTCAAAGCGAAAAAACTTTCGTCTGGTTGAAGTGGTTGAATCAGGAGAAGGCAAATGATTCAAAGTTTTTCAAGGTTAAATGTAGCTGATAACAGCGGTGCAAAAGAGATTATGTGTATCAAGGTCCTTGGCGGGTCCAAAAGACGATACGCATCAGTCGGTGACGTTATCGTTGCATCCGTAAAACGCGCCCTGCCTGACGGGAAAGTCAAAAAAGGGCAGGTTGTCAAAGCGGTTGTAGTTCGGACGCACAAAGAGGTCCAGAGAGAAAACGGCTCCATCATCCGTTTTGATGATAATGCCGCGGTTATCCTTGACGGGAAAAAAGATCCCATCGGTACCAGAATCTTTGGCCCAGTTGCAAGAGAAGTTCGCTATGCCAACTTCATGAAGATCGTATCACTTGCTCCGGAGGTGCTGTAATGGTAAAGATGAAGATCAAAAAAGGTGATAACGTACAAGTCATCGCCGGTGACGACAAAGGCAAAGAGGGAGAAGTACTCCAGGTTCTTCCCAAGAAAAATGCCGTATTGGTCAAAGATTGCAAAGTCGTGAAAAAAAGTGTAAAGCCAACGGAGAAAAACCCCGAAGGCGGCCACGTAATGCAAGAGATGCCAATTGACGTATCCAATGTTAAGAAAGTAGAGGCGTAAACATGAGTTTGAGAGAACAATACAACGAACTGATCCCTGCGCTACGAGAGAAATGCGAAGTCAAAAACCCTATGCAAACGCCGCGGGTTGAAAAAGTTATCGTCAGCGTCGGCGTGGGCAGAGACGGTATGGATAAAAAGGTACTGCAAAGCATCGTAGACACGATCAGTCTGATCACCGGCCAAAAGGCGATGGTGACGGATGCGAAAAAAAGTGTCGCGGGTTTTAAGGCCAGAGAAGGGATGCCAAGCGGCGTCAAAGTAACGCTGAGAGGCGCGAACATGTACAACTTCCTGCAAAAACTTATCTCCATCGCGCTTCCGCGGGTAAAAGATTTTAGAGGCGTGTCTTCTAAAGGGTTTGACGGCAGAGGAAACTATAATTTCGGTCTTGACGAACAGCTGATGTTTCCTGAAGTTGTGTATGATGACGTTATCGTCACGCACGGTATGAATATTACGATAGTTACAAGCACGGAAAGTGACAAAGAAGCGTTCACTTTACTGGAAATGCTTGGACTTCCATTTGCAAAAGGAAGATAGATGGCCAAAAAATCTATGATTGCAAAAGCAAAAAGAAAAGCAAAGTTCTCAACAAGAGAGTATACAAGATGCAGCATCTGCGGCAGACCGCATTCGGTTTATCAGGATTTCGGCCTGTGCAGAATCTGCCTCAGAAAAATGGCAAACGAGGGGAAAATCCCCGGTATGCGAAAATCCAGCTGGTAAGGAGTGTAGGAAAATGATGACAGATGTAGTAGCTGATTCACTAGCTAGGATTAAAAACGCGGCAAACAGAAAGATTGATACGCAGGAGTTGATGTTTTCAAACACCGTAGAATCAATCGTTCAGATTTTAGCCGACAAAGGGTATCTGGAAGGATACAAAATCAAAGAAAACGGTAATATCAAAAAGATTGCCGCAACACTTAAGTATGATGAGAAAGGTATGAGCCCGATCACAGAACTTAAGAGAGTATCAAAGCCCGGCAGAAGAGTATATAAAGCCGCAAGCGAGATAAAATCTTTTAAGAACGGTTACGGTTCATACATCGTTTCTACATCCAAGGGTGTTTTGGCCAACGATGAAGCTTACAAAAATAATGTAGGCGGCGAAGTACTTTGTAGTATTTGGTAAAGGTGAAACATGTCTAGAATCGGTAAACGACCCGTAACAATCCCAAGCGGCATCGACTGCAAGGTCGAGGGAACGAAAATCGTCGCAAGCAAAGGCAAAGTCACGCAGGAACTGGAAACACACGGCAGAGTCAGCATCGAAAGTGCCGACAATACCGTTACATTCGGTCTTGTCAGTGACGAAAAGCAGTCAAGAGCGTACTGGGGAACGTACAGAGCGCTTTTTAACAACATAATCGAAGGCTTGGACAAAGGCTTTTCAAAATCGCTGGAATTCAAAGGCGTAGGGTACAGAGCAGCCGTCAAAGGCAAGGTACTCAATCTGCAGCTTGGCTACTCCCACGATATCAACTATGATATCCCCGAAGGCATCGAGATCGCCGTGGAAAAAAACACGATCACGATCAAAGGGTACAATAAGCAGCAGGTAGGCCAGGTCGCAGCGGAGATCAGAGAGATGAGACCGCCTGAACCGTACAAAGGCAAAGGTATCAAGTACTCTGATGAAATTATTATCAGAAAAGCCGGTAAAGCCGCAGGTAGTTAGGAGTAGATGATGAATCAGAATATTCAAAGAACAAGAACACTCAAAAAGGCGCGAAGAAAAGCCAGAGTGAGAAAAAACATCACCGGAACTGCCGTGAAGCCGAGAATCAGCGTGTACAGATCAAACAAGAACTTCACCGCTCAAGCCATTGATGATGTCAACGGTGTCACGCTTGCGGCAGTCAACGGTGCGAGTCTTGGCAACAAAAACACGCTGCAGGGCGTGCAGGACAGCGCAAAAGCGTTTGCCGAGTCTTTAAAGTCGATCGAGATTACAGAAGCTGTTTATGACAGAAACGGGTATCTGTATCACGGCGTGATCAAAGCTTTTGCCGACGCGCTTCGAGACAACGGTATTAAGATATAAAGGGAAATTGATGGAAAATATCAATAGAGAAGATTTTGAAGAGGTAGTAGTCGATATCGGTCGTGTTGTCAAAGTTGTAAAGGGCGGCAGAAACTTCCGTTTTACGGCTTTGGTCGTCGTGGGCGATAAAAACGGCACCGTCGGGTACGGTACCGGGAAAGCAAAAGAGGTTCCCGATGCGATGAGAAAAGCAACGGATGAGGCATATAAAAATCTTACAACGATCAGCCTCAAAGGAACCACGATCGCTCACCACATGGAACACAAGTTTTGTTCAAGCAAAATTCTTTTAAAACCGGCCAGCGAGGGTACGGGCGTTATTGCAGGCGGTTCTGCAAGACCCGTGATCGAACTTGCCGGTATCAAAGATATCTTGACAAAATCGCTTGGATCGAATAATCCAAACAACCTTGTCAGAGCGACATATGAAGCGCTGACAAGACTAAAGGGGTAAAAATGGCACTGCATAATTTACAAGCCGCTGTCGGATCTACGTCGAACCGAAAAAGAGTAGGCAGAGGACCGGGCAGCAAAATGGGCAAAACCTCTACACGGGGCCAAAAAGGGCAGAACTCAAGAAGTGGAGCCAAAACAAACGTCGGTTTTGAAGGCGGTCAAATGCCTATCCAGATGCGTCTGCCCAAAATCGGGTTTACGTCCAAAAAAGTAAAACCGTATGTGATCAATGTTGATCGCATAACATCTGTTGCGCAGTTGGATGAGATTACGGTCGAATCCATCAAAAGCGTACACAAGATCAAGGGCAAGGTCGGCGTAATTAAACTTATCGGAAAAGGGGCCAAGGGGCTTGCTTCCAAGATTAAAGATGAGAACGTAATTACAAGCGGATCAAAATAATGGATAAATCACTTACAACCAAAATCTTAATTACGTTAGGATTTATCTTTGCTTACAGAGTACTGGCATACGTGCCCGTACCTGGGGTAGATGTAAGTGTCATCAAAGGCTTTTTTGACAGCAACGCCAGCAATGCGCTGGGGCTTGCGAACATGTTCAGCGGCAACGCCGTGGAACGACTCAGTATTATCTCACTTGGCATTATGCCCTATATCACCGCATCAATTATCATGGAACTGCTTGCTGCGACCTTCCCGGCTCTTGGACAGATGAAAAAAGAGCGTGACGGTATGCAAAAGTATATGCAGATTATCCGCTATACCACCATCGTCATTACGGTCGTACAATCTATCGGTGTATCGGTGGGGCTGCAAAGCTTGACGGGCAAAGAGGGGCAGTCGGCGATTATGATCGATCCCAACCTTTTTATCCTGATTTCTGTTGTTTCCATGACCGCAGGTACGATGCTTTTGATGTGGATCGGCGAACAGATCACGCAAAAAGGGATCGGCAACGGTATCAGCCTTATTATTTTCGCAGGTATCGTCTCGGGTATACCAAGTGCGATCGGCGGCAGTGTTGATCTGCTTAACAGCGGAGAGATCGGCTTTCCTACCATGATCGGTATACTGGCCGTTATCCTGCTGACAATCGGCTTTATTATCTATGTCGAACTGGGCGAGAGACGCGTGCCGGTGAGTTATTCCAAAAAAGTGATGATGCAAAATCAAAACAAACGCGTGATGAATTACGTTCCTATCAAGGTCAACCTTGCCGGCGTTATTCCTCCCATTTTCGCAAGTGCGGTTTTGATGTTTCCCTCTACCGTGTTGCAGGCAAGTGAAAATTCCACAGTGATGTTTATTGCCGATCTGCTGAATCCAAACGGATATTTTTTCAATCTGCTGATGTTTTTCTTTGTTATCTTTTTTGCGTACTTTTATGCGTCAATCGTATTCAGCGCAAAAGATATTTCAGACAACCTCAAAAAGCAGGGCGGATTCATTCCCGGCGTCAGACCCGGCGTGCATACCAAGGATTTTATCAACACCGTCGCCAGCAGACTGACGTTTTTCGGTGCGATCTATCTGGGGCTTATCTCCACGCTTCCGTGGATTTTTGTCAAAGGTATGGGCGTGCCCTTTTACTTCGGCGGTACGGCGGTATTGATCGTTGTTCAAGTCGCACTGGATACGATGCGTAAAATCGAAGCGCAGATGTATATGCGTAAATATGAAACAATGGGCTCGGTCGGTTTATAATGGCGATATCGTTAAAAAGCAAAGATCAGATCGAAAAACTCTATGCGGCCAATCAGGTTGTAGGCAAAACGCTTGCCTACCTCAAAGAGCGGGTAAAGCCGGGAATGACGCTCAAAGAGGTGGACCGTCTCGGGGAAGAGCATATCCGCTCACTTGGCGCGACACCGTCGTTTTTAGGCTTGTACGGCTTTAGCGGTTCGGTGTGCACCTCCGTAAACAGCGTCGTCATCCACGGTATCCCCACCGACTATACGCTCAAAGAGGGCGATATCGTCGGCCTGGATATCGGAACCAGGCTTGAGGGCTGGTGCGGTGACGGAGCGATTACGATGGGTGTTGGCAAAATCAGCAAAGATGATCAAGATCTCATAGACTGCGCAAGAGATACGCTTTATCATGCTATCGATTATATTAAACCCGGCCTTCGCTTTAAAGAGTTAAGTGCCGAAATTGAGCGTTATATCAAGGAAAGAGGCTACGTGCCGCTGAAGCAGTTTTGCGGACACGGAATCGGCAGAACGCCCCACGAAGAACCCGAAATCCCAAACTATCTTGAACACGGCAGTCCAAAAAGCGGCCCGAAGATAAAAAACGGCATGGTGTTTTGTTTAGAACCCATGATTTGCCAGAAACTGGATATGCCAAAGATTTTGGATGATGACTGGTCGGTAACAAGTGAGGACGGTTTGAACACGAGCCACTATGAACACACCGTGGCGGTGGTCGATAACAAAGCAAAAATCTTATCAGAGGTAGAAAATGGCAAAAGATGATGTAATTGAGATTGACGGAGAAGTTGTTGAAGCATTGCCCAATGCGATGTTTAAAGTAAAACTTGACAACGGGCATACGATACTGGCGCATCTGTCCGGAAAGATGCGGATGAATTATATTAAGATCCTGCCTGCAGACCGGGTGAAGATCGAATTAACCCCGTACAGCCTTGACAAAGGCAGAATAACATTTAGATACAAATAGAAACACCAATCTATTTGTATCTATTTATCAAATTTTAAGCAATTTTTGATAGAATATGCTTTCCCGATAAATGCTATGTGAAGAATTTTTTAATAACTCAGCCCTTTTGGCTTTGCACCGGTTATTAAAAAGTTGGTTTTAACACTCTCACAAAACCTTCGGGAACAGGTGCGAATAAAAAGTATACGGCATAGATGCCTTGGTTAGGAGAAATCATGAAAGTTAGAGCTTCAGTAAAGAAGATGTGTGATGATTGTAAAGTCATTAAGAGAAAAGGGATTGTCAGAGTAATCTGCAAAAACCCAAAACATAAACAGAGACAAGGATAGACATGGCTAGGATAGCAGGTGTTGATTTACCGAAGAAAAAAAGAGTAGAGTACGCGCTTCCTTATATCTACGGAATCGGCGTGACAACGTCTCGAAAAATCCTGGATGCAACCGGCATCGATTACAATAAAAGAGTTCACGAACTCAGCGAATCGGAAGTTGCCGCTATTCGTAACGAGATCCAGAGCAACTATATGGTTGAAGGCGACATGAGAAAAAAAGTCGCTATGGACATTAAGGCGCTGATGGCACTTGGCAACTACAGAGGGCTCAGACACAGAAGAGGGCTGCCTGTAAGAGGACAAAAAACAAAAACAAATGCCAGAACAAGAAAAGGCAAGAAAAAAACAGTAGGTTCAGCGTAAGGAAAGGGTAAGTAAATGGCAGCAAAAGCTAGAAAAACCAAAAAAAGAATCAAAAAGAATATAGCCCAGGGATTTGTCTACGTAGCGGCTACGTTTAACAACACCGTCATTACCGTTACCGACAACGCGGGCAATGTTATCGCCTGGTCCAGTGCGGGTGCACTTGGCTTTAAAGGCAGCAAGAAATCAACTCCTTTCGCGGCGCAGGAAGCGGTCGAAGACTGCATGGCAAAAGCGAAGGAAAACGGTATTAAAGAGGTCGGGATCAAAGTACAGGGCCCGGGTTCAGGCAGAGAGACAGCAGTCAAAGCAGTCGGTGCGATCGAAGGTATCAGAGTAACTTCGCTGAAAGATATTACTCCGCTGCCGCACAACGGATGCAGACCTCCCAAAAGAAGAAGAGTATAAGGATAGTGTATGGCAAGATATAGAGGACCCGTAGAAAAAATAGAAAGAAGACTCGGTGTTGATCTTGGGCTCAAGGGCGAAAGAAGATTAGCCGGTAAGAGCGCTTTTGAAAAAAGACCTTATGCTCCGGGACAGCACGGTCAAAGAAGAACCAAAATCAGTGATTACGGCTTGCAGCTTAGAGAGAAGCAAAAAGCTAAATATATGTACGGTATCACTGAAAAGCAGATGCGTAGAGCGTACAAAGAAGCAACAGCACGTGAAGGTAACACCGGTAATATCATGATCCAGCTTTTGGAACAGCGCCTGGATAACGTCGTGTACAGAATGGGTTTTGCGACCACTAGAAACTTCGCAAGACAGATTACATCACACGGCCATGTTCTTGTTGACGGCAAGCGTGTTGATATCCCTTCTTACAAAGTGAAACCGGGGCAAAAGGTAGAGATTAAAGAAAAAAGCAAAACAAATCCGCAGGTTGTCAGATCACTTGAGTTGACTGCGCAAACCGGTCTTGCCGACTGGGTCGATACCGACAGCGAAAAAGTTTTTGGTATCTTTACAAGAATTCCCGAGCGAGAAGAGATTTCTATACCGGTTGAGGAAAGATTGATCGTTGAGCTTTACTCTAAATAATCTTTAATAAATAAAAGGTGAAAACACAATGAAAGTTATTAAAACATCACCGTATATTCCCACTGAAGTGGATATTCAACAAGACGGTCCCAACCGAGCGATAGTGCAAACCTATCCGTTTGAGGCGGGATACGGCATTACCGTTGCGCATCCGCTGCGACGGTTGATCCTTGGAAGCAGCGTGGGCTACGCGCCTGTGGGCGTTCAGATCGAAGGGGCAGACCATGAGTTTGACACCATCCGGGGAATGCACGAAGATATAGCCGTATTCATGCTGAATCTGAAAAATATCCGCTTTAAGCTCAAAGACGGAAGCGACAGCGCTACGCTGGAGTACAGCTTTAGTGGACAGCGTGAAATCTGCGGCAGCGACCTGGAGAACGAAAATGTTGAAGTGGTCAACCCGGAGAAATTCCTGGCAAGTCTGAACGAAGACGGACAGCTTAATTTTACGGTCATGATCAACAAGGGGATGGGATATATCCCCAGTGAAGAGTTCCGTGATGAACTCCCCAAGGATTTCATCGCAATGGACGCTTTTTTCACACCGGTTAAAAAAGCAAACTACAAGTTGGAAAATATTCTTGTAGAAGATAACCCAAACTTTGAGAAAGTTATTTTTGAAATCGAAACGGACGGACAGATTGAACCGGCACACGCCGTTGCCGAAGCGCTTGAAGTGATGCATAAACAGATGAGCGTGTTTTCAAATGTACTTGATATCGATATTTCAAAAACCAAAAACGACGGCAGCGTCGATGAAAAAGAGATCGCATTTTTGACAAAACCGTTGAGTGATCTGGATTTGACCGTTCGAAGCTTTAACTGCCTGGACAAAGCCGAGATTAAATATATCGGCGAGTTGGTTATGATGAATGAAGCCGAACTCAAAGACGTTAAAAACCTGGGTAAAAAATCCCTCGATGAGATCAAATCAAGACTGGAAGAAGTGGGATACCCGGTAGAGAGTAAACTTGATGACACTATTGCCAAAAGCGTAGAAAAAAAGTTGTCAAAAATAAAAGAATAAAAAGGATTTACAGTGAGACATAAGCACGGTTACAGAAAATTAAATCGTAAATCGCAGCACCGGTCGGCTTTACTGAAAAATCTCACCATATCACTGATTACATATGGGAGAATCGAAACAACATTAGCCAAAGCAAAAGAGCTGCGCAGCTATGCGGAAAAGTTGATAACCAAAGCCGCCAAAGGCGATATGAACGCGCACAGAGCGGTTTTTGCCGCACTACAGGATACTGCGTCTTCGCAAAAGCTTATTGATGAGATTGCGCCTGAATATGAAAATAGAAACGGCGGATATACAAGAATCATCAAAACAAGACAAAGAAGAGGTGATGCCGCGCCAATGGCGATCATCGAACTCGTATAATATATAGACGGACGTTTCGTCCGCCTGTATACCCTCTCAGAAAAAGCGCAACAAACTACTGGATAAACTGCGCGAATTCATCCTCAATCGCTTTTGGATTCTGCCGAAGCCCGGATACGATCGATTTGGAAAATTCATCCGGATAGATTTCAAACATATTGGCTTCAAATTCGTCACATATGTTTTTGGCGACAACGTCGCATGAGGTTTTATCCATATCCTGACCCTCCGTCATCTTAGTATCCATCGGCCCCGGAAGCGCTTCGTAAACCGAGATATCCTTATGAAGCATTTGTGCCCGCAATCCCTGTGTTAAAGAGTGCAGGGCGCTTTTGGATGCACTGTACATCCCAAGAGCGGGCAGATTGATCAGCGCCAACACAGAACCGATATTCAAAATCGCCCCGCCGGCTTTGATCTTTGGGTAGATTGAGCGGGTAAATCCCATCGTGCCTTTGACGTTGACATCAAAATCGATCCAATCGTTTTGCAGTACGTGCTTTTTGCTGTTGATACCGGCGTTATTAATGATTATATCAACGTCACCGATGTTTTTGAGCAGTGTGTTGATAGAATCAGAATCGGTAATATCAAGTTGATGCGTGATGATGCGGCTGTTATCTTTATACAGCGATTCAAGTTTTTGCATATCTCTTGAACACGCGTTAACGGTGCTTGCGCCTCTTTGCAGAAGCTCGTCGATGATTGCCTGCGCTAATCCGCCGTTGGCCCCTGTAATTAAAACTTCTTTGCCCAAAAACTCCATTTCATCTCCTGAGAAAAATATTTGTAACATAGTAACAAAATATAATTAAAATCAAACAGAATACGCGCGGGATTTGAAAAGAGCGGTTAACAAATAATTAATACTGCTGTACTATAATACGAGGGATAAAGCATATCTGCTATAAAGTTTTATATAATCGGGCAATAAGCGGCACAATAAAAATCGTGCCGCTTATTTTTAATAGATATAGCCTGCGCTATAGAGTGCTTTGCGAATACTCTCCATCTGCGAAAAATTATCCCTGCACCATTTTGGCGCAATCAGCGAATCATCATCAAAACCGGCACTCACCCGTTGTACACTCATATTCTGCGGTTTGAGCGTAATGGCTTCAACCAGAACATCAAGATAATCTTCTTTGCTGATAGGATCAAACAAACCGTCTTTGTACTGGCGGGCCAGTTTAGTGTTTTTGACGATATAGAGCGGATGGTATTTGACTGAATCGATTCCCAGGTCGTACGATGCTTTGGTGCTTTCCAGCATCATCTGTTTATCTTCTCCGGGCAGTCCGTAGATCAGGTGCCCACAGATCTTAATATTGGGATATTTTTTTGTAATCTTCATCCATTTTTGTACGTTTTGAAAATCATGCCCCCTGTTGATGCGCTGAAGGGTTTTGTCATAGATGGATTGGATTCCGTATTCGACCCATATTTCATATCTTTTTCCAAGTTCGTTTAAGTACGCAAGCGTTTGCTCATCGATGCTGTCGGTGCGCGTACCGATACTGAGGCCGATGGCGTCTTTTTGCATTAAAGCGGTGTCATAAAGGGCTTTGAGCGTTTCAAACGGGCCGTATGAATTGGTAAAGGATTGCAGGTATACGATGAATTTTTTTGCCCCGTAAGCCTGCTTGAGGTGCAGGCGTGTTTTTTGGTATTGACCGCGTAATTCGCTGAGGTAGCGGTCAAGATGGGGGTTGGGACGGTTTGGATGCATATAGAGTTTTTGCGAACTGCTGCTAATATTTGGCGAAAAGGAATCATTGAGACAAAAGGTGCATCCCCCCTTTGTTACCGTTCCGTCTATATTCGGGCAGGTAAAGCCCGAGATACTGATAGGGGCTTTGTATACCCGGGTATGGTATTTGCGGCGCAGATAGCGCCCGAAGGTAAGTATTTGTTGCATAAGCTACTTTGCGAAATAATTTCCGTCAAAACTGACAAGCGAATAGTTGCCCTCTTTGCCCAGACTTTCGACAAGACCGTCGATGGATAAAAACCCAAGACTTTCCGCACCGATCTTTTGGCGTATCTCTTCGAGGCTGTAATTGGCGCTGATGAGCTCTTCATAACTTGGCGTATCGATTCCGTAGCGGCAGGGGTGCTTGATCTGGGGAGAAGCCAGACGCATATGCACCTCTTTGGCTCCCACCTCTTTAAGCATCTTGACAATCTGGTTGGCCGTGGTGCCCCTGACCAGGCTGTCATCGACAATCGCGACCCTTTTACCCTCTATAAGGTGCTTGATCGGCGAGAGTTTGAGCTTGACCTTGAGGTCTCTGATCTCCTGGGTGGGTTCGATAAAGGTTCTGCCCACGTAGTGGTTGCGCACGATGCCCATTTCAAAAGGCGTATTGATCCCTTTGGCGTAGCCTTTGGCCGCCGCTACGCCGCTGTCTGGAACGGGTAGCACGAGATCAACATCAGCAGGTTGTTCCTTTGCCAGTCTTTCGCCCATCTTCAGGCGTGTTTCATACACGTTTTTTCCCGCAATGATACTGTCTGGTCTGGCAAAATAGATGTATTCAAACGCGCAGGGCCTGAAATCGGGCTCTTCCAACTGGATGCTCTGAGGCTCTTCGCCCTGGCGGAAGATAAGCATTTCGCCGGGCTTGACGTCTCTGACAAATTCAGCGCCTACCAGATCAAACGCGCATGTTTCACTGGCGACCATATAGCCGCCCCCGGGAAATTTGGCCAAAGACATCGGCCTGATGCCGTAGCGGTCCCTGACGGCAAACATTTTACTTCTGCTTTGAATGATCAGGTTATAAGCCCCCTGAATCTTTTCTACGGCTTCGATAATCCGGCTTTTGAGACTTTTCTGGCTGCTTTTGGCGATCAGGTGGATGATGTTTTCGGTATCCATGAAGGATTGAAAAATAGCGCCTTTTTCTATGAGCCGGTCTCTGACCTCCTGCTTGTTGACCAGGTTGCCGTTATGCACGATCGAAATCTCTCCCAGACTGTATCTGGCAAAAACGGGCTGGGCGTCCAGGATTGAGTCATCTCCGGCGGTTGAGTAGCGGTTGTGCCCTACGGCCATATTCCCTTTGAGCACTTGAAACGCTTCTTCGTCAAAGACTTCCGTGACAAGCCCTTTGCCTTTGATCGTGTGCAGTTTTTCCTTTTCGCTGCTGGTAATACCCGTGGCTTCCTGGCCTCTGTGCTGCATCGCAAACAGGCCGTAATAAGCCAGCTTGCTCGCGTTATCTTTGTCAAATATCCCTACAATGGCACACATCGGCTATATACCCAGACAATCATTCATATTGTACAGTCCCGACGGTTTGTCCTGAATCCATTTGGCAACCGTAATCGCACCCTTGGCAAAGGTGTCGCGGCTGGTTGCGGTGTGACCCAGTTCGATAAATTCGCCGTCGTTGTAAAAGCCGACGGTATGCTTGCCGACGATATCGCCGCCGCGCAGGCTCATTACGGCGATTTCGTGTTTGCTTCTTTCACCGATATGGCCGCTTCTTCCGCTGACTCGTACGTCGTCAAGGTCAAGATCACGACCATTGGCGGCGTGTTCGGCCAGGGTCAGTGCGGTGCCGCTTGGCGCGTCGACTTTGTGTCTGTGGTGCATCTCCGTAATCTCGATATCAAAATCGGGCAGCTTTTTGGCAACATCTTCGACCAGGTGTTTGAGCAAAGAGATACCAAGACTCATATTGGTCGCATACAGCACCGGCATCTTGTTTGCGGCTTCCTGAAGGAGGTTTTTTTGATGTTGGTTTAAACCCGTAGTCGCTATTACAAGAGGTTTGTGGACCGTTTCAATCGCTACTTCCAGCATCTTTTCGGTTGCTTCAGGCAGTGAAAAATCGATCACGACATCACAGCTTTCCAGCATCGTGGTAATATCATTTGTCACAAGGGCTGATCCCGGAACCGAAAAATCAAGTTCATTGCGGACAAAAATCGATCCGATAGAAAGGTCCTCATCATCCTGAAGCAGATCGACAATCCGTCTGCCTACCCGTCCGGTTGCACCAAATACACCTACTTTTTTCATCGTTTAAAATCCTTCTACGTAACTGATTGCGCTTATTGCCGCCGTGGAACCGTCGCCGGCGGCACAGACTACCTGTTTGGCCGCATCCTGTCTCACGTCACCCGCGGCAAAGAGGCCGGGCAGGGAAGTGTTCATTTTCAAATCAACCTTGATCTCGCCTTTGTCGTTGAGTTCACAGATAGCTTTGCCGTTTTTTTGAAGAACCTGATTGTTGACATCATAGCCCACAAAGATAAAAATACCAAGCGCGCTTATATCCCTGATACCCTCTTTTGTCTGTACTTTTACGCCCTCGACGCCCATTTTCCCGCCGTAGATTTCATCGACGGTGCTGTCGTACAGGATGTCGATTTTATTGTTTTTCTTGACTTTTTCCACCGTAATCGGGCTGGCGCGGAAAGCGTCCCTTCGGTGAATGAGCGTTACCCTGGAACATATCTTTGCAAGATACAGCGCCTCTTCCAGAGCGGTATCGCCGCCGCCGACAACCGCGACCTCCTTGTTCTTGTAGAAAAAACCGTCACACGTCGCACAGTAGCTCACCCCCTGTCCGGCGTACGTTTCTTCACCTTTGAAGCCTGCTTTTCTCGGGGTTGATCCGGTACAGACGATGACGCTTTTGGCTTCAACCCTCTCCCTGCCCAGATCAAGAATGAAGTTTTCACCCTCTTTGGTGACGGCATTGACCTCTTTCATCTCATGCTTGAGACCGAATTTCATACACTGCTTGGGCCAGCTTTCCATTAGATCGATTCCCGAGACCACTTCCGGTACACCCGGATAGTTTTCAATTTCACTGCTTTGCGTGATCTGACCCCCGGGCATCCCCATTTCATACATGACGACGTTTTCCAATCCGCCCCTGGTTGCGTACAATCCGGCGGTCAGTCCTGCCGGACCGCCTCCGATGATGGCTAAATCTAACATATTTTTCTCCTATAATAGCGTGTAAACCTTGCTGTCTTGTTTGTATAAACCGTTTTCATTCTCCCGCTTGATGAGAAAAAAAGACGGAACTTTCCTAATAGCAAATCGATGAATAAGACTTAAAAGCGTATTGGTGCCTGCTGTTAAGAAAGTCACGTGTTCGCTGCTGCCTCTTTTCTCCATAAAAAGATCGATGGCGATGACGGGTATATTTTTGCTTTCAATCTTTGCCAGCGCCTTCTTGAGATCGCCCCGCTTGGAGCTGTAAATGACGACTGCATACTTTTCGTGTACCGGTGAAAAAACTGTTTTGTCGCTGTAAAGAACACTCTTTTTAAAATCGATAAAATTATATTGTGAAAACTTATGATTATAGTATGCAAAAGCCAGTGCGATCATCAGCGCACCGAAAAAAGATGAATAGACCAGAGAAAAGGAGAAGTTCCCTGACTTTCTCCGTTTCCTGATCATACAAACCTTCTACAGGTTGGCGTCAAGCTTTTCTGCCAGCGCCTGTTTTGAAGACGCACCGACCATCTGGTCGACAACTTCGCCGTCTTTTAGAAAAATAATTGTTGGGATACTTCTTACGCCGAATTTCACGGCCAACTCTTGTTCTTCGTCGGTATTGACCTTGGCAACGGTTGCTTTGCCTTCGTAATCTTCGGCCAACTCTTCGATAACGGGAGAAAGCATTCTGCAAGGCCCGCACCATGGAGCCCAGAAATCTACCAGTGTAACACCTTCTTTTGTTGTTTCTTCAAAATTTGCAGCTGTTAAATCTACATATTTACCCATGTGTTTATCCTTTTTGAGTTTAGATACGTCCAAATTATACAGCCTATAAACTTAAATCTAAATATGAAAACGCGTCTACGCTCACCGGGCGGACAAAATGTAGCATTTCGGACTAAATTTATCTTAAATTACTTTCTGCTACACTTGCAGGCCAACCAAAATTATATCTAAAGGAATAATCATGATGGATGAAAAAATACCGCAACCGGCGTTTTTTATGTTTAAGTGCCAGCAGTCGGCTCCTCCGGGTATGCCAAAGCCCGCATGTGTCAATGAACAGACCCAGGAACTGTTTCAGTATATGGCCGGAAAACTGATGGAAAAGGGTATTACCCAGACCGTTCAACCGGTGCAGACAAGCTGTCTGAACCGATGTTCCATGGGGCCTGTGATGCTTATAGAACCCGGCCACCATATGTACGTAAATTTAGATAAAGAAAAAATTGATAAAATTATACAAGATCATATTATCGGCGGAACGCCCGTTGAAGAATATATTATCGATGAAAATCTGTGGGCCGATCCGGTCGCCCCGAAAGATTTAGCCAGATAAGAAGGAAAATGCAATGACAGTGCCGATGCTTTACAGCAAAATCCACCGTGCGACCGTAACCGATGCCAACCTCAATTATGTGGGTTCCATTACCGTTGACAAAGATCTCTTGGAAGCGGCCAAGCTTCGTATCGGGCAAAAAGTAGAGATTGTCAACATCAATAACGGCGAGCGTTTTAGCACTTATACCATCTGCGGCCGGCGCGGCAGCAAAGATATCTGTCTCAACGGTGCCGCGGCCAGGAAGGTACAGCCCGGTGACAAGATTATTATCATCGCGTATGCCTCCTACAGTGAAAGTGAGTTGGAAAAGTACAAACCCACCATCGTCCTTATCGGAGACGATAACGAGATCGATGAGATTACAGATATATTAGAAGGCGGTGAATACGATGTTTGAGAATATGGGCGATATGTCAAAAATGTTCCAGCAGCTTCAGGGTAAAATGGAGGAGATGGAACAGCAGCAGGAAAACGTCACTCTCAGTGCCAAAAGCGGCGGCGGTATGGTAGAAGTCAAAGCAAACGGCAAAGGTGAAATCATCGATATCGATATCGATGATTCGCTGCTTGAGGACAAGGAGTCGCTGCAGATTCTGCTCATCAGCGCTATAAACGATATCAATAAATCGGTCGAGGATAACAAAAAATCCCAGGCGATGAATATGATGGGCGGGGCCAACCCGTTTGGACAGGGATAAGTGTGGGGTTGATTAAAGCCATCAAAGAAGGCGACGAACTGCGCCTGAAACAGATGCTGCAAAACGGTCACGACGCCACGGAAGTTGATGAAGAGGGCAACAGCGCTTTTCACTTAGCCATTAAACACGATATCGATTTAGAAAATATCAAAGCTTTCGCAGATGCCGGCGTGGATCTGTTTGCGTGCACTCCCGAAGGTGTGGGAGCGATGGATATCGCCATTGAGGCGGGCAGGCTTGATGTCGTGAAGTTTCTGCATGGAATCGGATTCGACCTGGACGGCTCCAAAAGAGATTCGAAAATGACGCCTTTGATGGTGGCGGCATGTTACAACAAAGTCGATATTGCCAAATATTTGATTTTAGAAGATGTTGATACCCAAAGAGTGGACGCCGGCGGTCTGCAGGCGATCGATTACGCCAGGAAACTGGGCCAAAACGCGATGGTCGAGTTTTTGCGCAGGGTCGAAGATTAGTGAAACCGGCGCTGCAGTTCCAGCAGCGCGGCGATGAGGTGAGGCTCTTTCTGCGACGCTTCTTTGGACCTTGTTTTAAGCTGCAACTCCAAATCCCCCAGATACGTAAATAACTCCAGGTATTGCGACGTCTTCAGGCGCTGTGCGTACCGAAGCTTCTTATCCACTACGAACTTTGGCGGTTTAAATCCCAGCACTTCACTGATGTCGACTTTTGGGGCTTTGAGCTTAATATGGGTATTGATCAAAAAAAGCTGTTCAAAGAAATACTGCGCCTGACGGAGAATTTTCAATGCGTCCTCGCCTGAAAGCAGCAGCTGCTTCAGATGCGTCAGTAGCGGTTTGTTATCCAGAAGATCATAGAAAAAATCCTCAAACTTTTGCGCACCGGAACTGTACACGTGGTTGTCAATCTCTTTTGGGGTAACGGGGATTTGCAGCAAAGAAAGTTTCTGCAGTTCCATATTGGCAACGGAAATATCCATGTTGACACTTTCAAGCAGATGCATCAGCGCGTGATCGGCGATCTCTATCTGTAAACCCGAAGCGAGCTTTCGCAGTTCAAACAGGGCCTGTTTGGGGGAGGGTTCAAAAAACCGTACGCTGGCTGCGGCGCCGCTTTTGTCAAAAACGCCTGCCTGGGATTTGGCATTTTGTCCAAGGGGGGCGTAGAGAAAAAAGCTGGTGGGGGATTTTTCGCAAATTGCCAAAAGCGCTTTGAGATCATTCTTGCCAAGGTTTTTTTCACCGCTGTAGATAAAAAGCGAACTGGATCCAAACAGCGATCCCTGTGAAAGCATCTGCTTTGCGTTTTCAAAGCTGTAGTCGCCTTCATTGGTTTTAATCTCTTCATCAGCCGCGATCATTTGACGAAGATGATGTAGGTACCGCCGGATATAGTACTCATAGCCGTGCAGCATCACCGCCTGAGGAATGTCGCGGCTTTGCAGCCTTTTGTCAAATTCGTTTTTATACATCTGTTTGCTACCTGCAGTGCAGCTTGGGATCGATCATCATCGCCCTGTTAAACGAAGGCGGGTAGCGAAAACGGATGATAAACTGCTCGGCCTGACGGGGGTGCAGATCGGTTGCTATGACTTTGGAGATTTCCAGAACGTTGGAAGTCTCTTTCTTATCATCCTTACTCGTAAAATCCAGCCAGCTTTGGGGTTTGAATACATCCGATCCGCTGATCCCGCCACCGCTGCCAAGCGCGTTGTTGACCAGTCTGATCGTAATAGAACATTGACCGATGGGAAAGCTGCCGATGTTTTGGACCTGTCCTTTGACAAGCATCTCTTCGCTGTTGTAGAGCCGTTCATTGCTGACATTGTACAGCGCGGCTTTTTTGGTGTATTTGTCAAGCACGAAGATTGAAAAGACAAAAGCCATCGCGATCACTAAAAAAGAGGCAAAAACCATCGAATAAAAGGTTTTTTTATTGGCTTCTTTTTTTGACAGGTATACAAGCAGAATAAACAGCAGCAGAAAAAAGATGAGACTCAGCCAGTGTAAAATTGTAAAATAGGTCATGGATAACACTCCCCGTGTGCACGTACGTTAAACTCGCCCTCATGGGCAAACTCTTCTATTGTTGTTTCAAATGCGATATTTTGTCCCTTTTGCAGGCTTCTGTCAAAATGCAGCGTTTTAGACCGAAAGGGTAGAAACCGCTGCAGGTAGTTAAGGTACTTATTGTCCCTGTCTTTGTATATATCGATTATGACCCTGCAGCGTGAATACGCGATCTTGCCCGTATGCGTCAACTTGCCCTCAAGCAGCAGGGCTTTTGAATACTGCAGCTTTTGCTCTTTTGTTATGACAACCGCACTGCTTCGTACGACCCGGTCAAATACCTCTTTGACGCCAAAGGGACCCGCAATCAGCATAATAAAAGCCAAAAAGGCAAACAGCAGCGCCGCCGCGGGTTTTTGGCGCACGACGATGCTTAAAATCATAAAAAATAGAAAAAACAGCCCAAGCAGCGCAAAACCCAGGTAATCATACAGGGTTAAAGATGCAGTAAAATCATGAAAAAAGGCTAAAGCTTTTTGCTGCATCGTGCGCTCCTACTGTTTTCGACTGTTTTTCTCCTCGATGCCGCTTATGTCAAAGCGCCGCGCAAGTTCCTGCTTGACGCGGTCGGGATTGACATTTTTATACGCTAAAGCGACCAGGCTGTGATAGACTAAATCGGCAGCTTCGTAAATTATTTCATCATTATTGCCGTCTTTGATCGCAAAGCAGAGTTCGGCCGCTTCTTCCGCCACTTTCTTCAAGATCGTGTTTTCGCCGCCCTGCATCAGTTTGGCCGTGTAAGAACTCTTCGGATCGGCGCTCTTGCGCTGCAGCAGCGTGTGATAGAGCGTATCGATCACGCCGTATACGCTTGCGGGATCGATCGCTTTGGCTTGTACTTTTTGAGCGGTGATATCGGTAAAAAAGCAGCTTCTGGCCCCCGTGTGGCATGCTACGCCGTTTTGCTTGATTTGTAGCAGGATCGTATCGGCGTCACAGTCGATCTTGACTTTTTTGACTTCCTGGGTATGGCCGCTTGACTCTCCCTTTTTCCACAGTCGTTTTCTGCTTCTGGAGTAATAATGGGCATAGCCGCTTTGCAGCGTCAATTCATAAGCCTGCCTGTTTTGGTACGCAAGCATCAACACTTCGCCGCTGTCAAAGTCCTGGACGATGGCGGGCAGCAGTTCGTGCTCTTGCCAGTTTATCGCATTCATCATAAGCCTTTTGGTGTGTCGCAGGCATGAGAGCCTGCGTTGTTGTTACTGGTTGACCGAGCTTTTGGTTTTGGCGTTTTGCTTCATATCAACCCATAAGTTTGGCGTTGAACCGCCGGGGGTTAAGAAGATTTTAGCATCTTTGTTTTCACGCAGCGCATCGTTGAATTTGCCCTGAATCTTGACCTGTTCAAGCTGTAAAAGATCCGATGTTAAACTTTCGGCGATCAGCTTGTTGGCTTTTGCCTGCGCGTCTGCTTCAATTGTTACCGCATCGGCCCTGCCTTTTGCCTCGATTCTGTTGGCATCGGCATCACCCTGTGCTTTGGCCGCTCGCTGCTGGGCTTCCTGCTTAGCCCGTTCGACGCGGTATTTTGCCCGCTCGGCTTCCTGTCTGGCAATCTGAACACGCTCGATCTGGTCTTTGATCTTTGGAGGCAGTACGATCTCTCTAAGCTGAATGGAAAGCAGTGTCACCGGCTGCCCCTCAAGCGCGTCGATATCTTCTGTTAAGCCCGCTTTGATCTGGGCAGAGATTTCACTTCTGTTCATGGGCAGTTCTTCGGCGTTGAATCTGCCCACTACGCTTCGCACCACGTCACGCACGACGGGGTTGATGATCTTGTCTTCCCAGTTTAAACCCCAGTTGGCAACCGTTTGGGGCGCGGAATTGGCCATAAGACGGTACTGTACCGTCATTTCGACCCCCACGGGCAAGCCTCGTGAATCCAGGATCGTAATGGCGGGGTTTTTAAGCACGCCTTCAACATTGCTGTCAATATGGTCCATGTCTTCCCGGGACGTATAATCGACAATACGCACCTTCGTATCCATGACAAGAATTTCCTGCAGTCCGGGCAGATAAAAGTGAAAGCCAGGCTGCAGCGGCTGCGGTTCGTACTTACCCGCGGTTTTTTTGATCCCGACCTCGCCGGAGTTGATGATGTGAAAGGGTCTGGCCAAAACCACGACCACCACGAGGATGATCAGCGCATAAATCCAGATCGCTTTTTTGCCCATATTGTTAAAATTGGGCGGTTCGGGGAATTTCGGTCCTCCGCCTCCGCCGCCGCTGTTGCCGCCGCTGTTTTTGTTTTGACCCGTTTTCTTTTTGAAGTAGTCGTTCATATCCGCTGGCATAAATTTCCTTTTTATATGTAAGTTAAGTAATGTTTGTATTTGTCGTCTCTGCCGTATACCACGTCAAAGTACGCACTTTGCAGTTTCTGCGTCACCGGACCTCTTTTACCGCTGCCGATGGTGCGTCTGTCAAGCGAATTGATCGGGGTAACCTCTGCCGCCGTGCCCGTTAAAAACGCTTCGTCGCAGATATAAATCTCATCTCGCGTAACCCTTCTTCGCTCAATCTCAAGGCCCATATCCCGGGCAAGTTCCAGTACCGTATCCTGGGTGATCGATTCAAGCGAATTATCGTTTGGCGGAGAGATCAGCTTGCCATCACGTACGATAAAAAGACACTCTCCGCTGCCCTCGGCCACAAAGCCGGTATCATCAAGCAGCAGGGCTTCCTCATAGCCGCCCTCAATGGCTTCAAACTTCGCCATCTGCGAATTGAGGTAGTTGGCTACTGCCTTTGCTTTGCCGAAGTTGGATTTGACCGGATTGCGTACGATTGAGGAGGTGCAGACTTTGATGCCTTTTTGTAAACCTTCATCGCCCAGGTACGCGCCCCATTCCCACGCCGCGATCGCGGTGTGCACAGGCGCGTTGACGTGGTGCAGTCCCATGACGCCGTAGCCCAGATAGATCAGAGGGCGCAGGTAAACGTTGCCGCTAAAACTGTTTTTTCGCAGCAGCTCAACCTGGGCTTTTTCCAGCTGATCCTGGGTAAAGTTTGGTTCAATTGCCGTGATCTTGGCCGAATTGAGCAAGCGCTTTGTATGTTCTTGCAGTTTAAAAACAGCCAGACCGTCCTTGGTCGGATACGCTCTGGTACCTTCAAATACCCCGTTGCCGTAATGCAGCGTATGGGTAAGGATGTGGACGTTGGCATCTTTCCAGTCGACCAGCTTCCCATCCATCCAGATATACTGTGCTTCTTTCATCATCTTTCTCCCAGCCCGGTCCCCCGGTGCTTGTTCCTGTTTTGATTTTTGCCGCTGATTTTATCCAAAGATTCGTTAAATATAGGTTAAGACAAATTTGCCTATAATGGGATCAGTAATTACGCAAAGTATAAAGGATTTTGATGAAAGCAGCGAAAGTTTTTCTTGCCGCGTCCCTGTTTGCCGTGGCCGCATACGCGCAGGACGCACAGCCAAAAGAGTGTCTGTGTTTTGAGATAGAGGGCGAGATGGGCCAGGAATTGAAAGCACTTGTCGAAAAATACAAAGGACAGTTGCCAAAAGCCACCGTTGTCAACAGTGGCGGGGCGGCAGCCGGTCAGGGCAGGTTTGCCAATTTTGATCTGGAAGCGGGCAAAGAACAGGAAACAATAGACAGGGCCGCCGAGGGCAAAGAGTTGTATACGCGCAAGTGTCAAAGCTGCCACGGCAAAAACGGCCGTGTCAAAGCGTACAATAAATCAGCCAGATTAAATACGCTGAGTTTAAGCGAATTTGAACACGCCATTATCGAATATAAAAACGGAGACCGAAAGGGCAGCACCGCTTTTGTTATGCGCCCTTTCGCCGATACGCTGACAACCAGTGACGTTAAAAATATCCACGCGTATCTGCAAAGTATCAATAATACTCAGGAAAAAGGAGAGTAAATGCCGCTGTTAGAAAGTTTCTGTGTCGATCACACGAAGATGAAAGCGCCCGCGGTACGGGTTGCCAAAACGATGGATACGCCAAGCGGCGATCTGATTACCGTTTTTGATCTGCGTTTTTGCGTCCCCAACGAAGATCAGATGGATGAAAAAGCAACGCATACGATTGAACACCTTTTTGCGGGGTTCATGCGCGATCACCTCAACGGCGACGATGTCGAAATCATCGATATCTCTCCTATGGGGTGCCGCACGGGCTTTTATATGAGCCTGCTTGGGTCCCCGGGTGAAGAAAAGGTCGCCAAGGCGTGGGAAGCGTCGATGAAAGACGTGCTTGACCTGCAAAGCCAGGACCAGATTCCAGAACTCAACAAGTACCAGTGCGGCAGCTATAAGATGCATTCGCTGCAAAACGCCCAGGAAGTCGCCAAAGGCGTGCTTGAAAAAGGCGTCGGGGTAATGCAAAATGAAGACCTGCCCCTTGATACTGATAAAGTCGAAGTCAGCTGCTAGCGATGAAAGAACTTTCGGTGCTGCTGGAAGAATCTCCGGGCCTGCGGGTTCTGGGGCTTGGCAGAGGGGTCAAAGAGGTGTTGCAGCCGCTGCAGGAACATTTGGCACAAAGTGAAGGCGGCATCGAAACCCGCGAACTAAATTCGCCCCTTGGACTTGATTTTTCCCTGCCAAACAGAGCGTATGAAGCGGCGATTTTGTACGGTATCGATCACACCGATCCAAACTTTATCCCGCTTTTGCGTAAAATGTATGATTCTTTAGAAACGACGGCGACGGTGATTGTCGTAAACAGAGGCGAAGATGACCTGCTGTTTGATTTGATGCCGCTGCTGGAAGAGGGCAGGCTGCAAAACGCCAACAGTATTGAACTTGTACAGGGCCATAACGTCGTGGTGGCAAAAAAGCTGCAAATGTGGGTCTAAACTATCAACAGGTCCAAACAAAAGACGGCAGTTTTACGCTCAACTCGCCGCTTTTTGACGAATGCTACCACAGCGTCCATGACGGTGCGCTCAATGAGACGCTGCAAAAACACGTCATCCCCGCTTTTACTTTTGCAAATAAGCCACAACTTAAAATCCTTGATATCTGTTTTGGACTGGGGTTTAATACCTTTGCTACGATTTATTATCTCAAGAAAGAAAACATCGATAAGAAGATACAGGTGTTCTCCCCCGAATTTGACGAAAAACTTCTTGTATCTTTGCGCGAATTTACCTACCCTAAAGCCTTTGAAGAGATCGCGGGTATTATACAAACGGTTTTACGTGATCATTATTACAAAGATGACACGATCGAGATTACGCTGATGGTGGGTGAAGCCAGGCAGATGATACACAATCTGCGCGGTATCGATATTATCTATCAGGATGCGTTTAGCCCAAAGAAAAATCCGCTGCTTTGGACCAGAGAGTATTTTGATCACCTGTATGCCATCAGCAGTGAAGATGCGGTGATGACAACCTATTCTATCGCTACGCCGGTGCGTCTTGGGATGCATGAAGCGGGCTTTTACGTGTATGAATACAAAAGCGCGCATACAAGAGTGCAGACCATAGCGGCTAAAAAAGCTCTGCCGCTGCCCCGGGTCGATATGGCTAAAAAGCTGCGCAACAATCCTGCCGCCGCGTGCCTGCGGGATGCAGATTTACAGTAGCAGCTTTGCAGCCGCGGCGGTAGCGGCCGTTTCGCTGCGAAGAATCTGCGGGGAGTCAAATCCGGCCTTTGGCAGTCTCATAGCGCTTTCGGCTTCACTGAAGCCCCCTTCGGGACCGATAATGAGGGTTTGGATTTTCTGATCGGTTATCTTTTCGCCGCCAAAATCACACAGCCAGCTTTCCGGGTGCCCGGCCGCAAACGCCTGCACGTTTGGTTCGGTATCCAGATCCATCAAGTTATCCCGCCCGCACTGCTGGCAGGAGTTGATCAAAATCTTTTCCATGCGCGTAAAATTAAGTTTAAAATTTTGCTGGCTTTTATCACAGTAGATAAACGTGATGTGCGTTACTCCCGCCTCATTTAAAAACGGCAGGGTTTTTTCAATTACCCTGGCATCCACCACGCACCAGCCAAGATGCAGCGTCTTCTTGGGCGCGGGGTTTGGTACGCTTTGCAGCAAGATGGTATCTATCTTTTTTTTATCGATATCTGCAACCCGGTAAGTGTAGGTCATTCTGTCTTTAAGGTTGCGCACCTGCAGGCTTTGCCCCTTTTGGATGCGCCGGATTTTGGCTAAGTATTTGTGATCGTGTCCCTGCAGGACAAGCTTTTCTTCTCCCGCATCCCGGTGGTATAAAAACTGCATGATTAAAAAGAGATATAAGGTGTTACGGCGGTGGTTGCAAGCAAGATTGCCAGTTCAAGCAGCAACAGCTTCATAACCCGGCCTTTAAACGCGGCAAAAACGGCGTCCTCTTTGGGATTGCCCCACTTCAATGCTTTCTTGATCGCGATATGCAGTCCGATCAGCGCGACGGTGGCTGCGATCATGAGGGCGTGTTTGAACAAAAACGCATTGCTCATGGCAAGAATGATAACACCGGTAAAAATATTGGACGCGACCATGATATGGTACCAGGGCAGCAGATGGCGGGTCAGGCGGCGCAGTTTGTAACGGTCACTCATGCGCAAAACCCCCAGATGGGCCAGGATAATGATACCGATGGCGGCGATAAGATAAAGGTGCAGGGTGACTGCAAGCGTAATCGTACTCATAGGGCAAACTCTTTTTAACGCTATTTTACTATATCTTTTTTTATACCCGGTTAAAGTTAAAATATTGTATGATATCTGCGAATAAAAAAGGGGATCTATATGGTTACAATCAAGGACGCGCTGGAGTTGATCCATTCGCTGGATACGCCGTGTTTTACAAAGATGGTGCCGCTTGAAGATGCGCTGAACGGGGTCGCGGCCGCGCAGTACCGCGCGGCGTTTGCCATGCCCCGCTTTGACAATTCGGCGATGGACGGGTACGCGATAAAACTGGATGACGCGGGCCAAAACGTCACCTGTACCGAAGTTGTCTATGCAGGCGATGCCAAAAAGTGCGAACTGCACCGCGGTGCGTGTATCAGGATTATGACCGGAGCCAGGCTGCCAAAAGGCACCGAAGCGGTTATACCCATAGAAAACGTGGATGTTGAAAACGATACGGTGCGACTTCCCGCAAAAGTTCAGCCAGAGGCCAATATGCGCTTCACGGGAGAAGATATTGCCAAAGGCGAGTGTATTGTCAGTAAAGGGTTGCTGCTTGGGCCTTATGATATAGGACTTTTGGCTTCCCAGGGGATCAGTTACGTCCAAATCTACCAGCAGCTGCACGTCAGTGTACTTTCTTCCGGGCAGGAGTTAAAAAGTCATTATGAAAACGTCTGCGGATCACAGCTGTATAATTCCAATGCTCCAAGCATCGAGGCAGGCGCGAAGCAGGCAGGCTGCCGCGTCAGCAGCGTACGCAGTCCCGGCGATGATTTTAATTCGCTCAAAGCCGCCTTGCAAAACTGTCTGGCAAGTGATCTGGTCGTAACCACGGGCGGAGCCAGCGTGGGCGATAAGGATTATACCAAGGAGGTCCTGGCAGCGCTTGGTGCCAGGCCTTTGTTTGAAAAAGTGGCTCTCAAGCCGGGAAAACCTACATCACTGTACGCCGTGGGCAGCAAGTACGTATTGATGCTGCCGGGAAACCCCCTGGCTGCGGCGGTGAATTTTGAACTGTTTGGAAAAGTGCTGATAGCGCACCTGCAAAACAAAAGCGCTACATTCCCCACGCCTCTTACCGCTACGTTACAAGAAAGCGTTGAGAAAAAAAAGGGCCGCGACTGGCTGATGCTGGGAAAGCTGGATCAAGACGGTTTTACCCCGCTGTCACTGCAGCTGCCGGGGATGGTCAAACCGCTGGCACAGGCAGATGCGTTTATGGTGGTTGATTCGGAGGTTGGCAGCCTGAACAAGGGAACGCGTGTCCAACTCTTTTTGCTCCATCACACACTGTTTGGTAAGCAGCCGCGGGACATTACTACAAAGGAATAATATGCAGCTTTATTACTATATCCACACCGGGCACAGGTACGGTTTAGACCGGCTGCGCCGCGGGGCCGCGCTGTACAAGCAGCTGGCGGCACAGGGGATTGAGCCTCAGGTACTGCTTAATGATTTTAGGGCGACGATGGTGGCAAAAGAACTGGGGATAGCAGAGAGTACGCCGATTGATTCGATGTATAATATCGCCAATATTGCCCAGGCCGGCGACGGGCTGATTATCGACACCCCCGAGTTAAACGATGAGGTACTGGGCCGGCTGTGCGCAATCTACCGTACGGTCGTTACTTTTAGCAACGCGGGGCAAAAACACAGTGAAAAGATTATTTCCCAGGTGCGCCGGGACGAAAATACCGTACAGCTTCTGCCCGTGGATCCGGTCTATTTTGAAGCGGTGGAAAAAAACGATAAAAAGCTTCTTTTT
>CAYUAC010000001.1:0-19557 GCA_964442515.1 uncultured Campylobacterales bacterium | reverse complement strand
TTCAGTGACGAAGATTATGAAAAACAGCTGCTTACTCTTGGCAAAAATTTCAAAGGTTTTGATCTGCTTTTGGGCCATTATTTCTTTTTATCCTATGAAAAACAGCTGCAACCGTTTTTTGAGCAGGCGGTGGAGGGTTATGAAGCTGTGCGCGAGTACGGTGTTGTGGCAAGTTTCAGTTTGCAAACCCTGCTGGAAGCCGGGGCGGGAGGAGCGAATGTGATCTACTGCGGCAGTGAGCTGTTTAATTTCGTAACAGATAAAAAATTCTTGGGGATAAATTTTTTCGATTGCAGTGACAACCGAGTTGACTCGGAAAAAGCCGCAAATCTTGATATAGCGGGTCTTAAAAAAGTCAGCATTGACTGTGATTTTGCAAAAATCGTGCAAAAACTTGATTTGGGTCAATTTAAGTTTAATTAAATTTGTTGTATCATATCAGCGTCAAATTATTCTTGAAAGGACAGCTTCATGAACGAAGAGAGAAGAGACTTTCTTGGTAAAGCACTGGGCGGCGTAGCCGGTATCGGCGGTATCGCTGCTCTTTATGCCGCAAAGCGTACATGGGATCCCCTCCCAAGCGTTATCGCGGCCGGGTTTACGACAGTAGATCTCAGTGCAGCCAGGGAAAACGAATTGCATACGGATATGTGGAGAGGTAAGCCGATTTTTATCCTCAAAAAAAGTGCGGATATGGAAAGCAATGATAGAGACGTCATCATCGATGGAAACCGTTTTCACGTTTCTATCGGGCTTTGCACGCACCTTGGCTGTATTCCCGCGTACAAACCGAGTGAAAAGAAGTTTAAATGTGCCTGTCACGGCGGCGAGTTTAACAGCAGCGGCGAAGAGATTTTCGGTCCCCCTCCAAGCCCGCTTGTAATCCCGCCTTTTAAAGTCGAGGGTACGAAACTGGTTTTGGGTGAAGAAGGTCCGGAGTACAAACAGATGGCACAAGCCGGAATAACAGCGTAAGGAGTAACGGATGGCGAAATTTGAAAAAGCCAACTCTGTAGAGGAGTGGTTAGACCAGCGACTTGCTATTAAAAAAGTAAAACAGGTCATGGCGTATGAATACTGGATCCCGAAAGATATTAACTTCTTGTGGGCGATGGGTATGGTACTTGCCGTGACTTTCGGTTTGCTTTTGGTTTCAGGGATTTTCCTGTTGATGTATTACAAGCCCGATACCGAACTGGCATTTGACAGCGTGAATTATACGATCATGACTGAAGTGCATTTCGGATGGCTGTGGCGACACATCCACGCGATCGCGGCATCATTTGTGTTCGTGATTATTTATATCCACATGTTTACAGGTATTTACTACGGTTCGTATAAAAAGGGCCGTGAAATGATCTGGATCACGGGGATGCTGCTTTTTGTCACGTTCAGTGCCGAAGCGTTCAGCGGTTATCTGCTTCCCTGGGGTCAGATGAGTTACTGGGCCGGTATGGTTATTACCAACCTGTTTAACCTGGGCGGACTGGAAACAGACTGGCTTGTGACGTGGATCAGAGGCGATTTCTCGCCAAATGACGCGATGCTGACGCGGTTTTTCATGCTGCACGTTGTATTGCTGCCGCTTGTTATTATCCTGCTGATCGGTCTGCACTTTGCAGCGCTTCGTATTCCTCACGTGAATAACCAGGAAGGTGAAGAGTTTGATTACGAAGAGGAAGCGGAAAAATATAAAGCGGGCAAGAAAAAAGAATCAAAAGTGATTCCTTTCCAGCCGGTCTTTATCAGTAAGGATGTTTTCGTACTTGGAATCTATCTGATCATCTTCTTTTACCTGGCGTTTTATCACTATTCGTTTGCGCTTGACCCGGTCAACCTTGATCCGGCCGATCCGCTGAAAACGCCTAAGCATATCTACCCTGAGTGGTATTTCCTGTGGTCGTATGAAATCCTGCGTCCTTTCTCGACCAATATCGGTCTGGTTGCCTTTGGTTTCGCACAGATCGCGTTTTTCCTTCTGCCGTTTTTGGATAAAAGTCCAAACACAAAACCGGCACACAAAAGAGGGATGGCGTTTAAACTGTGGTTCTGGATATTGCTTATTGATATGATTGTCCTGACCATACTAGGGAAGTTGCCGCCTGAGGGTATCTTTACTCAGGTTGGCCTTGTAGCTGCAATCGTGTTTATCGGACTGTTTATCGCACTGCCGATTATCACGAAACGCGAAAAAAGAGTGTAAGGAGTACAAAATGAGAGAAATGAAAATATTAGCAGTAGTTGTATTTTTTACACTTGTTGTTTACTGGGGTGTTGAACCGTATGCGCATTCTGTGATGCATAAACACGTTGAAGGCAAGAATTACGAATACGGCGATCTTGACCCGTTAAACAAAACAGGTGATGCAGCTGCGGGCAAAGAAAAAATCGCGACAGCGGGTTGTACCGGCTGTCACAGTATCGAAGCCGATGACGTTCCCGCACCTATGGATCCTGTCATGGCTTCAGGAGCGTACGGGGTCAATCCTCCCGACTTGAGCGTGGCCGGTCTTATCTATGATGACAAGTTCCTGGCTTCAGTGATTAAAAATCCTGCCAAGACGATGAAGGTTGAACACAAATTCAGCCCGAGCAAACCGCACCCGATGCCTGCACTAACCTATTCGGCAAGCGGTGACCTGGATCAGGATATCGCTGATATTGTTGCGTATCTGAACTCTATCGCTCCAAGCGAGATTTCAAATGAAAGAGCGTATCAGGAATCCTGCGGCAGATGCCACGATATGCGGTATAAAGATATGACCGTATTTGGTAAAAAGCCGGAATTTGCTTCCAAGCAGGAACGTCTGGCCTTTGAAATCAAAGAAGCTGATTACAAGGAAAACCTCAATAACTATATGGGCAAAACGCCGCCTGATCTTTCCATGTATTACGGATCAAGAGGCGAGCACTATGTCGATACCTTTATCGAGGATCCGCAGTCTCAGTTAGAAGGTACTGCTATGCCGCGAGTCGGTATTACCAAGGACACCGCAGATCAAGTCATAGCATATATGGAAGAAAGTGCCGATCCCAAAAAAGAGGAGCGAAACGCACTCGGTCCGTGGGTTATGGGCTTCCTGGTTATTTTCACGGTACTGGCGTACTTCTGGAAAAAATCAATGTGGAGAGACCTGCACTAAAACATTATTTCCAAGGGGACTTCCCTTGGAAATAACCTGCAACAAGGATACAATTGCGTATACGAAAACTGTTTTCTTTTGAAAACGCCCATATCGTAAGAGATTGTTCTACCCAAAGATGTTCTCAAAGTCTGCACGGGCACAGTTATGAAGTCGAAGTCCTGCTTGAGTCTAATTTTTTAGACCACGGGCAGATGGTGTATGATTTTGGGTTGATGAAAACGGGTATCAAAGAGATCATAGACAGCTTTGACCACGCAGTTACGCTGTACGAAAAAGAACCACACACGTATACAGATGATATGAAAAAGCACTCCAAACGCTGGATTCAGCTGCCAGTCAGCCCCAGTGCCGAACAGTTTGCCCGAGTGTTTTTTCTGCTCATTGAACGCCTGCTTGCCCAGACGGTGATGCAAAACGGCGAAAAAGAGGTCAAGCTGTACAGTATCATCGTGCATGAAACCAAAACAGGGTATGCCCAGTGTTTCAGGCAGGATGCTCACAGTGAGCTGATGGGAAAAATCGACCTGGAGAGTATTGTCTTTTCTGCACAGGTGCAGGCTGAGTGGAAGGAACCAAAGCTGTTTGCAACGCTGCTTGAGGGCGGTTGCTTTATCAATCCCGCAACCGTTTGAATCCTGCTTTACCTAACTTTCTTTTAAATTTTGATAAAATATCCTCAACATTTTTTTAGGGAATTTGTATGGATATCAGAAAAGAATATATTGAATTTTTCAAAACCAAAAATCACAAAGAGATACCAAGTGCACCGCTGGTACCAGATGATGCGACGCTGCTGTTTACCAACGCGGGGATGGTGCAGTTTAAATCGATCTTTGCCGGCCTTGCTCCGGCTCCGACGCCGCCAAGAGCGGTAAGTTGTCAAACCTGTATCAGAGCCGGCGGCAAACACAACGATCTGGACAACGTGGGGTATACCAGCCGACACCACACCTTCTTTGAAATGCTTGGCAACTTTTCTTTCGGCGATTATTTCAAAAAAGACGCGATCGCGTACGCGTGGGAATTTGTCACCGAGGTAATCAAGCTTGATAAAAATCGGCTGTACGTCACCGTTCACCACAGCGACGAGGAAGCGTATGAGATGTGGCAAGCCCACGTAGATAAAGAGCGCATTTACAAGTTCGGCGACGAGGATAATTTTTGGCAGATGGGCGATACCGGCCCCTGCGGCCCCTGCAGTGAAATTTTTTACGATCAGGGGGAGAGCTTTAACGGCCCCGAAGACAAGATGGGCGGCGAAGGGGACCGCTTTTTAGAGATTTGGAATCTGGTTTTTATGCAGTATGACAGAGACAAAGAAGGAACGCTGCACAAACTGCCCAAACCCTCTATCGATACGGGCATGGGATTAGAGCGCGTACAAAGTATTATCGAAGGCAAAACCAGCAATTATGACAGCAGCCTTTTTATGCCAATCATCAACGAAGTGGCGGGGCTTACGGGCAAAGCATATGAGTATGAAAGCGGTGCCAGCTACCGGGTGATTGCCGATCATATCAGGGCTGTTACCTTCCTGCTGGCCCAGGGTGTGAATTTTGACAAAGAGGGCAGAGGTTACGTGCTGCGCCGCATCCTTCGAAGAGGCGTGCGCCACGGCTTTATGCTGGGGCTGAAAGAGCCGTTTATGTACAAGCTTGTGGACAGCGTCGTGGAATTGATGGGGGATCACTACACGTATCTCAGAGATAAAAGCGCATATGTAAAGGAATTGATCGAACTGGAAGAGGAGCGTTTCTTTGCTACGATCGAAAGCGGGTTTGAACTGTTTGAAAAAGAGTTAGAAGGCACAAAAGAGGTGTTTAGCGGTCAAACGGCGTTTAAACTCTACGATACCTACGGTTTTCCGCTGGATTTGACCGAAGATATGCTCAGGGAGAAAAATATCAAACTGGACAAAGAGGGCTTTGAAGCGCTGATGAAGCAGCAAAGACAGCGGGCCAAAGCGGCGCAGAAAGATGATCCGGCACAGGTAGAAGGTGATTTTAAAAGCGTACTGGAAAAAAACGGGGCGAATGCATTTGTCGGTTATGATGCGCTAGAGCAAACCAGCAGGGTCGCAGCACTTTTTGATGAGAATTTTAAACAGACACAAAGCCTTGAGAAACAGGGCTGGATCATGCTTGAAAAAACACCTTTTTACGCCCAAAGCGGCGGGCAGTGCGGCGACAGCGGCGAACTGGAGGGTTTTGGCAAAGTCATCGACACCAAGCCTTTTCAGGGGCTTAACCTTTCAAAAGTGGTTTTAGATAAAAAGCTGATACTCGGTCAGGAAGTGCACGCCGTTGTGTCACAGTACAGAAAAGAGATTGAACGCCACCACTCGGCGACGCATCTGCTTCATCAGGTCCTTAAAGAGGTTCTTGGCGATCATGTGGCTCAGGCGGGCAGTCTGGTTGAAGCAAAAAGACTGCGCTTTGACTTTTCCCACCCAAAAGCGCTAAGCGCTGATGAAATAGAGGAAATTGAGGATATTGTCAATAACCGCATCCTGCAAGCCCACGGGCAAAGCACCCGGCTGATGGAGCTGGATGAAGCCAAGAAAGAGGGCGCCATGGCGCTGTTTGATCAAAAGTATGATGAAAAGGTACGGGTTGTGGGCTTTGGTGACGTGAGCCTGGAACTGTGCGGGGGAACGCATGTGCAAAATACCAGCGAAATCGGTCTGTTTGTCATCACCAAAGAAAGCGGCGTCAGCGCGGGCGTACGACGGATTGAAGCGGTTGTTTCAAAAGCCGCGCACCATTATTTCAAGCAGCAAAGAAGCGAGCTGGAGGCTGCGAAGCAGGCGGTTAAAAACAGTGACGTAGTTGCGGGGCTGGATAAGCTTAAAGATCAAATCAGTGATTTGAAACAAGAGGTTAAGACGCTTCAGGCCGGAGCCAATAAAAAGCTGGAAAGTGAAAAAGTCGGCGATACGACGCTGATTGTGGAAGAAGCCAAAGGCGGCAATATCAAAGATTTGGTCGATGATATCAAAAACGCCCATGACAGCGTTGCGGTGATGCTTTTTATGCAAAAGGGGCCAAAGGTGCTTATCGCAAGCGGAGCCAAAAACTGCGGTATCAAAGCCGGTGCGTGGGTCAAGCAGATCGCACCGGTACTTGGCGGCGGGGGAGGCGGCCGTGACGACTTTGCCCAGGCAGGCGGCAAAGACCCTTCCAAAATCGCCGAGGCTATTGAGGCGAGTAAAACCTACGCAAAAGAAGCGCTGTCGTGATACGGCTGTGTTCAAGCTCGCCGACCCGGGCAAAGATTATGCGTGATTTTGGCGTAGTGTTTGAACAGGCCGGCTGTGATTTTGACGAAGAAGCGGTTACAACAAACAAGCCCAAAAGCTTTGTGTACCAGGCAGCACAGGGCAAGTTTGCCTGCTGCAAAAAAAAGTACGGCATTGATACCCCGCTGCTGGCAGCCGATACGGTCGTCACCGCAGGCGGCCAAATCCTGCGAAAGCCAAAAGACAAAGAAGACGCCGGGCGTATCTTGCAGGCCCAAAGCGGTAAAGACGTTTCTATCATCACCGCTATGATCTATGAAAGCAAAAGTATGGCTATGACCGATATCTCTTCTACGGTATACACTTTTGCGCCCTTTGATGAAAAAAGCCTGGAGCGCTACCTGCAAAGCGGGCAGTGGGAAGGCAAAGCGGGAGGCTGCATGGTCGAGGGCTTTTGCAAAGACTATATCAAAAGCGTGCGCGGTCTGCAGAGTACGGCTATGGGCCTTAGCATTGAAAAACTGCTCATGTTTTTGCATTCTTAGCCATGTATGAAAAACAGTTAAAAGCGCTGCATAAAAGCGGGCGCTACCGCAGCCGGGACGTTTTTAACTCCACCTATCTTGATCTGGGATCCAATGACTATCTGGGAATGGCGGCAAACAAAAAGACGCTGCGCCAAGCGTGCACAATCATGCAAAATCTTGACTATCACGGGCCCAAGGCTTCGCAGCTGGTGAATGGCTACCACCCCATCCACGAAGAGTTTGAACGTACGCTTTGTTTTAAAAACGGGTTTGAAAAAGGATTGATTGTCGGCAGCGGGTTTTTAGCCAACCTGGCCCTGATAGCGGATCTGGGGCGAAAAGGTGATACGCTCTATATCGACGAACAGTACCACGCCAGCGGGATATTGGCAACAAAGCTTACCCACGCCAGGGTAATCTTTTTTGCCCATAACGATCCCGACGATTTAAGCCGTAAACTGCAAGCCCACCGTTTTGGCAGAGCTTTGATCGCTATAGAGGGGGTATACTCGATGCAGGGGGATGTGGCCGCCAAAGAGATATTTTCCCTGGCTGATAGCTACGACGCGCTGCTGATTGTGGATGAAGCCCACAGCAGCGGCGTGATCGGACCCAACCTGCTTGGGGTTTTTGACCATTACCGGTTGCAACCAAAGCCAAACCATATCAAGATGGGAACCCTCGGAAAGGCCTACGGCAGCTACGGGGCGTATATACTGGGATGCAGCGAAGTGATAGAGTTTTTGCAAAACCGCGCTAAAAGCGTGATCTATGCCACCGCTCCCCCGCTTTTTGATACGCTTTTGGGGTATCTGAATTTTAATTACATTTATAAAAAAAGAAAAAAACTGGCCAAAAAACGGGATAAACGGTTGAACTATTTTCAATCACAAAGCTTGATCATACCCTTTGTGTGTCAAAATAACAGACAAACGATAACCTTGCAGCAAACACTCAAGGAAAACGGGGTTTTTGTCGGGGCGATCAGGCAGCCTACGGTGAAAGTGCCCATCATACGGCTGATTGCCAAACTGGATGTGAAAATGAAAAAAACAAAAGAGGTAGTAAAAACGATCAATGATTCGATTTCTTCTTAGCACAGTACTGCTTGTCTTTCTGGGGGGTGCCGGTTTTGTGGTGTATCTGTATGACCAGATCCGCCATGATGTTGATGCCCTGGTGCATTACAAACCCGACCTTACCACCACCATCCACGACAAAAACGGACAGCTGATTGCCAACCTGTTTGAACAAAACAGAAAATATGTCTTTATCGACGAGGTTCCCGGGCGGGTGATCGAAGCGCTTGTGGCGATTGAGGATACCAAGTTTTATGAACACAGCGGCATCAACGTCGATGCGATTATCCGGGCTATTATCAAAGATATCAAAGCGGGCGGATTTGTCGAGGGAGCTTCCACGATCACCCAGCAGCTGGTAAAAACAAAGCTGTTAAGCCGGGATAAAAAGATTATGAGAAAGATTAAAGAAGCCCTGCTTGCCATGCGGCTGGAGACGCTTTTGAGTAAAGATGAAATATTGGAGCGTTATCTCAACGAAGTCTATTTCGGGCACGGGTATTACGGGATAAAAACAGCCGCAAACGGGTATTTTGACAAATCTATGGATGAGTTGACGCTCAAAGAAAGCGCGATGCTTGTAGGCCTTCCCCGGGCTCCTAGTTATTACGATCCCACAAGACGCTATGAGCAAAACCTGCAGCGGGCCAACCAGGTGATTTCAAGGATGAAAGACCTTGGCTGGATCGATGAGGAGCAGTATTTAGAAAGCATTCAGGAAACGCCGCGGGTGTATGACCAAACCCTTTCGCAAAACCAGGCCCCCTTTGTCGTCGATGAGGTATTGAGGCGACTGGAGTTAGATGATATTAAAACCGGCGGCTACAGGATTGAAACCACCATCGACCTGTATGCCCAGCAGTTGGCAAAAGAGGCATTGAACCACGGATACGAAAAGATATTGCAAAGAGACAATAACGCATCCCAGCTCAACGGCGCGATCATTGTCAATGATGAGCAAGGCCGTATTCAGGCGCTTGTGGGCGGTGTGAATTATAAAAAGAGCAATTTCAACCGGGCGACGCAGTCAACCAGACAGCCCGGATCCAGCTTCAAGCCTCTGATCTATCAAAGCGCGATCGATCTTGGCTATTCGCCCGCAACCATGCTGCATGACGTGGCCAGAACATACGAATATGAAGATATCAAAAAGATGGAAGAAAGCGATGATCCCAAACTGTGGCAGCCCAGAAACTACGAAGAGGATTTTGCCGGCCTTATTCCTATGAAAGATGCGCTGGTACACTCCAGGAATCTGGCTACGATCAATCTGGTGCAAAGCGTCGGTTTTAATAATATTTACCAAAAGTTGAAAAAGCTGGGTACCGACCTGCCCAAAAACCTCTCATTGGCACTTGGAAACCTTGGGGCTTCTCCCATGCAGATGGCAAAATTTTACTCCATGTTTATAAACGGCGGAACGATGGTAGAACCCATACTTATTGACAAAGTCAGGGATGAAAAGGGAGAGATTATACTCCAAAACAGTGCAGAACAGACATATTTTACCAGCAAGCCGCAATCGTTTTTGATGGTAGATCTGCTCAAAGCCGTCGTGGATTCGGGCACGGGCCGCCGCGTCAAACTGCCCGGTATCGAACTCGGCGGCAAAACGGGAACGACCAATGACAATATCGATGCGTGGTTTTGCGGTTTTTCTCCCTCGCTGCAGGCGGTTGTGTGGTTTGGACGCGATGATAACAAACCCATGGGCAAAAGAGAAACCGGCGGCCGTGCGGCGGGACCCAGTTTTAAGTATTTTTTTGAGCGCTATATCGATCAGTATCCTCAGATAAAACGCAGTTTTGATAAACCGGAAGGGGTTTATGAGGGCAAAGTAGGGGATGAAAGGTATTTTTTTACCGAAACATCCCCGCTGCCCAAGGAGCGCGAGCAAATTGATGACAATCTTTTATTTTGATATAATAAAATAAATTTAGGAGCAATCATGGCAAAAAAAACAAATGCAGAGAGAATAGAATCGATTTACAATATGGCAAAAGAACACTTCGGCGAAATCCGTTTTGTGGGAATCAAACTGCACGACAAACTGGGCTGGATCGCAAAGATTCAGTTTGACAATTACGAAAGCCTGGTCGAAGAGGGTGAAGATGCCACCGATGCGCTTCGCAACCTGAAAAAACGTGTCAAAAAGATCATCAACCGCTACAATAAGGTGTGATGGATGGCGGACAATATCATCCTTATCGGGTTTATGGGTGTTGGCAAAGGTACGGTTGCAAGAGAACTCGGCCAGCGCAGCGGGCGTTTTGTCGTCGACAGTGATGACCTGATAGAGAGTATGCAAAACCAAAAGATCAGTCAAATTTTTAAAAAAAAAGGTGAAAAGCATTTTCGCAAGCTTGAAGCCCGGTGCGCGCAGTGGCTCCAAGACAGTGTACAAAACACCGTCGTATCCACAGGAGGTGGATTTCATACCGTGCCCAATCTTGCAAAACTGGGAACCGTTGTTTATCTCAAGGCTGATTTTGACTGGATTTACAAACGTGTAACGCAAGCCAAAAACGCTTCAAAGAAATTAAAAAAGCGTCCCCTTTTCAATTCGTACGACGAGACCAAAAAGCTGTACCAAAGCAGGCAGGAAGCCTACGGCAAAGCAGCCGATGTGGTAGTACGCGTGGACAAACTTGATTCTGAAGGGGTTGTCGCCCTGCTGCAGCGGTTGTAACGATGCGCTTTGTCACCGTTTTGATCCTGGCTGTGGGGCTGTATGCTTCACAGTGTGATATGTGCGGCCAAAAGTTTCAAAACGCAAGCGTCTCAATCAACAACAACCTGCATTATTGCGCAAACGGCAAACGCATCAGCCCTTTTCCCGGCGGCCCGGACAGTTACTTTGAACCGCTGACACACACGTATATTGGCAAAAAAGCGTGCCGTGAAAACATAGTATTTAAATACCCCTATAAGGAAAAAAAAGTACGTCTTTATAGCAAAGAGGGACAAACCAATGCAGTAATCCAAAAGCGCCAGTGCGGTTTGCGCCTGTTTGGACGTCTGCAGCCGGCTGCGCAAACGGGAACGCTGCTGCACGGTATGTGTTGCCACGGGCTGGGGCTGGCGGTGCCCAAAGGGGTACTTGGACCCAAATATATCAACCATCTGCTGCAAAGCGATACGCCCGTTTTTGGCGATGTTGGCTTTCGCGTCGACGAATCGATGCGGGTGCGTTTTGTCAATCCCTATTATGATATAGATATCCAAAAGGGAAGGAAGATAACGGGGTTTGAAAACAGGTGTGCCTACGAGGATGCGATCAATCTGCATGAAGTGGGCACAACGGTTACGCTGGCCACCGCGCGGGCAGGCAAAAAGGAATTCAACGTCTACAAGCGCTTTGGCGGCGGCCATGTCAGTGATACCTTTTTAGAACCCTTTGGAATGCGCTTTGACAAAAATTTGCAAATCAGTACGATAAGCAAAGGAACAACGGCTTGGCAAAAAGGGCTGCGCAAAGGTGATATACTCGTTGAGATCGAACACAAATCCGTCAGCACGCCAAACGAGGTCAAAGCGGTATTGACAAAGCAGCAGGACAAAGAGAGTATTACCTACCTTTTTGAACGGGATGGATTTCAATTTTTTATTCACATATAATAATACAGACAAAGGAGATACTATTTTATCAACAGTAAATTTAACACAGAGATACGGCAAACGGGTGCTTTTTGACAAGATTAATCTGACCCTGGACCAGGGCAAACGCTACGGGCTTATCGGGGCCAACGGCGCCGGGAAAACGACGCTTTTAAAGATTCTGGCAGGACAGATTGAACCCACCGACGGCGAAGTACAGTTGCAGCCCGGGCTCAAGCTTGGGGTGATGGATCAAAACCAGTATGCGTATGAAGATTATACGCTTTTTGAAACGGTCATGATGGGTAATCCCAGGTATTATGAAGCTTACAGTGAAAAACAGAAGCTGTATGAAGCCGGGGATTTTGAAAGCGACGAGGTTAACAACCGTCTGGCCCAGCTGGAAATGATCTGCGCCGAAGAAGATCCCATGTATGAAAGCGAAGTCAAGATCGAAAAGCTTTTAAGTGCGCTGGGTTTTGACGAATCAAAACAAAATGAAAAGATGAGTACGCTCACCGGCGGCGATAAGTTCAAGGTACTGCTGGCTCAGGTGCTCTATCCAAAACCCGACGTCCTGTTGCTGGATGAGCCGACCAACAACCTGGATATGGATACCATCGCGTGGCTGGAAGAGGAGCTCAAGCGCCACGAGGGAACGCTGGTTGTTATCTCCCACGACCGCCACTTTTTAAATAACGTCGTCACCCATATTCTTGATCTTGACTTCCAGCAGGTGCGTGAATTTACGGGTAATTATGATGACTGGTATCTGGCTTCGACCCTTCTTGCCAAACAGCAGGAAGCTGACAGGAACAAAGCCATGGACCAAAAGAAAAAGTTGGAAAAATTTATCGAACGCTTCAGCGCCAACGCCAGTAAATCCAAACAGGCCACCAGTCGTCAAAAGCAGCTGGAGAATTTGGAAGTAGACCAGATAGAACTCTCCAGCCGCCGCGATCCAAGCATCGTGTTTAAACCAAACAGGCAGATCGGCAGCGAAGTGCTGGATCTGCACGGGGTGACTTTCGGTTATGAAGAGGGTAAGCCGGTGTTTAAGGATTTGGACCTTAAAATCAACCAGGGCGATAAAATCGCGATTATCGGTACCAACGGCGTAGGGAAAACCACGCTTTTGGAACTTTTAATGGGCAATCTGCAGCCCCAAAGCGGCCAGATCAACTGGGGGCAGACGGTGCACACCAGCTATTTTCCCCAAAACACCACAGACGTCATCCAGGGGGATATGAAACTGTATGACTGGCTGCAGAATCTGGATGCCAAATGGCATATCGATGAGATTCGAAAATGTCTGGGCCGTATGCTGTTTAGCGGCGAAGAACAGGAAAAACTGGTTAAAGATATCAGCGGCGGGGAAAAACACCGCATGATGCTGTCAAAGATGATGATGGAAAGCGCGAATTTCCTGGTTTTGGATGAACCCGACAATCACCTGGACCTTGAAGCCATTATCGCCCTTGGCGAAGCGCTGCACCAGTATCCAAGCAACGTCATCTGTGTCACCCACGACCGCGAACTCATCGACGCGTTTGCCAACCGTATTATCGATATCAAACCCGGCGGAAAGATCATAGATTTTGAGGGGAGTTATGAAGAATACGTGGCGAGTAAAAAGTAGGTATTAGGCTATTTATAGTACAATAAAGGCAAAAAGTGAGTTTGTATGTACAGGTTTTTTGTAAGCTTTTGCCTTTTGTGTTCTCTGGCTTTCGCGCAGTCTCCAAGCGAATTTGAACACGCCGGTGATGATTTTGACTTTGAAGGACAGGGCTTTGAACAGGAGTTTGCCCGGCAAGAGGATTTTGATCCGCTTGCCGGGTATAACCGTATGATGACGGGCTTTAACGATACGTTTTATACCTACCTGCTCAATCCCGTGGCCAAAGGATATAAGTCTGTTATGCCCGGACAGGCAAGAGACAGTATTAAAAACTTGATCCATCACCTGCTTTTTCCCATACGCATTGTCAATAACGTTTTACAGGCAAAGCCTGAAGGGGCGGTCGTGGAAACGGGACGTTTTATGATCAATACGATCTTTGGCGTGGGCGGTCTTTTTGACGCCGCAAGCGCGCAGGGCATTGATAAGTATAATGAGGATTTCGGTCAGACGCTTGGGCATTACGGCGTGGGCAGCGGTTTTCACATCGTCGTTCCCGTTCTTGGCCCAAGCAATCTGCGCGATCTGCCCTCTTCTTTTGTGGATGGATTTTTATCGCCGTTTAATTATAATAACAGTATCAGTTATACCATTGCGGAAACGAAAGAACAGGCGCTGTTGATCCAGATGGGAAGGTCGGTCAGTTCGTATTCTTATCACGTTGATGATTACGAGATGATGAAAAAAAACAGCGTCGACCTGTATCTGTTTATGAAAGATATGTATGAAAACAGACGCAATAAAATGATTGCAGAGTAAAGGAAACCCATGAAAATTGTAATGACTGTTCTATCGCTTTTTTTGCTGCAGACAAGCGCGCTTGCCTTAAGCAAAGACGAAATAGAAAAAACCCTGCAGCAAAAGGTCCAAGAAGCGACCGCTGTGTTAAAAGATGACTCGCTTGATACCGATGCGCAGGCTGAGAAACTCTTTTCCATGTTTGATCCGGTGTTTAACTACGCTTTGATGGCGCGTCTTAGCCTTGGCAAACACTGGAACAGTTTAGACAGTGAGCAACAAGAGGTTTTTGCGAAAAAATTCGAAAAAAAACTGAAAGATTCCTATATCGATACGCTCACAAAGTATGAAGATGAAAAGATAACTTTCGTCTCTTTAAAACAGCCAAAATCCAACCGTCTGTATTTGACAAGTGAGATTCACTCTGGGGATGAAGTGTATGAGGTTGTATACAAATTTTATCAGGCTGATAAGGATGACTGGCTTATTTACGATTTGAACATTATTGACGTCAGCATCATCCAAAGTTTTCGCAACCAGTTTTCAGCGTATGAAAACGACGGTTTTGAAAAGCTTCTGAGCCTGCTTGAAGAAAATTCGATCTAAATGATCAAAAGCTTTTACGACCGGGTGGTGTTTGCCCACCCAAAAAGTATTTTTGCTTTTATTCTCCTGTTGCTTGGTGTTTTGGGGTATTACTCCACCAAGCTTGAAATCGATGCTTCGTCCAACACTCTGCTGATTGAAGGCGATAAGGACTTGGCTTATTACCAACAGGTTTCCAAACGTTTTGAGGGATCAAACTTTCTGATTGCTGCGTTTACGCCAAAAGAGAAACTCCTGGCTCCTTCTACGATTGCGACGTTAAAAGAACTTGAAAACGAATTTGAAAGCTTAGAACAGATCACTTCTGTTACGGCTTTGCATAATGTGCCACTGATTACATCCCAAAGCGATTCGCTGACCGATCTTGCCGATGAGGTGGCAACGATTGAGTCGCTGCAGGAGTTTGACAAAGAAGCCGTGAAAAATGAACTGCTTAACAATCCTCTTTACAACCGGGGGTTAGTCAGCAAGGATTTTCAAACTACGGCGATTATGCTGTACCTCAAAGAGGATGAAAAATACAGAACTCTCAACCAGAAGATACATGAAGCAAAGCAAAAGGTTGAACAAAAACCGTCCAAAGAGCGTAAACAGCAACTTGCAAACCTGCAGCAGGAACTTAAAGCCCACCGTGACAGCCGCCGCAACCAGGATGCCCAAACGGTAGCGCAGGTGCGTTCAATCATAAGTGATCACCAACACAGAGGCGAACTTTTCTTAGGCGGGGTGAACATGATCGCAGCCGATGTGATCAGCTTTATCAAAAGCGACCTCAAAACCTACGGGTCGCTTTTGACGCTGCTGTTGATTTTGATCCTGTACGCGGTGTTTAAAGACTGGCGCTGGGTCGTGCTGCCGATTGTGGTCTGCCTGGCTTCGGTCGTGGCGGCTACGGGGACCTTTGGCTTTTTTGGCAAAGAGGTGACGGTTCTTTCATCCAACTTCATCTCATTGCAGCTGATTATTACCATTTCACTCATCCTGCATCTGATTGTTCGTTACAGGGAGTTGGCGGGAAAATATTTGCACGCAACCAATCGGCAGCTGGTCACGGCCACCGTGCTTTCTAAGTTTAACCCTTCGGTGTTTGCGATCCTGACGACGGTAGCTGGGTTTGGTTCGCTGGTATTTTCCGATATCAAGCCCGTTATTGATCTTGGAGTGATGATGAGCGTAGCTATCTTGCTGTCGCTTTTGCTGGTATTTTTACTCTTTCCGCTGTTTTTGATCCTTGGAAAAAAGATTCCCTCGCCCAAAAAGCTTGCCAATACCGACAGGTTCATGACCGCGCTTTCAAACAGCGTGATCAAAAAAAAGGCGGCTATTTTCGCAGCCGCCGGGATTGCAGTGCTTTTTAGCGTGACGGGGGCGAAACAGCTGATTGTGGAAAACAGTTTTATCGATTACTTTAAAGAAAGCACCGAGATTTATCAGGGGATGAAGATCATCGATGAAAAACTCGGCGGTACGACGCCTCTGGATGTGATCGTCACTCTGGAATCAAAAAATGAACCCGATTCCCAACCTGCGGAGAGTGAAGACGAGTTTGGCTTTGGCGGCTTTGAAGAAGAATTCAGTCAGGACAGCGACGATCCCAAATACTGGTTTAGTAAGCAGCGTCTTGAGGCGATCAAAAAGATTCAGCAACACCTGCAAAGCTACGATGCTATCGGCGACGTTCAATCGCTGGCTACGCTTTTGGAAGTAGGCAAACAGGTGGAAAACAAAGAACTTGACAGTTTTCAGTTGGCGGTGCTGTATGAAAAGATCCCGCAAAAGTACCGCAAACTGGTGCTAAGTCCCTATCTTGACATAGAAAACAATCAGATCCGCTACTCTATGCGTGTTATTGACAGTACCCAGGGTCTGCGCAGAGACGCCCTTTTAAAAGATATAAAAGCGGGCATCAGTGATTTAGATACTGATGTTATCAAAGAGGTGCGCTTGACCAACCTGATGGTAATGTATAACAATATGCTCCAATCGCTGTTTCAATCCCAGATTTTAACCCTTGGCTTTGTCGCCGTGGCACTTTTTGTGATGTTTTATATTCTCTTTCGCTCACTTGCCCTGGCCGCGATCGCACTTGTTACCAATATCGTTCCCATTTCCGTAATTTTTGGCATAATGGGGTGGTTTGGCATCCCGCTTGATATCATGACTATCACCATCGCCGCTATCAGTATCGGGATAGGCGTCGATGATACGATCCACTATATTGATCGCTTTAAGATTGAGTATCTACGTACCAAAGATTACAGGCAGGCGATGAAAAACGCGCATTCCAGCGTGGGATACGCGATGAGTTATACCACGCTGACGGTGGTGGTGGGCTTTAGTATCCTGGTGTTTTCAAACTTTGTACCAACGATCTATTTTGGTCTTTTGACCGTGCTTGTCATGGCGCTGCTTTTAACATCGGCTTTGATGCTGCTGCCAAGGATGCTTATTACGTTTCAGCCAAAGATTGCTTAAGCCTTTGCCATCGCCCGCCCCGCGATGTAGCCGCTTGCCCAGGCAAAGTGCAGGTTGTATCCCCCGCGATGACCGGCCACATCCAGCAGTTCCCCGCACAGATACAGCCCTTTTTGTTTTTTTGATTCCATCGTGGACTTTTGCACCTGAGCTATCGGTACGCCGCCCCCGCAGATTTCGGCGTGTTCAAACCCCTTGGTGCCATCAAGCACAAAGCGCACGTCCTTGGCAAGAAAACTCAGCTTTTTTAGCAGCTTTAGATTCAGTGTATCGGGTTTGCCCAGGTTAGAAAGCAGCGCCTTTGCTATTTTTTCATGCATAACCGCAGACAGCAGCGTCACGGGGTCGTATCCTTTGTTGGCACTGTAGAGTTTTTGCAGCAGGGAGGCAAGCTCTTTTTGGCTCATATGCTCAAAAAGATCCAGGCTGAGCGTGACTTTTTTATTTTGCTGCAGGGCTTTGGCGGCTTCGTAGCTGGTATCAAGTACCGCAAGACCCGAAAGGCCGTATCTGGTAAAAAGCACGTCGTGGGTTTGGCCGGCAATTGGTTTGCCGTCTGCAAAAACGCTGAGTTTGGCCGTGGTTTTTACGCCTGCTGCTTTGGCAAAGGGGTTGTTTGCTATTACGTACTGCACCAGCGCGGCAAAAGGGGGCTTTGGCGTGTGGCCAAAGTCTCCCGCGAGCCTGTAGCCGCTGTCACTGCCGCCAAGTCCCGGGGCCGCAGGCGATCCGGCCGCAAGCAGCACCCTGTTAAAGCCGCTGAAGCTTTGATCCTGGCTTTGCAGGGCAAAGGTCGCATCATGTGTTATCTTTGTTATCTTGCAACCGATTTGAACACGCACACCCAGGGCGGCAAGCTTTGCACTAAAAGCGCTCATGACGCTTTTGGCGTGCATACTCATGGGAAAAAGCTGCCCCTCTTTGCCCTCACGTAATACGATACCGATATCTTCGCAGAGTTTGGCAAACTTGGCGGCGTTGCATTCGCTGAAACAGAAGTTGATAAATTTCGGGTCTTCGCAGTGGTAGTGCGCGGCACTGAGGTTGGCATTGGAGATATTGCACCGGCCGTTGCCCGAAGCAAGGATCTTTTTGCCAAGGGTGGTGTTTTGTTCAAAAAGGGTGACGTTCGCGCCTGCTTTGGCCGCGGTGACTGCTGCCATCAGGCCGCCGGCGCCTCCGCCGATGATCGCTATATTTTGCATATGCCTCCCGGATACGTTTTTATAATTGTACCACAAGGCTATTTGGACTTGACAAACTCCGGGTAGCTTTCCAGGCCGCATTCGCTCAGGTCAAGGCCGTCGTATTCATTCTCTTCACTGACGCGCAGGGCGATGATTTTATTCAGCAGATACAAGATGGCATACGAGCTGACAAAGGCAAATACGCCGACAACGGCCACGCCTTTTAGCTGGTCCATAAACGAAATTTCGCTGACAAAGATGCCCACGGCAAGCGTGCCCCAGATCCCGTTGACCAGGTGCACCGACAGCGCGCCGACGGGATCATCGATCTTGAGCCGGTCGATAAAGGGAACGGCGTACACGACCAGAGCCCCGCCGACAGCGCCGATGAGCAGGGGCTGGTAAATATTGTACAGATCAGGAGCCGCGGTGATGGCGACCAGCCCGCCAAGCGCGCCGTTTAGGATCATAGTGATATCAAACAGGCGGTATTTAAGATACATGATCACCGTTGCCGCGATCGCTCCGGCAAGGCCGGCGGTGTTGGTATTAAGGATCGTCAGCGCCACCGCGTCGGCGCTTTCTTTGGAACTGATAGAACCCACGCTGCCGCCGTTGAAGCCAAACCATCCGATCCAGAGTAAAAACGCCCCAAGCGTAACGAGAGGGATGTTAGAAGCAGGGATCGCTTTAATCCTGCCGTCTTTTGTGTACTTGCCCTTTCTGGCCCCCATAATCAAGATCGCTGCCAGCAGCGCCCAGCCGCCGGTGGAGTGGATCACGGTCGATCCGGCCAGATCGTACATGTTCAGATCAAGAAAGGTCCCAGCAAGCAGGTCCGCGCCCCAGTTAACATTGACAATAAGCGGATAGATCACGGCAGCCATGATTACGGCAAAGACGATCATGGGCAAAACCCGCACCCGCTCGCTCACGCCGCCGCTCATGATATTGATCACCTTGCCTACAAAAGCCATTTGGAACAAAAACGCCGCCCATTTGCTCATAGAATCATTGTCCCACGATCCAAACGCCAGGCTGTAACCGATCAGCAAAAACGCCATAGAAGCAAACGCGTAGATCATAGTGTTTACAGTCAGTACCGCCGTAACATTCTTGCTTCGCACCAAACCCGCTTCCAGCATCGCAAAGCCGGGAACCATAAAAATGATAAGCACCATCGCAAAAAGCGCGAAAAAGGTGTCTAATATATATCCAACATCTGCCAAATTTTCCATATCCGCTCCCAAAAAAATTGTTAAACCGATAATAGCATACCAAAA